>CAWBCB010000121.1:0-39935 GCA_963787095.1 uncultured Cytophagales bacterium | reverse complement strand
TCCTTGCCGTATTAATTACATTCACTCCATTAAATCGTGAGGTAGAACTTCCGTGCGATACAGCACTTACTTGGGAAGGCTGACCTTTGCCATCAAAGAAAGAACCGAATAATCTGTAATCTTTCTCATCACAAATTTTTACGCAGCTATTCCAAAACTCTTGAGTGTTCGATTGATACGCCACATCATTCAGCATGCCGACAATCTCGCCATTTTTAATTTCGTAAAACACCGTACCACCAAATTGAAAATTGTAGCGCTGCTGATCAATAGAGTATGATCCGCGCCCAGCAATGTAAATTCCTTTCTCCACATCTTTAATCATCTGCGCAAGCGAATACGGTTCTTTGCCCGGAGCCAAGGAAACATTGGGCATCCGTTGAAACTGAACATCGCTCCAGCTTTGTGAGTAACAACAGCCATGCGATTCTTTCTGGCCAATCATGTGCGCCTGATCGCGAATGGCTTGCACGTTTACAAAAATTCCATCTTTAATTAAATCCCAGCGCTTGCTCTTCACTCCTTCATCGTCATACCCCACAGCGCCCAATGAGTTAGCTTGTTGTTTGTCGGCAAAAATGTTTACCACTTTGCTTCCATAATTAAAGGTGCCTGACTTAAGTTTATCCAGCGTTGCAAAACTGGTTCCGGCATAGTTGGCTTCGTAGCCTAAAATACGATCCAGTTCAAGCGGATGACCAACCGATTCATGAATGGTTAATCCTAAATGGTTAGGCTCAAGTACCAAATCATATTTTCCTGGCTCCACGGATTTAGCCGTCATCTTTTCTTTTGCTTGTTTGGCTGCGGCTATCGCATCTTCAACAATGTCATAACTATTGCGGTACAACATCATCCCGAAAGGCGTTTGAAGTTTGTCTTCACTTTTTGGAATCATGTATTCGTAGCCCATACCCATAGGGGCGCTCAAGGCATCACGGGTTTTAAACTGACCCGAAGCACGATCGATAACCGAAACCGTAAATGTTGGCCAGATGCGGTGAATGTCCTGATCGATATAAGAGCCATCGCTTGACGCGAAATATTTTTGTTCGTTAACCTGAAATAGATTGGAGTTTACAAAGTTGGCTCCGTTTTTCATGGCCTCGCTGTTGGCGTTTAACAACAGATCGACTTTTTCTGATACCGGAACTTCGAATGGATTTTTCTGGATGGGGGTATTCCAAACCACCTCGCCATAACCCGGAACAGGCGCCAACTTTACAGGTTCTTTCTGAAATTTTGAATTAGCTTTTGCGATGGCCACGGCTTGTCTGGTTGCTTTGTCAATTCCATCGGTTGTCACCTGATTAGTAGAAGCAAAACCCCACGTGCCGTTAGCAATCACACGGATGCCCACGCCAAATGATTCTGAACTTTGAATGCCTTGCACTCTTTTTTCGCGCGTACTTACCGATTGATTTAAATAGCGACCGATGCGCACATCGGTATACGTTGCACCCAGCGATTTAGCGGTGTTAAGGGCAACATCGGCTAATTGTTTTTTCTGGGCGGTTGTTATGGATGCTTCTAAAAGTGCTTCCGCAGAAACTGCATGACCCATCATAGGGTATGAAAGCATAAGGCCTCCTAAACCCAAACCTGTTAGTTGAACAAAATCACGTCTCTTCACACCTTTATAATTTTAGTTAACACTTTACCAACAAACGGTAAGTAGTTAAAAGCAACTAACAAATAGAATAATTAATACACAAAAGCCTAAAATACCCGATAAGTGGAAAAATGAATAAACCAGTAAGGTTGACATTGGATTGCAATCGGTTTAGTCTACCCTAAGCATAGTATTTGTTAGGAAGGGCTTCCCTTCACAAAAAAACATAAGTATCTTGAGAGCCATATAATAATGCATTCATCATGACTTCAAAAAAGATCACCATTCTCGGGGGAGGAAACTTAGGAGCAGCTATTGCCGAAGGATTGTTAAAGAGTGGTTTTGCTAAACCCAGTCAACTTACCGTAACACGAAGAAACCTGGATCGCTTGCAGCACCTGAAAGAAAAAGGCGTAACAACAACCAGCGACAATGCAGCAGCCATTCAGACAGGTGAAATTATTATTGTTGCCCTTAAACCCTATAATGTAAAAGAAGTATTGGAGGGATTGAAAAAGTCATTCGACCCGGCAAAACATATTATTATAAGTGTGGTTACTGGAGTTTCTATTCAGGACTTGCATGCCATTGTTGGAAATGTTCCGCTTTTCCGCGCGATGCCCAACACGGCCATTGCCATTCAGGAATCGGTAACGTGTTTATGCTCGCAGCACAGCACCAATGAACAAGTGAATTATGTTACGGAGTTGTTCAATCAACTGGGCATTACTATTTCCATCGATGAAAAATTGATGGACGCTGCCACGGTGTTAGGTGCTTGTGGTATTGCATACGCGTTACGATTTATTCGTGCCGCTACACAAGGAGGAATTGAAATTGGTTTTGATGCGAAGACGGCAAACTTAATTGCTGCCCAAACCGTGAAAGGCGCGGCCGAACTTTTATTAAAAGGCAATCGCCACCCGGAAGAAGAAATTGACAAAGTAACAACACCTAAAGGCTGCACCATTGTGGGACTCAATGAAATGGAGCATCGCGGATTTAGTTCTTCTTTGATACGTGGCATCAGTGCTTCGTATAATAAGATTGTTGGTTAAAGGGTGAACTGAGCAATACGGCTTCAACGTTCTCGCGAAGGCGATGCCAGCCCATGCATGTATAATCAAAACTGATGAATATGGAGTAGCATTTATTATAGCCAGGTTGAAGTGAAAGAAATCTGATTCGAATTAATTTCTTTTGATTCCAGCTATTTGATGCCATCCAAAAATAGATAGATTTTGTCAAAGTGATTGAGCGGTTCTGTATGCGTGCCTTTCACCACAATATGTTCATACTGGTAAGTAAAGTTTTTTCGGACCAATCGCTCCACCAGTTGTTGCGACATTTTCGTGGCTGGCCATTGTTCATCCTGATCAGCAGAAAGGATCAAGATTGGGCCATTGATTTTTTCAACTTCAATTTCGGCCTGCACAACAGCCTCTGTATTTTCCAACATGATTGAAAAGGCACAAAGCAAATCACCCTTCAAAGCTGGCCAAATGATTTTGAAAGGAGCAGGTACATAAATTACTTCTTGATTGTTATACATCCACGAAGATGTGTTGGCCGATAGTGTGATTGCCGGAAAACTAACATGCGAAGTGGAAAGTGCGATCACTCCTTTGAAGCATGAAAACCGACTGGCTAGGTTTAGAACTAACTCGCCTCCCTTGGAAGCGCCCATCAAAATAATACGGGCAGTATCTATTTGTGGTGTTCGTTTAGCAATATTGAGAACAGTATCTGTAATAGCGTTGAGTGAAATGCGATCAAGTGAACTGGGTGAGTTATCGGTTCCAAAATATCCTATCGCCAGCACAGCAAAACCGTGTGCGCGCAATGAATCGCGTTTATCTTTCAGATAATTTCGCTCCCAGTCATTCCCGCCCGAGCCGCCTCCAAAGGCAACTATCAAAGGTTGGCTTGCCCCATCGCTCAGGTACAAATGCGTATCCATTTTTCCATGATTACTGGATAATGAAGGCGTGCGCCAACCGAAAAAGAAAAGCACAGCTATAAAAAGCAGCAGGGTTAGTCCTGCAATTTTTAGTTTCATCGAATAGAATTTTAACTTTAAAAAAATTACACTTAATAAGATTTGATTTAAGCAGCAGTAACAACCTCCGTTGACTTGGACAGGTATTCATATCCGCGGTAGAGTACCAGTATCTCTACAATTACAGCAGGAACCATAATCACATAAGAGAGAAAAAACAGAAACACGGTTATCAGCATACAGCCCATTACAATTTCCAATAGTCCTGCTATACGGGCGAGTTCGCCCATGCCATCTTGTAACCGAATAAGAGCCACTCCGAATACAATACTTAAGCCACCGAAAAGTATTGAAACCACTGAATACGGAAGCCATAAACTCTCGACATCCGTCACGGATAATGTAGTGATATCCAAAATACCCTTGCCAGTTACGGCCACAATGAGCCCATATGCAGCACCTTTTAGCAGAGTATTTTCGAAGACAATACTCAACACGATAAAGCCACGCGCAAATAATGCACATGAAATCACCATAACAATGGTGAGACTAATGTAGAGGGTATTGATTATAAAATTCCAGCCACCTTCGTTTGCAAGCCAGGCGATGTCCATCGCTCCCTGAATAATTTCACACACAAGATAAACAGCTCCGGCTAGTGCAGCTACTAATAACGTGTTTCGATGGGTGCTTGGTAAAGTGCTTTTTTGTGTTTCCATAACTTGGGTTGGGGTTGTTGAAAATGATTGGTAACTCTCTCCAAGTGCTTCTAATAAAATTTTCACGGTAGACAGGCGAGGGATCACCTCACCGGCTTCAATGCGTTGAATGGTGCGCACACTTACATGACTTTTTTCCACCAACTCTTCCTGAGTAAGGTTCCTTTCTTTACGCAAAGCGGTAAGTCGTCTTCCTAATTCCGGTTGTTGCATGACAATTTTTGTTAACGGCACAATGTTACGCGTTTAACGGATGGAAGAAGATTAGTAGAGGCAGTTTTCGCCCGTCATTTGCCCGTCATTTGAAAGGCAGTGCACGCCAATTCTGTTTTTGAATATTCACGTCACCTTCTTGCGGGATTTCAAGTACCGAAACTGATTCAGAATGTTTTTAAATAGTCAATACTTTTCTTGAGCGCCACTTCTGGCTGTTGCACCATGTCTTGTTCTACAAAGAAATGTTCTACGCCTGATTTTTTTGCTGCACGGATAATGGATTTCAAATCGAGTACACCTGCATCAGCTGTACTCATGTGAGGAAACAACTCAATCCACTGGTTGGAGTCGCCACCATCCCCTGAGAATTTCACTTTCTGTTTCATGTTCTTCACATGCATCATTTTATAACGTCCCGGAAATTTTTCAAGCCAGGCAATCGGATCTACACCTCCTGCTATCGTCCAGAAGAGATCCATCTCCAGATACACATACTTCGGATCCGTTTTTTCAATAATCATCTGCACCGGTATTGTTCCTTCCAGTTCTTGCAATCCATAACCATGGTTGTGATAACCAAAGCGCAAGCCTTCCTTCACGGCCTGCTCACCTATTTTATTAAAAAGATCAATCGACTTTTTATAATCATCGAGCGTCTTCCTGTTTTCGGCTGGTAACGCAGGAAGCACCACGTATTTAAATCCGATAGTATGAGCCGCATCGGCCAGTTGACTCATGCGGGTGCTCAATGTTTCAAGATCCGTGTGAACAGCAGGAACGCTGATCTTATTTTCATCCATTATTTTTCTTACCTCAGCGGCTGTGTGACCAAAGTAACCGCTTCCGCTGAACCCCAGAAAGGGAGTAACTGCCGCCCAACTATCAATTGCTTTCTGGGCAGTGAACGGAAAAGGACCATACATTTCAATCTCGCGATAGCCCATCTGCGATAACATGGTGATACCTCCACGAAAGTCCTTCTCCAGAGTTTTTGGAAGCGAGAAAAGTTGAATGCCTATTTTATCCAGCATTGCTGGGTTGGCTAATAATGGACTGCTTTCCAGCAACCCAAGCGTGGTGAGTGCTGCTGAGGCGTGAATAAAATTTCTGCGGTTCATACAATACTATTTAGACATGTAAATTAACGAAAGGCGTTTAATTCTATGACTAGTTTTTCCATCTGGTTTCCCGCCACTCTTTTCGTTCTTCTTTTGAAAGGAACGTCCACGCTACAATTCGGCTGGATTTATTACCCGTACCCATCGGAATCGTTTTGATCTGATTAGCATCCGTATTTTCTAACAGGGTATGTATTCTTTTAAGGTTAGCTTGTTTTGATACTAACGTTGAAAACCAGAAACAATTTTTAGAGAACTTTTCGCTTTCACTTTCTCTAATCATAGTCTGGATGAATTTGTATTCGCCACCCTCATAGATCAGTTCGTTGCTAATTCCTGCAAAATTGAGTTCCGGTGTTTTTACTTTTTTACCCGATAGATTCCTTATTTTCCTTCGCGATCCTTCTTGAGCATCTTCGGCCGAAGAATGAAAGGGCGGGTTACAGACGGTAAATTCAATTTTATCGTCTTTGCCTAATATGCCCTGAAAAATATCTTTTTTATTTTTTTGTAATCGACATTCAATCTTTCCTTTTAGGGATGCATTAGAATTAACAATCTGTTGCGAAGAAGCAATTGATTTTGGATTGATATCAGATCCAATAAATTTCCAACCGTATTGGGTAACTCCTATAATGGGGTAAATGCAACTGGCGCCTACACCAATATCAAGGCACGTGATTTTATCACCTGTGGGGATTGTTCCAAAATTGTTTTCGGCCAGCAGATCAGCCATGTAGTGAATGTAATCAGCCCTGCCCGGTATGGGCGGACATAAGTTTTCGTCCGGGAATTTCCAGTGTGTTATTCCGTAATAATGTTTTAGGATGGCCGTGTTTAAAAGTTTAACAGCACCCGGGTTTGAAAAATCGACTGACTCTGTTCCGTATGTGTTAAGAGTAATATGATTTTTTAATTCTGGAGTAGCGTTAATCAACGCGGGTAAATCATACCGTTCCCGGTTTTTGTTTCGGGTATGCAGCCTTACTTTTTCATTTCGATTTTTTTCTGACATGATTTACTGTTTGTTGGTGAGCGACCAAAAAGAATGTGGAGATTCTTGTTGTGAGTTCGAATGGTTACTTAATCTTCTCTTTGAATCTATTCGCAGTCAATATCTCTGTTCTGCCATAGATTCCTATTTCCAATAAATCCTTGTCACCGGTGATTAAATAGTTCGCTTTACTCTCTTTTGATAAAGCCAATAAGAAATCATCTTTAGGGTCACGGCAAATTTGTTCAATATTTTTTAGCTTCACTTTTTCTGAAACTATGTCGAGAAAGGACACTAACTCTGTTATTTTTTCGGGGTCAAAGTATTTTTGAAGTTTTGGGCGAGCGGTAACAATTTTGAGTTCGGTAATTAATTGGTCAGTTGTAATGAGTTGTACCTTCTCCGCGCGTAATTAGGTCTTTAAGATTTTGTAACTCTTTGCCGATTAAGAAGCTAATCCAAAGATTGGTGTCGACAATAACCTTACTTGGCCTTTGACTTGGCATATAGCTCTGTCCTTACAATTTCTACTTCTTTGTTAATAGTCTCTTGATCAAGATCGTCTGTTTTGAATGCCTTCAGTAAGGCAGTAAGTTTGGTGTCAATAATATCTCTCTCAAGCTCTTTTGAAAGACGAATTTTTTCCTTTTTGGATAATTGTCTCACCAAATCCAAAATCTGGTCAAACTCTAAGTCAATATTGTATGTGCCTGTTTTCATAATCTCAAATTTAACCATTTCTACTCACTTTCTTGTCGCCCCATTACCTGACACACAATACGAATGATTTATACTTGTTGGTCAGCGATCAGCCAGATCGTAGGGATTTTAGCGCCTGTTAGAGGTATTTTTTATGCTGTTAAAATCGATTCCGTTTAGACTTAAGTCAAATAGATCTCCAATTTTGGATTTGTTGTAAGGGTACCAAAGTCGAATCTTCTCGTTACCTGCCAAGTCAATTAATTTGAGAGTTAGTTCGAATTGTTGAGTTTCTGAATCAATACCTTTATTTACTAAAGTTGTTGTTAGTGTTTTTAGGTTGTATCGTTGAAGCATATCTTCAGAGTCGTGTAAAAGCTGAACTGAATATGTTTGTGGATACTTCATGTCTTTCTTGAGGTAGAAGTCAATTACTAAAGTATCTCCAACGTTATAGGTGTCCATATGTTGGAGAATATCATTTTTGTATTCTTCAGCTTTTTGTTTGTATTCTTGAATCGACTTATTCAATTCTTGAATTTGACCATTTAAATCAATTTCCTTGTTGCTTAAATGTCTATGATATGATACAAGGATGATTCCAGACATGTTATCTGGATGAGTTACTCCAAGAGAATCGAAAAAATGATAGAGTTCTTTTTGACCCCACAAGCCCCAATAGTTTCGAATGTGAAGACCTAAGCCAAACTGATGTTGAGAAATAGCAAAATCATGTTCGTTCATGGAGCGAATTGTATCCTTGTCTGCATCGTTCAACATGAGATCAAGTTTAGCCATACATTCATCCAGATTCTTTGGTTTGTACTTCAGTTCCTGCCTTGTTGGTTCCTGGGCCAATACAAGAATTGAGAGTTGAGTTAACAAGAAAAGCAGAATATGTCGCATAGGAAAATTACCTCTAATACCCGAATATAAGTATTGCGTATATTTTTTTATATCAAAATCCTTGTTTAGAGATAGAAGCATTTTTAGGATTTGCCGAGTATAGAAATATAAATCGCTCTATCCTTTATCAACACTTAGCACGGTATGCAGCAACACGTTTGCACCATTTGTCATGTCTGCTGTTTTTGTAAACTCTTTTGGGGAATGACTAATACCGCCTACACTTGGCACAAAAATCATTGCCACCGGAGCAAGCGTGGCCATCTGTTGTGAATCGTGACCTGCACCACTCTGCATAAATTTTGTGGTAAGACCCAACGCTTTTGCAGAAGCATCAATTTGTTGCTGTAAATGTTTATTGGTAAGCGCAGGTTTTACTTCACTGGCCTCGCGCATAAAACTAATTTTTGTTTTTGAGTCGGTGGCAATAGTAGCCGCGCGTTTTTGAATTTCAGCATAAAGCTGTTCAATTTTTTCTGAAGACAAATCGCGTATCTCTAACCCCAATGTTACATGACCGGGCACCACATTGTAGGCACCGGGCAAGGCCGTAATTTTTCCAATGGTTCCTACTTGATTTCCGGCCACGCTAGTAATCACTTCATTTACTGCAATGATTAATTTTGATGAAGCCAGTAATGCATCCTGGCGCAGCTTCATAGGCGTAGTGCCGGCATGATTGGCAACGCCTTCTACGGTTATTTCAATATCTACAATGCCAACAATCCCTTCTACCACGCCAATGTTTAAATTTTCTGCTTCCAGGATGCCGCCTTGTTCAATATGCAATTCCAGGAAAGCATGGAAGTCGCCTTTCTTACGGATGCAGCTTTGAATGTTTTCCGGATTACCGCCAATGGTTTTAATACCCTCGGCCATCACTAACCCACTTTGACTAATTTGTTTTAATCCTTCAGCGGTAAGATGTACCGGCCATGGCCCGGCTACCAATAAGCCCTCCTTCTTCATTCGCGAAAATGATTACTTCCAACGGATGATTTGTTACGATTTTATTTTCATTCAGTACTTCAATTACTTCTAATGCACTGAGGGAACCCAGCGTGCCATCGTAGTTGCCACCATCGGGCACCATGTCGATATGCGAACCAAAGGCAATAGGTTTTAAGGTTTGATTTTTTCCTTTTCGTTTCCCGATGATATTACCACCGGCATCGATGGTTGGTTCAAGTCCGGCTTTATTCATCAGCTTTATAAACCAAGCACGGCCTTCCACATCACCTTTCGTATAGGCAACGCGATAGCCATGACCATTTTCGTCTCTACCAAATTGCGCCAACTCCAGAATGCGACTTTCAATACGCTGACCGTTTACTTTATAGGTATTATTCTTGAATACGTTTTCGCCACTCAACTGTGTAGCACCAAGAATGCTTAAACCCGCAGCTGTTAAAGATGATTGTTCAATAAAGGTTCTTCGTTTCATAGTGTAAGGTTACTAAGAATCAAATCTTCACAACCGCTTTGCCAGACACTTTTCTGTCTAACAAATCTTGCAAAGCTTGTGGAGATTCTTCCAATGAATAGATATGATGAATATGCTGTTTAATTTTTTCCTCCTTCATCCACGTAAGTAACTGCATAAAATTTTGCATGCTTTGCTTAGGCTCGCGCTCGGCAAAGCTTCCCCAAAACACACCTACAACAGAAGCACCTTTTAACAACGGAAGGTTAGCCGGAAAAGATGGAATAGTACCCGATGCAAAACCCACTACCAAATATCGTCCGCGCCAGGCAATAGAACGAAGTGCAGATTCTGCCAATGATCCACCGATAGGATCATAGATTACATCTACTCCTTTATCGTTCGTGATTTCTTTGATGCGAGCGCGAAGATCTTCAGTTGTATAATTGATAACATGATCAGCTCCTTTTTCTTTGCACACCTCTAGCTTATCATGCGTGGAGGCAGCAGCGATCACCGTGGCACCCATTAATTTTCCTAACTCCACAGCGGCCAAACCAACTCCACCCGCAGCGCCAAGCACCAACAAGGTTTCACCCTGTTTTAAATCGGCCCTATCTTTCAATGCATGATAAGAAGTACCATACGTATATAACGTACAAGCTGCCTGAATGAAATCCATTTCGGGTGGCACCTTGAAAACACGATTGGATTTAACAACAACCTGTTCAGCAAAACCGCCCCAGCCGCACAAGGCTACTACATGATCGCCCACTCTTACATGTGCAACCTTATCACCTATGGCAGCAATAATACCGGAAACTTCTCCACCCGGAGAGAACGGTAATGTATGGTTTGAACTGATATTTATTTTGAATGATGAGTACATCAGGAAAGTTAACACCACAGGCTTTTACCTCAATCAAAACTTCATCGGCAGAAGGTGCAGGAGTTGGTGTGTTGGTTAGCACCAAAGTTTCGGGCAATCCATACTGGGTACATAAAATTGCGCGCATCATGAACGGGAGTAATTTCTTCTTACTTGCTAAATAATTTTTTCAGAATACCTTTCTTTTTAGGTTGCTCAATTAGTTTATCCATTGCTGTGCGCAGGTGAATTAGAAAGGCATCATCTTTTAGGATATAATCAATCACTTTCATTTTGGCAGTCTGCTTTCGCAGGATTTGCTCATTAATAGAAGTAATATAAATAACCGGAATTCGGGACGCTTTCTTTCGGATCTCTTTTAAATATTCCAAACCGGTATTATCAGCATCATTCAAAAACAAATGATCTAAAATGATCAGGTAAGGTTTAGTGTCATCAAGTGCTTTGATAGCCTCATTTCCTGAGAGAAACACTTGAGTTTCATACTCGGCCATTTGCTTAAAATGACCTTTCATGAAGTTTAGATAGACAGGATCATCGTCAATAATAAAGACCAACTTTTTCATGTAGTAAATATTGCGATTTTATGCTTAATCCCCAGCATAGCGTTATCAAAAAAGGCATCTGTGTCCGTTAATTTTCACTTGTACAATAATTTCTAGGTCTTTGTTGCCCAGTCATAATTCGTATTCAATTCTTATCGATTACTTCCCATCAGTCACAAGACATTCTTAAAAGAGGATTTTACCTGAAGAGATTCAAAAAACTTATATCTCACGGCACCTGCAAACGGTGGCATTAAAAAAATGTAAACTTTTATCACCAGTGCAAACGGTGACGAAAAATAAAAAATCGGAACTGATAATTTATATACCTAAATAGTGATACCTAAACTTTAAATCACACCTTATGAATACTTCACTTACACGCAGAAACTGGATTAAGAAAAGCATGCTTACTACCAGTGGCATGTTAGCAGGCTTAGCCGCTGCTAACAATCTTTTTGCTAAACCTGCTTTTGGTATGTCTCCTTATCTTGGAACATACGAACTGATTGAAGATTTTAAAATTGCTGCCGATCAGCCGGAGATAAAGGCGCGATTGCTTGCAAATGAAAACCCATGGGGGCCATCCAAGAAAGCAATTGCTGCTATTGGTGAAAGTGCCAGCAAAGGAAATAGGTATGTGTATAGCAGTGCTAAAGAAATTATAGAAAAGTTGGCCGCTAAGGAAGGGGTAACTTTTAATAATGTTTTGATTTCAGCAGGCTCAACCGATCTGTTAGAGAAAACAGCTTTTGCAACGTGCATGAAAGGTGGTAATGTAATCTCTGCCGATCCTTCTTATATGTCGTTAGTTAAAACCGCAACTGCCATTGGTGCCACGTGGAAAAACATTCCGCTTAAGAAAGATTACTCGCATGATCTTGATGCTATGTATTCTGCTATCGACAGCGAAACAAAATTAGTTTACATCTGTAATCCCAATAACCCGACAGGCACCCTTACTTCCATTGATGAAATAAAATCTTTCTGCAAAAAGGTAGATTCTAAGGTTCCTATTTTTATTGATGAAGCATACCTTGAATTGCTAGACGATGCTGAATCGCAAACTGCGGTTGGCTTGATCAATGAGGGTTATGATGTGATTGTGTGTCGCACATTCTCAAAGATACACGGCATGGCTGGTTTACGGGTGGGCTACATGGTTGCCAAAGAAGAGCGTGTAAAAATGATTCAATCCTTGGTGCGCACTGAAATGGCATTATGTGTTACGTCTGTGCAAGGTGCATTGGCTAGCTTAGGCGATGTAGCCTTCCAGGATTTTACGCGAAAGACAAATAAAGAAAATCGTGAATATACGTTTGAACAGTTGAAGAGACTTGGCTTTAGTCCCATCCCATCTGTTACCAACTTTATTTTGTTTCCAATAGATATGCCAACTAAAGAATTACTCTCTAAAATGGTAGATCGAGGAGTGGGTATTCGTGGGTTTGAAATTGGAGGCAATCCTTATGGGCGGGTGAGTATTGGCAAAATAGATGAAATGAAATTGTTTATTAAAAGCTTGAGTGCCATTGTGAGTTAATGAATTCCATTAGCACAACCATATCATTATTACTGCTCATTCTGGTGGGCTACGTTTTTCGTGGCAAGATTAAAAACAAAGAACAACGGGATGGCATCCGGGCAATTATTTTAGGGCTTACACTGCCAGCCACTATTTTTATTGCTTTACTCAAAATCAATTTTTCGATAGAGTTGATTTTGGTGCCTGTACTTGCGCTGGGGTTCAATGTGGTGGTGTATTTGTTGGTAAGTAAGTTGCCAATGAATTCGTTTTTCAATATCCCCGACAATCATTACCGGGCATTAATTCTATTGATTCCTTCGCTTGCACCGGGATTGTCCTGTTTTCCATTTATTTTAGAATTCAGTGGCGAGAATATGGTGGCTACGGCTGCACTGGCCGATCTCGGAAATAAAATATTTGTCCTCATTATCGCTTACATTATTGCAATGCGTTGGTTAATGCAAGTCAATCAGGAGGAGCCAAAACGAAAGCGGGTTCAGTTAAAAAATCTCTTAATATCATTGGTTAATGAACCTGTTAACATGGCGATTATGGCTGCTATTGTTATGCTTTGTGTCGGACTAGGCTATGAATCGCTGCCGTTATTTGTTAAGTTAAGTGTGGACAAAGTCAGTTTAATGATGACTCCACTGGTACTTCTTTTTATTGGCATCTCGATTCAACTTACCTGGCATCAGGTAAAAACAATTTTTTCATTTTTATTTCTTCGCTCGGGAATCGCGTTTCTTGTTTCAGCGGTGTTGCTACTGCTGTTGCCAATCAACGATCTAGCGACAGCATTATTAGTAGTAGTCTTTCCGCAAAGTGCGGTTAGCTTTTGGCCTTATGCACACATGGCTGCAGTAAATGCCTTGAGTAAAGATCAACCCGGGCAAAAAATTTTCGATCTTGATTTTGCCATGAATGTGCTTGCGTGTTCCATGCCTTTTTCTGTGGTGTTAATTCTTGCTATTTATTCTTCTGGAGATTTCTTTGCGGGAACGGCTCATCTTTTTTCTTTTGCAGGTGCGTTTCTGTTGGTTGCTGTAATTCCGGTACTGATTCCAATTTTTAAGGTGCAGTATTACGCGCGCGACTAGTTCAGACTTTCAAAATATTGATCTCGTATTTGAAGCGTGGTCTTTGAGCTAACCACGAAGGCTCAAAGACACGAAGTCTCACAAAGAATTTATAGGATGAGCAAATGCGAACTTCGCGTTCCGTTGCGTCTTAGTGCCTTTGTGGTTTAAAATTCAAAAAATCCAAAGTAGAATTAACAGGATAAGCAACGCCAATGCAGTCCACTTAAGTGTGTTGGAGTATTCAGCAAACTCATACCCGCAAATAGGGCAAGCCTTGCTCTTCGAATCAACTTCCATGGCGCAGGATGGGCACTCTTTCTTTTTCACGCATTAATTATTCAACCACTTTATAAACTTACCCCATAAAGTTTTAGGCGGAGCGGCTACAGGTTTCATTTCTTTTTCTTCGGGCTCATCATATACCCGAATCGCCTTGGTAGTTTGCTCTGTTTTTACCTTGCTCAGGTAATGCATTCTTTTCCTTTCCTTTTCACGCTTCAACGCTTCCTTTCTTTTCTCTAGTGCCTCGCGTTCCTCTCGCTCACGTTGCACGGCAATGGGATTTTTCCATTCCTTTTGATTGGGTTGTCTGTCCGTTCTGATGTTGCGTTTTGTAGCTGGCCGCGATTTAATTTTTTCTTCGGAATCTTTAGGTTCGATTGTTTCAGATGGACTTACTGGTTCTTTCTTTTTTGGTTCGGGCAATTCAATTTTGCCCAACACCTTTAACCCTGTGAGTTCTAGTTTGGGGGCTTTTATTAATTCAACTTCTTGTGGTTCTTCCGGCTTGATGCTTTCTGCAACTACTTCTATTCTTTCTTTAATCTCCTCTGGTTCTGGGGTAACGATCTCAGGAGTCTTTTCAACTAAAATTAGTTCCCGATTGCTATCGGGATCCTCTTTTGTTTGAGTTACAATTTCCTGCAAGCGCTCAGGTGCGAAATAAGTTACAATAGCTGTTACATACTCATCTTGCAAGCGTGCGTTAGATCCTTCTTCTAAATGAATTTGTTTCGTGGAAAGAAAATCTACCAGTTGTGAAGGCCTGAGTGAAAGTTTTCTGGCCAATTGTCCGAGTCGCATACCTAAATCTTAAAATTGAACCGCAAATATACTGGGTTCTGAATATTCATGAAACAATAGGTCTAAGCAATCATTCAGGCTTTTGACGCCACTTTTTCTTTTCGGCATGTTGCTTTTTATTCTTTAGGCGAGTTTGTTTGGCCGCCTTTCCAGGCTTGGTGGCTTTTCGCGCCTTCTTAACAGTAAACGCTTTTATCAGAAGTTGCTCTAACTTTAATAATGCAGCTTCCTTGTTTCCAAGTTGTGAACGCTCGTCCTGTGAGGTAAGAACCAGTATATTTTCTTTTGTTAACCGAGTGTGAAGTTTGGTGAGGATAACTTCTTTTTGCGAATCTGCAATGCCCGATTGCGGAACATCCCACTTTAGCGTGACTTTCGTATTTACCTTATTTACATTTTGCCCGCCTGGTCCGCTACTGCGCGAAGTAGTGAATTCCAATTCGTGTAAAATTTCTTCTATTCTGGGTCGTGTTGAAGTCATATTGCTTATGGATAGTCAAAGATATTACAGTTCTACAAAACAACCGTGTGTCAGTTTGACTTCGATAAGCTCAGTTGATGTATTGTTTTGAGTCTCTTCATAAAATAGTCGTTGCGAATGCGCGAAAAATAAGTGAGATTGAATAACGTAAATCGGGCAGAACATGAAGAGATATTACCTCCTGCTGTTGTTAGTACTGCACACAACTCTCGTGTTTGCAAATTCCATTCTAATTCCAATGGATGATGCCCAACGAAATCATCTGAAAGCCTACGGACTTGCATACTATGCGCTTAAACAAAACGTGAAGGTAGATTGGTTAATGAATTACAGAGGTGGAAGTTTTCTGATTAACTACACGCCTACAGTACAAAGTGAGTGTATAATCCGAGGTATTAGTTTCGAGCTGATCTCTAGTGCAAAAACAAATGCTATCCTTACGGAGATTGCAAAGCCGGAAGTGAATATGAATGTGATGCGCCTGGAGACTGCGCCCAAGATTGCCGTGTATTCACCAAAAAATGAATTGATAACAGACGATACCGATGCCGTGATTCTTGTGTTGGATTATGCTGAAATTCCGTACACCATTATTTATGACGAAGAAATAGTAAAAGATGAGTTAGTTAAATATGATTGGGTGCATCTTCATCACGAAGATTTTACAGGCCAGCATGGTCGTTTCTTGCGCAGGGAATCAGCCGTTATTCAGGCAAAAATTCAGGAAGCAACCGCATCACAACTTGGCTTTAGTTCAGTAACAGAAATGAAACTTGCAGTAGCCAAAAAAATAAAAAGCTTTTGTGCAGGAGGCGGTTATTTGTTTGCCATGTGTTCAGGAGCCGAAACGTTTGACATTGCGCTGGCTGCGGATGGCTCAGGTATTTCATTTCAGGATTTTACGATTGATGATGACATGAGTCGGTTTCGACTTTACTAAAAGCCTTGCCTTTGAGAACTTTGCGTTAGATCCGCCCACCAGTCGTAGGTTTTCAGATATCAATACCGGTCGACCAGATTTTTTTCAATCAGGACCTGGTTATTTTCAATTGTTTAATTTTTCTGCGAAGTGGGATCTTGTTCCGACTCTACTCACACAAAATCATGAATATTCAATTAAGGAATTCAATGGTCAAACAACTTCTTTCAATGCCGGTTTAGTAAAACCCGAAGTGCTTGTGCTTGCTGAAAATAAAAAGGCCGGTAATGTGCGTTACCTCTATGGTGAATTAGGACGTGGGCACTGGACGTATTACAGCGGTCATGATCCTGAAGGGTTGTCGGGCTGGCGCAGAGGAAGCACAGATCTCTCGTTGCACCCGCACTCACCAGGGTATCGGTTGATCTTAAACAACGTACTTTTCCCCTCCGCAAAAAAGAAGAAACAAAAAACATAGATTGCCAATCTTCAAAAGTTAACTTTCGGGCATGAAAACTTTTAGGTGGATTGTCTTTGCATTTTTTGCCATTGGTGTTGGTTTATATCCTATCATCTATTTGCTTATTCAAGGTCGCTTTGGTTTGTTAATGTCAAAATCCCCCGAACTGCTAGAAAGTAGTTTGTGGAATTCCGCATTTTATACGCATATCTTTTTAGGAGGCGTTGCTTTATTAGCAGGCTGGTCACAATTCAGTACGCGCTTCCGAAATAAGAATTTATCTTTCCATCGAGTACTCGGAAAAATTTATGTGACTGTTTGTTTAGTGAGTGGATTGGCTGCGCTTTACTTATCGTTTTTCGCAACGGGTGGTTGGATAGCGAGTTGGGGATTTGGTGGCTTGGCAGTATCATGGCTATTCACCACATCAAAAGCATTTCTTTCTATAAGAAACGGAGACATTGATAGTCATCAAGCGTGGATGATCCGAAGTTATGCGCTCACATTTGCTGCCGTTACGTTACGCATCTGGCTTCCACTTGCGCAAATAGCACACATTGACTTTGTTTCGGCTTACAGAGTAATTGCGTGGTTGTGTTGGGTACCCAATCTTTTGGTAGCGCAATGGATTATTAGCAGATTACCGTTTTCAATAAAGTTGAAAACGAGATCAGCGTCTTAACTGAATGATCTATTTGCTTCGCAAAGCAGTATATGTCCAAACAGCACCTGCAGCATCCACAAGGCCAAACATAATTAGCGGAGTTGGCGCCCAGCCCATCAATACAAAAACAATAAACCAGAGTAGAATTAACACTCTTGTATAAATGGTTAGTGTGTAAAACAACACCTGATTAGCAGGAGCCATAAAGATGTAGTAGAGACCAATGTTAAATACAATGATACCTACTACGCGAATCCAGACTTCACTTGTTTCAGGTAACAGAAACGTAGAAAGCAGAATATTTGGAACTACCGTGAGCGTAATGCCTAAAATAAGTAGGTAAAAACCAAAGTAATAAATGGATTTGCCAGCGGAGGTCATAATTATCAGGGTTTACTTTAAAGTCTACCTAAGATACAAACTTTCTCTTACACATTTAACATCCACTCAAACACTTGATAGTGCTCGCCATTCATTCCTAACTTTTACCCTCCTCGGTCTGTGTCCCCACAGAACGAAAATGAACTTTATGGAGTAAATTCGCTTTGAGCATATTCTTTATAGAAAAAAATAATCCTAAGCATTCGACAAATGGGAGTCGTACGAATTCTATCATGGTCTGTGAAGACACAGACCATGGGCAGGGTCTACCTAAGATACAAACTTTCTCTTACACATTTAACATCCACTCAAACACTTGATAGTGCTCGCCATTCATTCCTAACTTTTCATACACCCGTTGGGCGGGATGATTTGTTTTATCAACATATAAACGAATGCCACGATACCCCGACACGGGAGTAACTAAACTTTGAATGTGTTCATACATTTTTTTGTACACACCTTGCCCGCGATGAGTAGGGGTAATATAAACGGATTGAATCCAGATTACTGTGCCACAACGCCAATCACTCCATTCGTACGTTGTCATTAAACTTCCTACCACAGTATCACCATCTACTGCTACATAGTATGCACCTTTGGTGGCATCTTCAAACACCGCGTGAACACCATTTGTTACGGTATGAAAGTCTAATAGAATGTTCTCCGTTTCCTGCGCCATCTTTTGCTGAAACTCGATGATTGAAATAGCATCATCTGGTACTGCAGATCGAATCGTAATCATATTTCTGATTTAAATATTTATTAATAATAGTAAAGCTAGTTGTGAAATGTTTAATGATTCAGTAAAGTATTATCAATATCAAAACATATTAACCTAATCATTGAAATTCACTTTTATTTGACAGCAATTCATTCCTCACCAAATATAGTTTTGTTAGTTTTAACCATGAAATGATCTTCCATCACCAATCGAGGTGATTTACACCGATGATCCATCTGCCACTAAACCAAAAATTTATACAGATGAAAAAAATAGCAGGTATTATTCTCATCAGCTTATTCGCGTACAGTGATAGCTTGGGGCAAGTATTCAGAGAAAGAAATAGAACCTCTTACATTGGTTTACGCGGTGGTTATTCTATGGCGGGTTGGTCTGGATTAGTATATAATATTCCAGAAATCAATTATAAAAATATTTCAGGTTTTCATGGAGGACTTTTCGTAAGCGTGAAGATTGCCGACAACTTTACGGTTGAACCCGCTGTTTATTATTCTCAACGCGGTTGGTCAATAGATGGTAAGATTGATGATGGAACAAATTTGTTGGAGGGATCGATGGTAAATAAGATCAGCTATATTGATGCTCCGATAATGTTCAGAATTTATTTGAAAGGCCTTAATTTTGGTATAGGCCCTCAGGTTGCACTACCCATTAAGAGCGAACTTGACTTTACAGGAAAAATAAATGGGCAGGCAGGAAGTTCTCATTACGAAAACACAGTCGATCTTCAGGATTTTGAAGTTGCGTTAGCGCTCGCCATTGGTTATGAGTTCAACTTCGGATTAAGTTTTCACGCAACGTATGACTTAGGTCTAACCAACACAGCTAAATTATATCCCTACCCAACTGAATTTCCCTATTGGACAGAATCGAAAAGCAGAACCGTTAAATTTTCAATTGGCTTTATGATCTATTGATAGACTAAAGAGCTTGCTTAATATCATTAATTAAATCTTCCGTTTCTTCAATGCCAACGGATAATCTCACCAGTTTATCAGAGATGCCAACTGTTTTACGTTCAGCCGCAGTTAATTTAGCATGCGATGTAAGTACAGGCGAAGTAATAGTTGATTCCACACCGCCTAAACTAATCGCTCTTTTAATGTACTTCAGTTTTTTTATGAACTTATGCGGATCACCTTTTACTTCAAAGGAAAGCATGCCTCCAAATCCACCCGGCATTTGTTTTTTTGCGATCGCATGACCAGGATGATTTTTTAATCCTGGATAATAGACTTTCCCAACGCGCGGTTCATTCTCTAAAAATTTAGCAATGGCCAACGCATTTGTATTCTGCTGGCGTACACGCAGGACAATTGTTTTTAAACTACGCTCCACTAAGTAGCATGTCTGCGCATCCAGGCTGGCGCCAAAATGCAAGGCGCTTTGTTTTATTTGTTCAGTTAACTTCTTTGAAGAAATCATAGCACCACAACAAATATCGCTATGACCACCAATGTATTTTGTTCCGCTGTGCGTAACGATGTCTATTCCCAGATCAATCGGGTTTTGATTAACCGGACTGGCAAACGTATTGTCAATGATAGTAATGATTCCATGCTTGCGCGCCATCTTCGCTATGCCAACAAGGTCAGTAATCTTTAATAAAGGATTGGAAGGAGTTTCCACATAAATCACTTTCGTATTTTTGCGAATAGATTTTTCAAAAGATTTCAGATCCGATACATCGGCCATTGAATATTCCATGCCATAACGCTCCAACTCATGTAGTGCTGCATGATGTGTGCCTCCATATAAATCATTTTGAAATAAAATATGATCGCCCGCTTTCATCATGGCAAAAATGGAAGTCATGATGGCGGCCATTCCTGAGCCAAAGATCAATCCATCCTCACCATTCTCAAGCGCAACCAGCTTTTCAACAACTGCTTTTTGATTAGGCGTATTATAATAGCGTGGATAGCGAACTTCGGTTTCGTAATCGTAAGCAGCCGATGGATAAATAGGAGTAACTACTCCGCCATAGAGCGGATCTCCATGCGAGCCTACATGAACACTTTGAGTAAGTTTTGAGGTTTTGGATTTCATTTCGTCTTCTTAAATCAAGAACAAATATAGAGTTGAAGGTGTTTACTTTCAGCTTTTTTAGACTTAATCAGCTATGATTTAAAGTTTGTAGAATTATCCATTGCATGATGTGCCGCGCGTGCTGCAAATGCCATATACGACAACGATGGGTTTTGCGTGCCTGTGGAAGTCATACAGGCTCCATCCGTTACATACACATTTTTGCAAGCATGCAACTGATGATTCTTATTCAACAAAGAAGTCTTTGGATCATGACCCATGCGCGCACCACCCATCTCATGAATATCAAGGCCTGGCGCGCGATGATCATCGCGTGTGCGAATATTTTTGAAGCCTGCTTTTTCAAACATTTCCGTCATCTGCTCCTGATAATCTTTAATCATCTTCTCGTCATTATCATCATAATCAATATGAATCTTCAGCAACGGCATACCCCATTGATCTTTCTCATCTTTGCTCAAGGTTACATAGTTGGTTTCTTTGGGAATGGTTTCACCCATCATATGCGAACCGATCCTCCAATTAGTTAGGTTAGAAGGATTCAAAAGATTTTCCTTCAGAGGCATTCCAATTCCCTCCTGATCGGCATAGCTGTATCGCCCGGCACTAAACCCTGCAGCATAGCCACGTAAAAAATTAGTTTCTTGCTTGCGCAGATTTCGGAATCGTGGAAAATAACCACTCGTTGGTCGTCCACCTTCCGTGGTATATTCAAGATGACCATCATACTCAGCCGATACGCCTGCACGATAGTTATGAAACGCAACATATTTGCCTAACAATCCATTGTCATTTCCTAATCCGTTAGGGAAACGATTGGACGTAGAGTTTAATAAAACCAGATTGGTATTAAGCGCAGCGGCATTCAGAAAAATTACTTCAGAAAAGTATTCTTCCATTTCTTTTGTGTTTGCGTCAATGATGCGAACACCAACTGCTTTTTGTTTCACCTCATCATATATAATGGAGTGAACAATCGCATGGGTGCGAAGTGTCATGTTGCCTGTTTTTTCAGCCCATGGAAGCGTAGAGGAATTTGCGCTGAAGTAGCCACCAAAAGGACAACCGCGTTGACAAAGATTTCGGCTTTGACATTTCATTCTTCCTTGTTGCTGGTAGTATTCAAGGTTGCCTGTAATGTGGGCGCAACGGGCAAGAATCATATGCCGATTGTCGCCATAATTTTTTTTCAGTTGTTCCTGAAAATATTTTTCAACAATGTTCAGTTCAAAGCCCGGTAGAAATTCTCCATCCGGTAAATTCGGCAAGCCATCTTTGTTTCCGGAAACACCAGCAAACTTTTCAACGTGACTATACCAAGGAGCAATGTCTTTGTATCGGATAGGCCAATCAACCGCAAAGTTATCGCGCGCAGGACCTTCAAAATCAAAATCGGACCAGCGCTGTACCTGACGTGCCCATAACAATGACTTGCCACCTACCTGATAGCCTCGGATCCAATCGAACGGTTTTTCCTGAACATAAGGATGCTCTTTATCTTTTACAAAGAAATGTTCTGCGTCTTCGCGAAATGCATAACACCGACTTACGATTGGATTTTCTTTTTCTACTTCCGTAGGTATGTTTCCACGATGCTTAAACTCGTAGGGTAACATGTTTGTAGTGGGATAATCGGTAAGGTGTTTTACGTCACGACCGCGTTCCAGTACCAATGTTTTCACGCCATGTTCACAAAGTTCTTTAGCAGCCCAACTGCCACTCATTCCCGAACCAATTACAATTGCTTGAAAGGTTCTTTCTTTCTCTGCATCTATGTTAAGATTAGCCATGAATTATTTCTTTTTTAATATCGCTTACTAAAACAGCACCCTTATAATCACCCGGAATCATTTTATAGGGTTTGATTTCCGTCATAATGTATTGCGACATCATAAAGCCCTGTGTGGTGAACCGCTTTGTAGTTTTCAAAAACTCAAGTATCGCTTTTTGATTCTCGCGTTCAATTTTTGCGTCCTCATCTTCGTTTGCAGGCACATTTTCAGATTCAAACTTTAATGCCAGACCAGCTTCAACAACGGTCGCTTTTTCTTCCGGAGTTAGTCGTGCGAAAGATTTGTCGCCCACTTTTTTACTATACTCATTAAAGGAGGTTAGTCCCCGCATAAAAACTTTTTGGTCTTCCGGTTTCATGCAGTCGTTTACCATGACCAAAATAAAATCCTGTACATTGATTTCTGCAGCCCCTTTAAGGGTACCAGCTGGAATAATCGTATCAGATATGGAGGCCAGCAGTTGTTGAAGACTTGGTGTTACCTGCAAGTTTTTATAGGCGATTAGAATATCTTCCTTCAGAAAATTGCAGGAGGGCACCAGCACAGCACCACCGGTAATAAGCGCAAGCGCTTTAAGGGCTTCTCTTCTTTCCATGATTAGTTAATTGAATCGTAATAGTAAGGCCTTTGAGTAAAAATTCATAACCATACCTTAAATAAGGTCACTGAAGCTTCAGTCCACCATTTAATACCTTACTGATTTCAGTATTACATCTGACTTGGCGAATGCGCGATCAAATTCTTTTTTTACATCGAAGGCCTCATTATTTTTCCCTTGCGCATTGAGACTTTGATAAAGTCCAAATAGTGACCATCCATTATTTCGATACTGATTCAAATCTTCGCGAAAGCGTTGCTCGGCCAATGCTGGTTTTTTTGCTTCCAGCAAGATTCCCCCTAACACCTGCCTGGTTGGATGATACCAATCTGGGGGCTCCTGATACAATAGATTATCCTCAATTTCAACAGCACTTGTTACCAGTGTAATAGCTTTATCGTAGTTCTTTTGTTTTGCTTCTATTTCTGCCTCCAAAATGTTTTGCCCAATACTTAAAATGTTTTTAAAGCTGTTGAACCCACCAATTGTGTTTTCCATAAAAGGATCGGCCACTAACGTCTTGAGTTGAGCTAATTCTTTTTGAGCCTCTTTCAACTTGTTGGTACGGGCGTACGCCATCCCTCTTGTGTAATGCCAAACCGCCTTTATATATTTTAAAGAATCTTCGGGTTCATCGAGTTGCAAAATTTCATTCCATTTTCCAAAACGAGCCATGTTATACCATGGCATTGTGTACCAATGTTGCAGCGTAACAAAATCAGGAATGGTTAACAACTCAACGGGAATATTTTTCTTTAACGCTTCCGCTGTCTTCATAGACTTATCACTCATGCCTGCCATTTGAGCGCAGGCCAACAGAAAATGATAGTTATGTGGATAATAAAAAAGTGGATAGACACCTTGTGCGTTGCATTGTGCAATGTATTCTTCATCTGTTTTGACTGCGCGCTCATTGGATTCCACGCCTTCGATATATCGGCCCACCCGAATATAAATATGGGAAGGCATATGCACGAGATGTCCCGACCCCGGAACAAGATTGACTAACTTATCAGCACTTGCTACCGCATCATCGGGTTCAGGTGAAGCTTCCAGAATGTGGATATTCAAATGATTGGCGCCCGGATGGTTAGGGTTTGCTGAAACAATTTTATTAATCACGCTGACGGGTTTATTCGTCCAGGGTTGTGCCTCTCCGTTTTTCCAGAAATCCCAAGGATGCAAATCCATCAGTGCTTCTGCATACAATGTGTTAACATCAGCATGATCAGGAAATTGTTTTGCTACTTCTTCCATGGCATTAGCATAGGCTTCATCCAGAGATTTCCTGTCTTTCAATGCTTCGGCAGTATACCTCTTGGAAAGCGCATCGATTAACAACTGCTCCATAGGCCATGCCTTGCCTTTCTTAGCGATGGCTTGTTGAAGTGATTTATATACTGTTTCGGTATCTGCCGGATCCATCGGTAAGTTAATGTTAGGTCCGAGTGAAAGAGCTTGGCCCCAGTATGCCATAGCACAATCCGGATCAAGCCGAGCAACTTCTTTAAAGGATCGATATGCCTCAAGGTGATTAAATCCATAATAAAGATTCAGTCCTTGGTTAAAGAACAACTGTGCGCGATCGTTATTGGTACTTATCTTCATTCCATACTTTCCCAAATTTTCCATTAAAGGAGCCATCTGTCGGGTAGTGTCCATTATGGCAAGAATGGTTCTTGCTCCGGGTGTTCCACAGATTGACAAGGGTGGGGTAATATCAGCCCTTATTTGACTTTGAAAGGTGAATAAGGCAGGAGAAAAATGAGTAGCCACTGAAATGAAAAAAAAAGATGCTACTCCAACAACAAGGAGTGTTTTTTTCATAGCTATATATAGTTAAGTATTGTAAGGCTAGTTAATTCTGTGCTTTAAATTTTAATCATGAAAGCTTAATCGGCAATTCTCTATATCGTTTACCGGTTGCCGCAAAAATTGCATTCGCTAATGCCGGTGCAACCGGTGGAACGGGAGGCTCCCCTACTCCGGTTGGTTTGTCATCACTATCCACAAGGTGAACAAATGTTTTGCCTGGCATATCTGTCATTCGTGAGACTAAATATGTATCGAAGTTAGTTTGTTCACTCCGTCCGTTTTTAAAAGATGTGCCTCCTTTCAAGGCACCGCTCAATGAAAAATTAAATCCACCTTCAAACTGCTGCATTACTGAGTTTCTGTTTACCACCTGGCCACAGTCAACTGCATAGTGTGCTTCTATAACCTTGAGTTTTCCTGCATCATCAACCGCTACATGCACCACGCATGCTACATAGGTTAGAAAACTTTTGTGTGCACAAATACCCATGCCCTGACCTTTTGGTAACTCTTTTCCCCAACCGGATTTTTCGGCTACCAACTCAATTACATTTCTAAGGCGTGCCGTATTCCAGGGGAAGTTATCTAATGGTTCGCCATAATTCTCAAATCCCTTCACGTAGTCTCCGAATGGAACCATTCTATCCGGGCCAAGCAACTCAATTAAATTTTTTACAGGATCTACGTTGCGATGTGTTGCAATTTCATCGAGCATACTTCCAATAGCAAATGCATGCTGGATGTTACTCACCGAGCGAAGCCAACCAATACGGGTTTTAGCAGGCGACTCAATTGCTTCACACGAAATGTTTGGAATGTCATAGGGAAAATCGACCATTCCCAATTGTAACTCGCCATTGCTGGGGGCTGTTTCTGCAGCAGTCGTTGTTCCTCCTATTGGAGGAAATGCGCTGCGATGATTCCAACCGGTAACTTTATTTTGCTTATCAAACGCAACACGTATCTGTTGAACACTGCACGCATGAAAAAAGTCATGAGTTAAATCGTCTTCACGTGTCCACGTTACTTTTATGGGAGTTCCTTCCATCTCCTTAGCAATCAAGGCAGCTTCCACAGCAAAATCGGGTTTTGATTTTCTGCCAAAAGCACCACCCAACAACGTAACATTAACGGTTACATTGGCAGCATCTACTTTCAAATTGCTGGCCACACTATCGCGAATCCATTGTGGTGATTGTACCGGAGCCCACATCTCACACTTACCATCCTTAAAAATTGCCGTGGCATTGGGTGGCTCCATAGGAGCGTGTGATAAATGTTGCGTTACAAATGTTGATTCAAGCGTGGAGGCAGCACTACTTATTGCTTTATCAATAGAGCCGCTGGCTCTCCGCACATCACCTTTCTTTTTTACTTTCGTTTTTAAGTCTGCGATGTATGCTTCCGAATCATAGGATCCGTTAGCGCCAAAATCCCATTCTACTTGTAATGCTTTTCGTGCGCTGATTGCTGCCCAGGTGCTGTCGGCTACAATCACAATTCCACCTTGTGGTGCATCGAAGCCGGCTGGAAAACCGGAAGCCGCCATTTCAAAAATCTTTTGCACGCCTGCTATTTTCTTTGCTTCTACATCTGAAAAGCTTTTCACTTTTCCCCCTGCAACCGGGCACCGCATGATCACCGCATGCTTTAAGCCAGGTTGAGTAACATCAATTCCATAGACTGCTGTGCCTTTTACAATATCAGGCACATCATACAGATTCATGGACTTGCCGATGTATTTCCAATCCGCTTTCTTTTTAAGAACAACATCCTCGTCTTTTGGGATGGGTAACTTTGCGGCTTCTTCTGTTAATTCTCCAAAACCAATTTTCTTCCCACTGGTGTGAACGACTTCATGATTAACAGCTTTGCACTCACTAACAGCAACGCTCCATTTGTTAGCGGCCGCTTGTTCTAAAATCATTCGCGCAGACGCGCCTGCTTTTCGCATGGGTTCAAAAAACATCCGCACCGAAAATGAGCCGTCTGTATTTTGATTCCCATACTTTTTTTCATCACCCACAGCTTGCACAAGTTTTACTTTCTTCCAATCAGCTTCCAATTCATCAGCAACAATCATTGGCAAGCCAGTACGGATACCTGTGCCCATTTCTTGTCGGTGCGCAACGATTAAAATAGAACCATCCGAATTTATGGTAAGGTATACATTGGGTGAGAAAGGCGTATTAGCTTTTTCCGGAGTGCACGCCCATTGAAGTCCAAGCACTAAGCCAGAGGCTGTTATGCCAGTCGCCTTGAGAAAGGTACGTCTGTCAATTTTTTTGATTATAGATTCTTCTGGAGTAGTTTGTGTAGGCTTCATAAGATTAAAAAAACGTCTCCTCAATATATACAAAGTTTAACTTAATTTTAGAGCGCTGCATGAAGATTTAATTGACTTAATGAACAAAAGAAAAACCTTTAAGTATTTTTGAGCATAAACAGACTCGATAAATAGTTATGAATAACCTAATTGTTTACATAATTGTATCGCTTTTGCTGGTTTCCTGTACCGAAGATGATGCCTCTACTACGATAACAGGTTTTTCGCTTGATCCAAGTTCAATCTCTGAAGGGAATGAATTGAAAACTCAGATTGTCACTATCAATGTAATAGGCGATATCCGTTCGGATCTTTCAATAGCCTATCATTTGAAGGAAGGTACCGCAAAATTTGGAGTTGATGTAGTAGAAGCATCAGGTATGCTAGACTTAACAGCAAATCAAACTTCTATCAATTTACCCATTGAAATTGTGGGAGATTCATTTCTAGAATTAACAGAGTCATTCAGTATTGTGCTGAACTATGAAGGTAAAGATTATAATCTTGATCTTGCGGTAAATGACGATGACAATATTGAAGAAATTTTAGTTGACCAAGATGGTTTCTACACACCAAAAATTTATCCTTCTATGCAATTAGCGTTTAGCGATGAGTTTACTGGAACCCAGCTTAATGAGAATGTTTGGACCTATGAATTGGGTGGAGGCGGATGGGGTAACAATGAATTACAAAGCTATACCAATTCAAACTCACGGATCGAAAACGGCCAAATATTTATTACTGCCAAGGGTAATCCTGGTAATTACACATCAACCCGAATTATTACAAAGGGTAAAGTGAGAATCAAATATGGTAGAATAGACGTGCGAGCTAAACTTCCTAAAGGACAAGGTATTTGGCCAGCCATTTGGATGTTAGGCGAGAATATTTCAACTGTTGGCTGGCCAGCGTGTGGTGAGATTGATATTATGGAGTTGCTTGGGCACGAACCAAATAGAGTTTACGGTACAGCGCATTATACCAATGGTACCTATCAATATTCTTCTGGAAGTACAAGCTTATCCTCTGGAGATTTTTCAGATCAATTTCATGTTTTCTCAATACTATGGGATAAAACTGCAATAACGTGGTATGTCGACAATAAACCATTTAGAACTTTTAATTCAACATTTGCTGCATTCGAGTATGAATTCTTTTTTATAATGAATGTTGCAATTGGTGGAAACTGGCCAGGATCGCCCAATGCCTCTACAGTATTCCCACAAGAAATGATTGTTGATTATGTAAGGGTATTTCAATAGAAAAAGAGATATATGAAGTATATTTTTCCGTTTTTTTATTTACTCATACTCATTGCCTGCCAAAACAAATCACAGCAGGATTTTAAATCAAAAAGTCTTTTCAATGGAGTTGATTTAACCGGGTGGCATGTGGATGTTCCTGATTTAGAGAAAGATTCAACCCTGCGAAATCCATTCATCGTGCGCAATGGAATGCTGGTGAGCTTAGGTACACCCGAAGGTCATTTGATTACTGATGCTGTTTTCGAAAACTATGAACTCGACATTGAATATCGCTTTGCCGGTGAGCCGGGAAATTGTGGTGTGTTAGTACATGCGTCTACGCCTCGCGCATTGTATGAAATGTTTCCCAAATCAGTAGAAGTTCAATTGATGCATGAAAATGCTGGTGACTTCTGGTGCATTGTTGAAAACATAGAAACTGACGATATGGAGAACAGGCGCGGGCCAAAAGAAAATTGGGGCATCACGGAAGGAAAAGAGCGAAGAATAAAAAATTTAACAGATGGCTCAGAAAAACCGTTAGGGGAGTGGAACACTATAAAGATTCGGTGTATGAATGATTCTATTTCCGTTTGGGTCAATAATGATTTTGTAAATAAAGGTTGGAACTGTACTGCAAGAAGAGGTCAGATTGCTTTACAAGCGGAAGGCGCAGAAGTAGAGTTTAGAAAAGTTGTACTTACCTCAAAGTGATAAATGAAAAGCCGATAATCGGAATCCCAATCATCGGCCTTCAATTTAAATTTTATTAAACTCTATTATTGTGCTATCTGAACAATTTTTGACAATGCAATGCCATTCGCAGCAGTGGTAATCTCCCCTTCAGAAGCATCATCCATTTTCAATGTTAACAACGTATTGTTCATGGGTATTTGTAGCTCGTAATTCGTCTTACCGGTTTCTGTATCTACATTTTTGTTGAGAATTGATTTGTACCCTTGCACTTTGATGATTTTTTGATTCTCATCACGCACCATACCACCAATGATAGGCATGCTTAAGATCGCATTGATTGAATTGATAAGGGGTGAGTTGTTAATGATTTCTATAGAGCCTCTTTTTGGATCGGCTCCATAATGTCGGTTCACATATAAACCAACAGCGCCACCTGTCCCCGAAACATTGTCCTCCTTCTCAACTACAGGCATCGCACCAATCTTAGTAGGAAGCAATTTTAAAATTTCTTTGCCGATGGCAATATCTAAGTCGCGTAAGATTTGTTCCATGGCAAAACGAGAGTCCTGCAAGTTGCCGGAAGAATAAGTAGATCGTGCTGTCGCAATATTCTTGTCGAAGTCTTGAGCGATAGCACCCATGCTTGTTATAAGTGCTAAAACAACTATATATATCTTTTTCATATTCAGTTTCAATTTCAATTATTGTTCGCCTAATTCTTTTTTAATACCATCTAAATCAATCGCCTCAGCAGCTTTCATCATATCTGGCTCCGTTGCAAAATTAATTCCTTCATAGACAACAATGGAAGATTGTCCTAAAGGCACACTTAATTTATAGCCACTGCCTTCGTTATATTCAATAATAGCGCGATAACCTTTTACCTTTGTTTGCTTCCAGTTTTGCTGACCATTGGTTTGTTGTGCATAACCTCCCGAGGAGAGATACGCATTTACTCCGGCCATCCAAACAGAATTGTTGGCAACGATCACGGTCAGTTGTTTGTCTTTTTTGTCATTATACTCGCGTTGAATAGTAAGTCCGGCCCAACCCCAACCGGCACTCGCCACCTGATCAGCCTCTGCATTTTTATTTAATCCTGAAATTGATTCAGGTAAAGATTTTAAAATTTTATTTCCTATCTCCAATTCAACACCTAGCATAGCCTGCTGCACAGCATAACGTGCTTCGCCATAACTACTTTTCTTATAGGCACTTTCTGCATCCGCTAAATTTTGTTTTACATCAGGCGGAGTTGAGATTAATCCGCCACCCGTATTGTTAGATGGATTATTACCTCCTGCACCATTGGAACCGTTGGCGCCTCCTGCACCGTTAGCTCCACCCTGACCAGATTGTCCATTTGTTTGGTCCTTTTTCTTGCCGCCAAAAAGTTTATCAATTTCTTGACCTGCTTTTTGTTCTGTTTTATTTTCTACTTTTTGTTTAAGTCGGTTCAACACCTGTGCTTCACTTGCAAAACATGCAAAGCAGAGGGTGCCCCCAAGAATTAATACGTTATGCAATTTCATAGTAATGGATTTGATCGGTTAAAAATACAAAATTCAGAATCGTTTATACGCAAACAACGCGCCAAAGGATATATAACTCATTCAAAATAATGCAGAAATCATTCTATTCTTTAACTTGAAGCTTCTCAAATGCATGAATTAATCTTTCAACTATGAATTCCACTTTTGATTTAACAGGAAAAGTTGCGGTGGTGACAGGCGCAAGCAAAGGAATTGGCGAAGCAATTGCACAACTATATAGCTCCGCAGGCGCGCAGGTTGTTGTTTCAAGTAGAAAACAAGAAGCAGTGGATCGCGTGGCAAATTCTATTAATGATGCAGGCGGTAAAGCAAAAGCCATTGCCTGCAACATGGGTGATATGAATGATGTTCAGAAATTAATCACTGAAACAATAACTGCATTTGGGCGAATTGATATTCTGGTAAACAATGCGGCCACTAACCCAACCTTTGGGCCCGTAATAGAAACCAATGAAGCAGCTTTTGATAAAATCATGAATGTAAATGTGAAAGGTCCGTTTGAACTCGCGAAGAAGGCTTATCCATTTATGAAAGAAAAGAAGTCGGGTTCGATCATTAATATTAGTTCTGTGGGTGGCTTACGGCCCGAAGCAGGCCTGGGAATTTATAGCATGAGTAAAGCAGCATTAATTTCCTTAACGAAAGTAATGGCAAAAGAATGGGGCGATGATAACATTCGGGCGAATGTAATTTGCCCGGGCCTTATCAAAACAAAATTTAGTGAAGCACTTTGGAGTAACGATAAAATCATGCACACTATGATGAAGATGTTACCCATCAAACGGGTAGGTACACCCGAAGAAATTGCAGCGCTCGCTTTATTTCTGGGTTCGGATGCATCAGCCTATTGTACGGGAAGTGTATTTACTGCTGATGGTGGCTTTACAATTTAATAATTAGGTATGGTATCGGTATTTCAAACGGATAAAATCAACGCACTTCTTCCCAAATACAAATTCTTTTTAGAGAAAGAAGTTTATCCCATTGAATTACAAATTATTAATAATCCTTTTCGTCAATCACTTCCGCTATTGGAAAAACTTCGCGCGAAAGCGAGGGAGCAAAATCTCTGGGCTCCGCATTTATCGGAACACGATGGTGGACTTGGACTTTCACTTATTGAGTTTGCTCAGGTAAGTGAATTGTTAGGCACAAGTCCGGTGGGTCATTATATTTTCAACTGCCAGGCACCTGATATTGGCAACATGGAGTTGTTGCATCAGTTTGCTTCCGCAGAATTAAAGGAGAATTATTTGACACCACTCATGCAAGGAAAAATCAGATCGTGTTTTGCAATGACGGAGCCAGCCTTTGCGGGATCGAATCCTGTTAACATGGCAACCACAGCGATTCGGGAAGGTGATTATTATAGTATCAATGGCCACAAATGGTTTACAACAGGTGCTGATGGTGCCGCCTTTACCATTGTGATGGCACTTACCGATTCGCAAAATCAAAATCCCTATTCACGTGCCAGTATGATTCTGGTTCCTTTGTCAACACCCGGTTATGAGTTGGTTCGTAATATCCCCATCATGGGCGATGCCGGAGAAGATTACATGAGTCACGGTGAAGTAAAATTTACAAACTGCAAAGTGCCCGCCTCAAATCTTATTGGTGAAGAAGGGAACGGATTTGCATTAGCACAAGCACGATTGGGGCCGGGGCGCATTCATCATTGCATGCGGTGGATTGGCATTTGCGAGCGTGCTTTTGATTTAATGTGCAAACGAGCAAGTAGCAGAAAACTAAGCACAGATAAAGTGCTAGCGGATCAGCAAATGATTCAGTTCTGGATTGCCGAAAGCCGCGCTGATATTAATGCAGCACGACTAATGGTACTGCACACAGCTTACGCGATGGAGAAAGAAGGCGCTAAAGCAGTGAAAGATGAAATCTCAACGATTAAATTTTTTGTTGCCGATGTACTCATGAAAGTAATCGATCGCGCTATTCAGGTGCATGGCGCACTAGGCATCACCGATGATACTTTACTTTCGTTTTGGTATCGCCACGAACGAGGAGCGCGCATTTATGATGGCCCCGATGAAGTTCATAAATCGGCCTTGGCAAAATCAATCTTAAAAAAGTATAGGATATGATTGATCAGCCTTCTGCAACCCGAGCTGGTGAAGAACTTGATCTGGATAAATTGCAGGCCTACTTGCGCCAACACCTTTCGGGATTTGATCAGGAAATTTCTATTCAACAATTTCCAAGTGGTTATTCAAACTTAACATACTTCATTCAAACTGCGGCACAGGAGTACGTACTACGCAGGCCTCCGTTCGGGGCAAACATAAAATCAGCACATGATATGGAGCGCGAGTATTTGGTATTAACCAAACTTCGCGAGGCAGGATATCATAAAGTACCTGAAGCAATTCATTTATGCACGGATCTGAATGTGATGGGTTGTCCGTTTTATTTGATGAAACGCGTGGAGGGAGTTATTCTAAGAAACAGAGTGCCAAAAGGAATTGCAATCAGTGAAGATTCATTTCGATCTTTATCAAAGGCCGCAATTGATCAACTGGTTGATCTTCATAAGTTGGATATTAAAACAACGGGTCTTGAATCATTAGGTAAACCTGAAGGCTATGTTCATCGGCAAGTGGAAGGTTGGACAAAGCGATATGCAAATTCTCAAACAGACGATATTGCTTCTATGAATGAAGTAGCAGAATGGATGCAAAAGAATGAACCATCAAGTTCTCAAGTTGCATTTATACACAACGATTTTAAATATGATAATTTGGTATTAAACCCAACAAATCTGAGTGAGATTATTGCGGTACTGGATTGGGAAATGGCAACCGTGGGCGATCCGTTAATGGATTTAGGGACAACGCTTGCCTACTGGGCAGAAGCCAACGATCCTGATTATTTAAAGCCTTTTAACCTTACGTGGGTGCCCGGAAACTTCACGCGAAGTGAAGTAGTGAATTATTACCAACAACAAACAGGAGCACCTATTAATAATATTGTTTTCTATTATGCCTTTGGAGCTTTTAAGGTTGGTGTTATCTGTCAACAAATTTATTATCGCTACAAGCAAGGGCTAACTAAAGACCCACGCTTTGCTTCATTAATTCATGTGATTAAAGCGTGTGGAGAAAATGCACGCAAAGCAATTGAAACAAATAAAATATAAACTGTGTGTGGTGAATAATTTTAACCACAGAGTTGCAGAGAAAAACAGAGATTCATGGAAATAAAAAACATCACCATCATAGGGACAGGTAATTTGGGGAGTCGCATTGGCTTGCAAGCTGCGATGTCTGGCTTTCATGTTGTGTTCTATGATATTTCAGAATTGGCCATAGAGAAAGCTAAAGCGGGTGTAGATAAAATAATTGCCCAACTTATTAAAGCCGGGTTGTTTGTTCAGGATAAAAAGAATGATGTGCTCAACAGAATTCAATACTCAACAGAAATTAAAACAGCATTAACCGACTGCGACTTTATCAGCGAAAGCGTAACCGAAGAACTCATTATTAAAGAGAAAGTATGGAAGCAACTGGGTGAATTGGCTCCTGCAAAAACAATTTTTACTACAAATACTTCTTACTTATTGCCTTCTCAGCTTGCAGATATTTCCGGTCGGCCGGAAAAGTTTTGTGCTTTTCATTTTCATGATGTGTTTTATGCACGTGTCGTTGATATTATGCCACATCCAAAAACAGATTCTTCATTAATTCCTTTGTTGGAAGAACTGGGTCGCAAACTCAATCAAGTTCCTGTAATTGTGAAAAGAGAATCGCCCGGGTATATTTTTAATTTTATGTTGATGGCATTGATTGGTGCCGCGGGTCGACTGAAAACCAAAGACATTGCCAGCATCGAAGATATTGATCGCTCGTGGATGGTAAACTTTCATATGCCGATGGGGCCCTTTGGAATTTTGGACAGCATTGGATTGGATACCGCGTGGCATGTAGTGAAAGAACGTGATGATGCCGCTTCACAAGCTTTCGCAAAATTGTTGAAAGAATTTATTGATCAGGGAAAGTTGGGTGAAAAAACAGGCGAAGGATTTTATAAATATCCAAAACCCGCTTATCGCGACCTTAAATTTTTAACAAGCTGATTAACCCATTTTAATTTTCTGTTTATCTTCACCCCTATGAAAAAACTGTTCCTGCTCCCTTTACTTTTTATCGCGATCTCTTCTGTTGCTCAGCGCGGTATCACACCCTCCGATATTTATAGAATGCGTTCCATTAGCGATCCACAAGTTTCGCCCGATGGTAAATGGGTGTCTTATGTTTTATCCGCACCCGATTCGGTGAAAGATAAATCCGATACCGATATCTGGATGATTAGTTGGGATGGGAAAGAATCCGTTAAGCTTACCGCGAGCAAGGAACGTGAAAGCAAACCACGGTGGACTCCTGATGGAAAATATTTAACCTTTCTCTCATCGCGTTATGAAACCAAGAAATCACAAATCTGGCGTATGGATCGTAGAGGAGGCGAAGCAGAGAAATTAACCGATCTGAAATACAGCATCGGTGATTATGTGTGGAGTCCGGATTCAAAAAAAATTGCATTGATTATTAAAGATCAGGAATCGAAAGAAGAGGAAGAGAAAAAGGATAAGACAGCTAAACCCATTATGATTGATCGCTATCACTTCAAAGCAGATGGTGATGGCTACCTCGAGCGCAAACGCAATCACGTGTATGTGTTTGATGTGGAAACAAAAAAACTGGATACGCTTACCACAGGAGATTATGATGCGAGTAATCCGGTTTGGTCACCCGATAGCAAAAAGATTTTGTTTGTGAGTAATCGCACACCTGATCCGGATCGCAATGGAAACAGTGACTTGTGGGTGATGGAAGCAAAGAAAGGATCTCCTTTAAAACAATTAACTACCTGGGGCGATACAGACAGCAACCCTGCCTGGAGCCCCGATGGAAAATGGATTGCTTATCTGAAATCCCAAACTGTTGAGTACGATATTTATGATCAACCGCAAATTGCAATCATTCCTGCCGAAGGCGGAACACCAAAAATTCTCAACGCAACATTAGATCGTGATGTGTCCGCTCCGCATTGGGCGGCCGATAGCAAATCAGTATGGGTTACGGTGGAAGATGATCGAAGAAGTCATGTTACTTCATTTGATCTCGAAGGAAATAAAAAAGTAGTTACAAGCGGAGATCGTGTTTTTCATTCGCTTCAACGTGGAATGGCCGATACTTGGATCTCTATCAGTAGTGATCCGATGACGCCTAATGAAATTTTTGTAATTGAGAATGGAACTGCACGCAGACTTACTCATATTCATGATGATTTTTTAAAGCCATTAAAGCTCGCGACAGTAGAGGCTTTTGATTCCAAAAGCAAAGATGGAACTACGGTAGGTAACTTTTTATTCTGGCCTGCAGGCCAACCAAAAGATCAAAAGCTTCCGTTGATTATGTGGATACATGGCGGACCTACTTCGCAAGATGATTTTAGTTTTGATTTGATCCCTCAAATTTTAGCAGCACAAGGATATGCGGTGGCTACTGTAAACTATCGAGGCAGTAATGGGCGCGGACTTGCCTTCAGCAAAGCGATTTCGGGTGATTGGGGAAATAAAGAAGTGATTGATATTATAGGTGCCACTGATCATCTGATCAAAATAGGGAAAGCAGATCCCAATAAATTAGGGATTGGCGGTTGGAGTTATGGGGGTATTCTTACCGATTATGTTACTGCTACAGATCCACGCTTTAAGGCAGCAGCCAGTGGCGCGGGCAGTGCCATGCAGTTAGCCATGTATGGAACCGATCAATACACCATTCAATATGAAATTGAGTTGGGTGTGCCGTGGAAGAACATGGACAAGTGGATGAAAGTATCGTATCCGTTTTTAAATGTGGAGAAAATAAAAGCACCCACACTCTATATGGTAGGTGAAGAAGATTTTAATGTGCCCGCTGCCGGCAGCGAACAAATGTATCAGGCACTTAAAACATTAGGAGTGCCTACACAGTTTATTGTTTATCCCGGTCAGAATCATGGGCTTGCTGTGCCGAGTTATCAGAAAGATCGTTATACGCGTTACATTGATTGGTTTAGCAAATACCTGAAAGCAGAAACCATGAATGAGAAGTTGCCGAAGAAGAAATAGAAGACTCTGTTTGATCAAAAAGTAATCGCTTCAATTTCAGAGATTGATTTGAAATCCTCTGTATTGAATGTAGCGATGCGATTAATTCCATTTGCTATACCAATTGCAGCAATTTCAAAATCATGAATGAGCAAACCTTTTGGTTTATATTTTATTATCCAATCGGACAATATTTTTTGACTTGAGCTATTTGGATAAAGTAAAGAGCAAATAGAAACGAATTCGTTTATATCGTGAAGAGCTTCTAATGGATTTAGTAATGCATGCTCTCCTTTTGTCACGACAGCATAGTACTCTGCGAGATTTTTAGTGGTTGTAAATAATTCATCCTTACCGTTAAAAAGACTTATTGCAGCTTTATGAAAAGAAGAGGAAATATCTTTAACGTAAACCAAAACATTGGTATCAACCAGTATCCTACTCATAAGAAGATTTCCGTAGATCGCTGTGATCTAACTTACCTTTGAAATTTCTAACTGTAAGAGGTAGTGGAGTCTTTTTAGCCTGAGTTAATCGTTTTAATAAAGAATAAACTTCTTCCAGAAGATTTTCGGGCAATCTGTCTACTTCCTTTTTTAATTCTTCTTTAGTGATCATAAAGCAATTTAAGGATTTTTAACGGAATCATCAGAAGTCAATCCAAGATTACTTCCTCACTCCGTCCTCAAACATTTTACCGGATTTACGCGTGCGGCTTTAATGGCTTGTGAGGCTACGGTTATCCACGCAATGAGCAAAGCAATTAATCCGGCCAACAGAAAATACCAGATTTCTAAATCGATGTGAAATGCAAATCGCTTGAGCCAGGTATGTAACAACCAATAACTAACGGGCAAGCCTACTACTATCGAAACTAATACCATACGTGTGAAATCCCCTGATAGTAATATTACAATGTTAGTGGAGGATGAACCCAACGCTTTGCGAATGCCGATCTCTTTCAATCTACGTTCGGCTGTGAATGCAGCTAAACCAAATAATCCAAGACAAGAAATTAAAATAGCCATGGTAGCGAAGTAAAATGATAGGGAAGCTACCCGTTGCTCGGCCGCATATTGTTGTGCGTATTCCTGATCTTGAAATTGATACTCGAACGTAAAGCCCGGGTTAAAATCACGATAGAATTTATCGAGTGCGGCAAGTGTTTCTTTTTCTTTTCCGGCTTCTAACCTTATCATGATGTTCCAGGTGTTGCTTGGTCTTAACCGAAAGAACAACGGATTCACTACATCGTGTAGCGATTGAAAATGAAAATCTTTCACTACCCCAATTATTTGAAGATCGTATTCGCCCCAAAGTTTTATGGTTTTGCCAATCGGATTTTCTAAATTCATTACTCGTATGGCGGCTTCGTTAAAAATGATTTTTGTGGAATCTGAACCATACTCTTCGGAGTAGGTGCGACCTTCAGCCATTTCAACACCTAATGTTTCCAGTAATCCATAGTTGGTTCCTACGTTCTCAAACAAAATATTATCGTCTGGATTTTTACCATCCCATTCCAAGCCGCTGGTATTGTTGTTTCTCCCTATCAAACTATGACCGATACTTGCTGCTCTTACAACGCCAGGGATACTGCGCACTTCCGTGAGAAATGTTTCGAGGTTCGCTTCTACTTTTCCTTCCATCGGAAATTGAATGAGATGTTCCTTTGTGTACCCAAGATTTTGAGTTTGCACATAATCGATTTGACGATAGATAACCAGCACAGAAACAATTAAGATTACGGAAAGCGTGAATTGAAAAACTACCAATCCTTTTCTGGCCCATAACTCGCCCCACGATCCACGCACTTCACCCTTCAATACGGCAGCAGGTCTAAATCCCGACAGGTATAAAGCGGGATAGCTTCCGGCAATCAAACCTGTGAATAGTGTAATACCTCCTAACCACATGAGTAGTTGTGGATCATCTAAGTTGAGCATAATTTTTTTATCAGTGATGATGTTGAATTGAGGGAGCAACATCCACACTACTAACAAAGCAAGCCCAACCGATAACATAGTCATCACCAATGATTCGCTTACATATTGAAAGATTAACGATTGCCGTTGAGCGCCCACCGATTTTTTAATGCCTACTTCTTTTGCTTTGCGCGAAGCACGGGCAGTTGATAAATTCATAAAGTTGATGCACGCGATGAGGAGAATAAAAATGGCGATCACTGAAAACAAATTAACATACTCAATACGACCACCCGACTGCACACCATTTTCAAATCGTCCGTGTAAATAACGTTCTGAAAATTTCTGTACAAACAAGGTTACGTTCGAATCATCTTTGTCTTTACTCTTTACGAAGTCTTTTATCTTTTCTGAGAAGGCCACAGGATCAACACCTTCATGTAAAATGATATACGTAGCAGGACCATTGTTTCCCCATTCCGTTACCCATTCATTGTCATCTTTAAAAAGTTCGAAGGGTAAAACAAAATCAAATTGAAAAGAAGAATTAGAAGGGATGTTTTCAAAAACGCCTGTTACATGAAAACTTTTATCGTGCTGCAATTCAACAGTTTTGCCCACGGCATCTTCGGCAACCCCAAAAAGACGGATGGCTAAATCATGAGAGATCACCATTGAGAGTTTGTCTTTCAATACCAGGTCTGCATTGCCTTGCAATAAATTGAATGAAAAAATATTGAAGTAGTCTTCGCCTACATAATAGCCTTTTGCTTTTACATTGTTCTCCTTTGCTGATAGGGTAAAAGGATTGATCCACGTTGTGGTAGCGGCATATTCCACCTCGGGAAATTCTGCTTTCATGGTCTCGGCCAAAATACCGGGTGTAGAAGTAGTGGTCATTAACTCATCAGCATATTTTTGGTGTTCCATCACCTGATATAATCGAGCATCCTTGGCGTGAAAGGCATTCATGTTCATTTCATCGCGCACCCACAAATAAATGAGAAGGGTACAAACCAACCCGGCTGCCAACCCAATCAGGTTAATGAAAAAGAACCCTTTCGCACGAAGAAAATTGCGATAAATCAGTAACAGGTTGTGTTTAAGCATAGCTGCAGAGTTTAAGGACGAGTGAATGACTTGGGTTTTGGGTAAACCGTTGCAAATGGATACTCTTATTTGAGAAAATAGTTACAAGGATTGATTTTAAAACCTCACCCCAACCCTCTCCAGAGGAGAGGGTGACGCTCCCTCCAATCTCCTCACTACTTGTTAATGATGGAAGCAAAGCAGAAGGGAAAGAAGTCAACACTTTGCTTAATCCATTAAGTGAATCGCCAATTAGGATGCGTGTGCATCCCTCTCCT
>CAWBCB010000120.1:0-18289 GCA_963787095.1 uncultured Cytophagales bacterium | reverse complement strand
CCTCCTCCTTCATTTTCTTTATTTCGGCATCGGTTAAGCCGCTAGAAGCTTCAATACGAATCTTCTGCTCTTTACCTGTGCCTTTATCTTTTGCAGATACGTGAAGAATACCATTCGCATCGATATCGAAGGTTACTTCAACTTGAGGCACACCGCGTGGTGCTGGTGGAATTCCATCTAAATGGAACCGACCAATGGTGCGATTGTATTGTGCCATCTCACGCTCACCTTGCAACACATGTATTTCTACAGAAGGCTGGCTATCCGATGCTGTTGAGAACACTTCTGATTTCTTTGAAGGAATAGTTGTGTTTGACTCAATCAATTTAGTAAACACACCACCCATGGTTTCAATACCCAATGAAAGCGGAGTAACATCCAATAACAAGTACATCCTTCACTTCACCGGTAAGCACACCTCCCTGAATAGCAGCACCTACTGCTACTACTTCATCAGGGTTTACACCTTTCGATGGCTTCTTACCAAAAAACTTTTCAACTTCTTCCTGTATTCTTGGTATACGCGTTGAACCACCTACCAAAATAACTTCATCAATCTGACCAACAGAATATCCGGAATCAGCAACTGCCTTGCGGCATGGCTCTAATGTTCTTCGGATTAAATCATCACACAATTGCTCAAACTTAGAACGTGAAAGTTTTTTCACTAAGTGTTCAGGCACACCATCTACGGAAGTAATGTATGGCAAGTTGATTTCAGTTTCAGTAGAACTTGAAAGTTCGATCTTTGCTTTTTCAGCAGCTTCTTTCAAACGCTGAAGTGCCATTGGATCTTTGCGAAGATCAATATTTTTATCAGCCTTAAATTCATCGGCCAACCAATTCATGATGCGCATATCGAAGTCATCACCACCTAAGTGAACATCACCATTGGTAGATTTTACTTCAAACACACCATCTCCTAATTCAAGAACAGAAATATCGAATGTACCACCACCCAGGTCATACACAGCAATCTTCATGTCTTTGTTCTTCTTATCTAAACCGTAAGCCAATGCAGCCGCAGTTGGTTCGTTGATAATACGCTTCACATCTAAGCCTGCAATTTGTCCGGCTTCTTTAGTTGCCTGACGTTCGGCATCGTTGAAGTAAGCAGGTACAGTAATAACAGCTTCAGTTACTGTAGTTCCTAAATAATCTTCAGCAGTGCTCTTCATTTTTTGAAGAATCATAGCCGAAATTTCCTGTGGAGTATAAAGACGATCGCCAATGCGTACGCGCACGGTGTCATTATTACCACTTTCAACCTCATAAGAAACCATTTTCTTTTCGCCCGTTATTTCGCCAAACTTTTTACCCATAAAGCGTTTGATGGACGAAACGGTATTTTTTGGATTGGTGATGGCCTGACGTTTAGCAGGATCACCTACTTTGCGCTCGCCCTTTCCGTTATCCAAAAAGCCCACAATACTTGGCGTAGTTCTGCGGCCCTCGCTATTCGCAATCACCACCGGTTCGTTTCCCTCCATTACAGATACGCACGAGTTGGTGGTTCCTAAGTCAATTCCAATAATTTTTCCCATGATATGTTCAGTTTTTTAATTTTAGAGTTCTAATTCAAAGCCTCTTGAACAAGGGTTGTGCCAATGGGGATTTTTAAGGAAATAGTGACAGACTGGCAGTTTTTAAGTCGTGCCACCGCTCAAAGCGGTGGCACGACTCGACTTCGAACTAAAATATTTCACTAGCTAACTGATCGGGAATAACACTATAAGATTCTTTATAGAAGTAGTTAGCATCTTCAGCTATAGTTATAAGGGATCGGCCTAAGCCCACATTGCAAATGCCCTCAGAATTTTTCCAATATTCATGAAATGAATGATATGGCCAATCTTCAATTTTATCTACCAATATGGATCTATAAGGATTTTGATGGATGTAGTGAAAGCATGAAAAAGCATATTGATTATCTGTAAGTTCTTTCGCTTTTGTATTCTGCTGGAAAAGAGAGCCAGTCATGTTTTCTTGTTTTTGAATAGCCCGGGTATAAGAACTTAACAAAGTGCGAAACGCATTTGAAAACTTTATCGAATCAAAATCTGACTTTGTACTTACTAAGAAATGAAAATGATTGGGCATTAAACAATAAGCTAAAAATTCAAGTTGTCCACCCAGTTCATGAGATGCTTTTTTTAGGAAGAACTCATAATTTCTTTTTTGAAAGAAAATTAGTTGTCGGTTATTCCCACGATTGTATATGTGGTATAAACTATCTGGTATTAAATTCATTACATGCAGATTATGAGTGGTGCCACCGCTCAAAGCGGTGGCACCACTAAATTACTGACTCCACTCGGTTGGTGTTCTATCCCAACGATGTTTTTTGAGTTCAGCCTCGAGTGCTTTCTCAAGCCTGTTTCCATCGCTTGTGGCAATGTTGGCTTCCACGTGATTTACCTTTCGCATACCCGGGATAATCGTGTGAACATCATCATTACAAAGAATAAATCGCAGCGCCATTTCGGCCATGGTCATGTTTTTTGGAATGATTGGTTTCAGGGCATCTGCATGTTCAACACTTGAATTTAAATTTTCAGGTACGAAATACGTGGCTCGCCAATCACCTTTGGGGAAGACGGTATCTTTTGTTAAGGTCCCCGTAAGGGTTCCTTCATCAAACGGAACGCGAGCAATAACACCGATATCAAGTTTTCTGCAAAGTGGAAATAAGTTGTCAACCGGATTTTGATCGAAGATGTTATAAATCACTTGTACTGCATCTATAAGACCAGTTGTAAGCGTATTCAATACATTGTCGGGCTCCCATCGATTTACACTTATGCCGAAGTGTTTTACTTTTCCTGCAGCTTTAAGTTTCTCAATGGCTTCTTTCCAATCATCGTTGTGTGCCCAACTATCTTCCCACACATGGAATTGTTGCAAGTCAATACACTCAACTTGCAAATTCTTTAAACTCTTTTCAGTGTATTCAATAATATGCGCGGCTGGAAAACAATCTTCCAGTTTATAATTTGCTTTTGAGGGCCACATGAAATTTTTAGGTGGAATTTTAGTAGCAAAGTGTAATTGCTTTGAAGGATGCTGACTTAGAAGCCTTCCTAAAATTTGCTCACTCACTCCGGCACCGTAACCCCAAGCCGTATCAAAAAAATTGCATCCCAGTTCAACAGACTTTGATAAAGACAGATCAACTTCTTTTACATCGGTTTCTTTCCATCCTGCCAGGCCCCACATACCATAACCGATTTCACTAACGTTCCATTCTGTGCGACCAAATCTTCGATACTCCATAATTTAAATCAGTTAGTAAATATTATTTGTTGTTCCGTATCACTTTGCCAAAACGCTAACGGCAATTTTGTCGATTGATCTTTTGTATTATCAATCGAACCCCAGTAGTACTCAAAGTCTATTGTGCCTCCTTTCGGGGAAGCACATTCACCCAGAATAAAAATACTGGTGATGCCTGAACCTGCATTATTTGTATATTTTTTGAACTGTTTTACTTTGAAAATATTTCCTGCGGCAATATCAAATGCGCGATTGCATACTGTAGTTGAGTCCGAACTCAGCACATTTGAGATAAATTGATATGAGCCCGTTTTGCATTGTTGCATATATAATATAGACGTACTCTTAACCTCAATATTTATAAGATCTGCGAAAGCGGGATTGTCAGAAACATTGCGAATTGTGGGGCTGAGGGCGATATACATGAGAAAAATAAACAACCCCAATCCACTAAGAACTAAAATCAAAATAACTTTTGATAGCGACATAAAAGTTGGTACTGCTTAAAGCAGACAAGATAAATCAAATTAGTTACTTTTGCGCCTCATTTTTATCATGACACAAGAACAGGAAATAGCCAAACGAAGAACATTCGGTATCATCAGCCACCCGGATGCCGGAAAAACAACACTTACCGAGAAGTTGTTGCTTTTTGGAGGCGCAATTCAAAAGGCAGGTGCCGTTAAGTCATCTAAGATTAAAGATCATGCACGAAGCGACTGGATGGAGATTGAAAAACAGCGTGGTATTTCTGTGGCGACTTCTGTTATGGGTTTTAATTATAATGATATAAAGATCAATCTACTCGATACGCCTGGTCACCAGGATTTTGCTGAAGATACGTATAGAACACTCACTGCGGTGGATAGTGTAATTCTGGTTATTGATTGTGTGAAGGGTGTGGAGTCGCAAACTGAAAAGTTGATGGAGGTGTGTCGCATGCGCAATACACCAGTACTTTGCTTTATAAACAAGCTTGATCGTGAAGGCCGTGATCCCTTTGATTTGTTGGATGAGATTGAAGAAAAGTTAGCGATCAAAGTTCGTCCGTTGAGTTGGCCCATTAGTATGGGAAAAACTTTTAAAGGAGTTTATAATCTCTACGAAAAGAGTTTAAATTTATTTACACCGAGTAAAATTACCGTTCAGGAGAGTATTAATGTTAAGAATATTCACGATCCTGAATTGGATGCTTTAGTCGGAGAAAATAACGCGAAACAACTGCGAGCTGATGTTGAGTTAATTGAAGGAGTCTATTCTGAATTTGACCCGGAGGATTATCTAAGTGGAAATGTGGCTCCGGTTTTCTTTGGTAGTGCCGTAAATAATTTTGGAGTGAAAGAATTGCTGGATACGTTCATTCGGATTGCACCACCACCTATTCCTCGCGAAACTTCCCTTCGCGTAGTAACGCCAGAGGAAGAGAAATTTTCGGGCTTTGTTTTTAAGATACATGCCAACATGGATCCGAAGCATCGAAACCGAATTGCCTTTATCAGAATTTGTTCTGGCAAGTTTGAACGTGGAAGCAATTATTATCATGTGCGTCATGATAAGAGTGTACGCTTTTCAAATGCTACCGCCTTTATGGCGCAAGATCGCGAAACAGTGGATGAAGCCTGGCCAGGTGATATTGTTGGTATTTATGATACTGGAAACTTAAAAATTGGTGATACGCTTACGGAAGGCGAAAAATTTGTCTACACAGGTATTCCAAGTTTTTCACCAGAGATTTTTAAAGAAGTGATCAACAAGGATGCAATGAAAACCAAGCAACTGGAGAAAGGCTTGTTACAATTGATGGAAGAGGGAGTTGCTCAATTATTTACCTACGAATTGGGTAACCGGAAAGTAGTGGGCGTGGTGGGAGCACTGCAGTTTGAAGTAATTCAGTTTCGATTGAAAAATGAATACAACGCTTCCGCAGATTTTGCTGGCCAAAATATTTACAAAGCATGTTGGATTAGCAGTAGAGACCCAAAGAAACTTCAGGAATTTTTGGATTCGAAACAACGGCACATTGCCCGCGATAAAGATGATAAGCTGGTTTTTATGGCTGAGAGTCGCGCGTGGCTGCAAATGGTGCAGGACAACTTTCCTGAAATCAATTTTCACTTTACTTCGGAATTCAAGGATTAAGTTACTCCTGTTCCTTCTCGTAGTTGTAAATCATTTCCGATACATTGGCCATTGCTTCGATGCTTGCATCCGCATCTTGCAAATCCTTCGATAGCAAAACAAGAATATATTTTCTTCCATCTGGCAGAAATACAATTCCTGAATCGTGTCGCACTCCGGTAATCGATCCGGTCTTATGCGCAACCTTTACTTTTTTAGGAAGTTTTGCGGGAATAATATCATTAAATCGCTGGTCCAATAAAATATCAATCATCGCCATGCTGGCTTCTGCATTTACTGTTTCTTCGTTGGCAATGGTTTCGTACAGCAACATTAAATCATAAGCTGTTACCTGATTATTGAGCCCGGCTTCATATGCTTTAACATCTTCTACTCCGCGCAACACTTGCATGTCATTGGCTCCAATATCGCGCATGGTTTGAGTTACGTTTTTTGCATCCACCAGTTCAACAATCAGATTGGTGGCTAGGTTGCTACTAACAATGATCATATCGTATAACAATGAATAAACCGTACGCTTCTCGCCAATATGTTTATAGATTAACGTGTCGCTATCACTGGTCGATGTCAAGGAATAAATGCTACTATCTAAAATACTTTTAAATTCATTTTTGATTAACAAAGAATCTTTAAGGGAGAACTTACCGGCTGTAGCTTGTTTATACACTTCCACCATTACAGGTGCTTTCATGGTGCTGGCAGCATGGAACAAAGAGTGTTCGTTAATTAAAATTTCCTCACCTGTAGTAAGATCTTTAAAAGCAACTGCGAAACTTCCTGATTGGTTGGCCAACTCTTTTTCAATACTTTCTTTTAATTCCTCAGCGGTTTGTTTTTTATCGCATGAGATTAACGTACTTACAAGTAAAAGAAAGAGTAGCTGTTTTATCATGATATTTTGGTCGGTTGTATATCCGGTTCTAACTTACAAAGTTTTATGACTAATCACCCAGAGGTTTTATACGAGGATAATCACTTGTTGGTTTTTAACAAGCCCGCAGGATTACTTGTGCAAGGTGATGCTACTGGCGATAAGCCGTTGGTTGAAGTGGGTAAGGATTACATTAAAGACAAATATCAAAAGCCCGGAGCTGTTTTTTTAGGAGTAATTCATCGACTGGATCGACCGGTGAGTGGGGTAGTGGTATTTGCACGTACGACTAAAGCACTTGAGCGGATGAATACATTATTCCGTGAGCGGGAAACATTAAAAACATACTGGGCAGTGGTTGCCTCAATGCCACCCAAACCGGAAGGCACCTTGGTGCATTGGTTGGTGAAAGATGAAAAGAAAAATAAAACCACTGCTTATGCTAGAGAAAATGCACAAGGCCAGCGCTCTGAGCTTAGTTATAAAACAATGGAATCGCGGAAAGGATTTTTTTTATTGGAAGTAAAGCCGATAACTGGCCGCCCACATCAAATCCGAGTGCAGCTCGCTTCAATGGGTTGCCCTATTGTTGGCGATTTAAAATATGGGTATCCAACCCCAACTCCTGATGCCAGCATTGGTTTGCATGCGCGTCAACTTAGATTCATCCATCCGGTAAAAAAAGAAGAGATTATAATCACAGCCGACCTTCCAAATAATAATCTCTGGAAATCTTTCTCGTAATTCTTTTTTGTTTTGTGGTTCCACAGGTTTTTGTTTTATTGTAAATCAAATTTTATAAGATGCTTAGAAAGATACCTGTGTGTTTGCTATTTTGCCTCGCGGCTTGTACAATAATTCCTGACGATGCGCTTGAAGACTTTCCTAAGGATGTGCGTGTCAATCAACTTACGGTAAAATTCTTGAATGAGGACACAGGAGAATATAAACACATAACCGTTAAGCCAGTTCTTACTACAAATAAGATTGAAATTACCTGGCCAGCGGATATAGATATCTTCTTTTATAATAAGAATCTGGTTAAAACAACTTACCTGTTGAATAATGCTGGGTATGCAACTAAAATCACCACTTCATATGCAGATGGCAAGGAGATTGTTGATGAATTGGTGTATGATGGCAATAATCGAGTTACTGAGCTTAAGAATTCTTTCTTTAATGAAAATCTGAAATTCTATTACCTAAATAGTCAATTGGACAGTATTTCAAAAATCAGAACCCTGCCAAATATGACCACCCAATCGGGGTTTTATAAACGAGTTGATGAATCCAATTTTGTAAGTATTTTCCCTTTTAACAAGGCTCAAAGCTATTCGCTAAACCGTAACTTCCATGGGAGTTGTGAGTGTACTAGTAATGCACCGGTTCCAAATGAATTGAACAAAACAGGGTATACATTCTCAAACTTGAGTGATTCTTACTACAATCAATTTTACACTGACAATAACTACATTCAATTTTTGAACAATCAATATTGTAAACAGGTTTTCACAAATTCTGTTTTTGAGGGCGGTAAAAATTTCTATAGCAAACCTCGTTATTTGGATAGTTTCGCTAGCTATTGTTATTCCACTAGCAACGATAATTATATAAACAGCTATTTGTTATTTCCGGGAGTTATACCTGACTTCACCACACTTTACCTTGCTACTATTGATAACGAGGTTAGGTGGATAAATAGTAATACTGCCAAGACTTCAAAATGGAGTTTGGCGGGTATTGATTATGGTTATGCACCTTCTTCAAAATAATTTGTATGGTAAAGATAAAAATTGTTGCAGTCGTTGTTTCGATGTTGTTTGCAAATGCACTACGCGCTCAAGATCAACAGATTGAAGTAGGATTAAAAGGAACTCTTCTTTCTTCCGATCTGATTTATAGTGAGTCTAATTCCTACATTGCGGTAGGGTACTCCATTGAGGGGCATTATTATTTTAATCGAAAATTAGCAGCCGGGCTATTTTATACCAGATCAATGTTTAGTGAAGAAGTAGTGGGGGGTTATTTAGCTTCCCCCCAGGGATATGATGGCAACTATGGAGGATATGATTTTTTGCAATATGGAATATCAGGAAAAATCACAACCAGCAGAGAACGGTTTTTTCAAATTTATGCGATAGCAAAGTTGTTTAAGATGGAATCTGTTTACGATTTCAAAGAAGAGCTTGGCTTTTCATTGTCAGATAAAGGAATGGGCGGAGCCGCTGGCTTTGGTATTGTATTGAGGTTTTCGAGAAATGTTGGATTCAATTTGTTTGAACTTAATTACAACCATTACTTATCGGGTTTTGAAGTAACTAAATCCAATTTCAGTCCATCAGTCATTCAGGTTCGCTCAGGCTTAATTATTAATTTTCTGGATAAAAGATAACACGCTAGTAATCGAGACCAACATAGGCAAGCCCAAGCGGTATTATAAATCCATCATTTCAAAAATTTTTGATCGTTTTTGGAGGAGATAAAAAATGATCTCTGGAAAACTGTTTTCGTAACTATTGTCTTTACTATCTTCATGCGCAAAGAAGACGGATGAGCTGGTTAGATAAATTAAAGACGCGATGGAAAGTAGATACCTTGCGCCAGGTGGTAGTGATATTGATTGTTTTTGCATGTACTGGATTTACAGTCCTGTTCATAAAACAACCCTTGTTTAACTATTGGTTTCCTAATGGCATTAAACCAGTATGGGCAAGTGCCCTGTATTGGGTCTTAATTTTCCCCGTTTACAATATTTTTCTGTTGCTTTACGGTTTCCTTTTTGGGCAGTTCCAATTTTTTTGGGAATTTGAGAAACGTTTTTTTAGTAGATTCGCCAAAATTTTTAATAAAAATAAATCATGAAGAAAATTTTAATTTGTGTAATTGGACTAATCTGTTTTTTCTCTTACAAAGCAAATGCACAATACGCCCAGGGTGACAAGCTATTAAACCTTGGTATTGGTGTAAACTCCTATTACAGTGGAGGGATCCCGTTGAGTGCATCTTTTGAATATGGAATTACGGATGAGATAAGTATTGGTGCAGGGTTTGATTATTTGAATTATACTTACAAGTACTCTGGCTATAAATATGGATTTAACGCTGTGTATATTGGATTTAGAGGTTCTTATCATTTCAATAAATTATTAAACCTAAGTGTAGAAGAGTTAGATCTTTATGGCGGGGCCAGCTTAGGGTTCAGAAGTTTTAGTTGGAAGGATGATTTTAATAATTCTACACTCGGAAATTCATATGGTAATGGGGTGTTTTTTGGAATTCATGCCGGAGCGCGCTACTACTTTGCACCCAGTATTGGAGCTTTTTTGGAAGTAGGAGCTGGGGGTTCCAGTAACGCAAAGCTGGGAGTAGCATTTAGATTTTAATAATTGAAACTATAACTTCTTTAAATAACCGTAACCATGAAAAAGATTTACTATTTGATTTTAGGTGTACTTGTTCTGGGTGCCTGTTCAACACCTAAGTACACGGCAAGTTTTAATGCCTACGAATCGTATGCCGCAAAAGGTGCAGATAAGCGCTTAGAAGCTGCTCCACTTGCACCTGTTGCTAATCCAGAAGTTGTGTTGGCAAGTATATCTTCAGCCCCGGCTGAAATTTCTAATACGGCTACGCCAGTAACTGGTGAAAAGAAAACGTACGTTCAGATGACTAAAATAGAGCGCAAAGCACTTCGGAGTCACTTGCGTAACGACATCAGAACGTATGTAAAGGAGAAGAAAAGCTTGCAGGTTGAGTCGGATCAATCAGTAAAAAGAGGTATGGATAATGACTTAAAGTTGGCTGCTATTTTTGGGGCCGTTGGTATTGTTGCCCTAATTATTAGCGGAAACGTATTTTATATCATTGGTGGTATCGCCTTAATAATTGGCGTTGTGTTCTTTGTCAAATGGCTGGTTCGGCAATAACCAGTGTGAATAAAAAAGCCCGGTTGATTTCTCAACCGGGCTTTTTTATGTTTTATATTTTTTCTAGTTCTTTATTCCGTCAGCCAATAAAATCACTTTATTTTTCAACACCTCCACAACCCCTCCGGTAATGTGAATCTGTTCCGTCAAGTTTTTAGACTTATACTCCACTACTCCTTCTTTTAATAAACTCACCAGTGGTGCGTGATCATTTAAAATCTGAAACGATCCGTCTTCCCCAGGAAAAGTAGCTATCGCCACTTCACCTTCAAAGATCTTTTTTTCAGGAGTTATTATTTCGAGTTGCATTTTATTCAAAAATAGAGATCTGAATTATTTTGTATCTGCCATAATTTTCTCGCCCTTGGTAATGGCTTCTTCAATGCTTCCTACCAGGTTAAAGGCCATCTCAGGAAGGTGATCAACTTCACCATCCATAATCATATTAAATCCTTTAATGGTGTCTTTAATATCTACCAACGCACCTTTCAAGCCTGTAAAGGCTTCTGCTACGTGGAAGGGCTGTGAAAGGAAACGCTGAACACGTCTTGCGCGAGTTACAGTAAGTTTATCTTCATCAGACAACTCATCCATACCCAAAATGGCGATGATATCTTGTAGTTCCTTGTAGCGCTGTAAGATGCTCTTAACACGTTGTGCGCAATTGTAATGTTCCTCACCAACAATGTCAGCACGCAAAATTCGTGACGTAGAATCCAAAGGATCCACAGCAGGATAAATACCTAACTCGGCAATTTTACGAGACAATACCGTAGTAGCATCCAAGTGAGCAAAAGTAGTAGCAGGAGCCGGATCTGTTAAGTCATCGGCAGGTACGTAAACGGCCTGCACTGATGTAATTGATCCATTCTTAGTTGAAGTGATACGCTCTTGCATAGCACCCATTTCAGAGGCCAAGGTTGGCTGATATCCTACTGCTGAAGGCATACGACCCAAAAGAGCCGATACCTCAGAACCTGCTTGCGTAAAGCGGAAAATGTTATCAATAAAGAAAAGAATGTCTTTTCCTTTTCCCTGACCATCACCATCACGGAAATATTCAGCAACGGTTAACCCTGAAAGCGCTACTCGTGCTCTCGCTCCGGGAGGTTCATTCATTTGACCAAATACAAAGGTTGCTTTAGAGTCTTTTAATTTCTCTGAATCTACTTTAGAAAGATCCCAGCCACCGGCATGTAGTGATTTCATAAACTCAGGACCATAATCCACAATACCGGCTTCAATCATCTCGCGAAGCAAATCGTTTCCTTCACGAGTACGCTCACCAACACCAGCAAACACTGACAACCCAGCGTAGGCTTTTGCAATGTTGTTAATCAATTCCTGAATCAATACGGTTTTTCCTACCCCGGCACCACCAAACAATCCAATCTTACCACCTTTTGAGTATGGTTCAATCAAATCGATTACTTTAATACCGGTAAAAAGTACTTCTGATGAAGTAGAAAGATTTTCATAGCTAGGAGCTGATCTATGGATTGGCAAAGATTTATCTCCTTTTGGCTGCGGAATTCCGTCAATCGCATGGCCCACTACGTTAAACAAACGGCCCTTTATATCATCGCCAATAGGCATTTCGATAGGAGTTCCAGTATCGGTAACTTTCATTCCACGCACCAATCCTTCAGTTCCATCCATCGCAATGGTACGAACACGAGATTCACCTAAGTGTTGTTGAGTTTCAAGCACCACTACTGTGCCGTCTCCTTTGGTTACTTCCAGGGAATCCAGAATGTTGGGGAGTTTAGTGCCGGGCGCGTCAAATGCAACGTCTACTACCGGACCGATTACTTGAGTTATTCTACCAATATTGGCCATTGACTTATAAATTTTTATGATTACAGACTGAATTAGGATCTGAAGCCTACAAAGGCCGAAAAATCCGGCCACAAAAGTAGTTTTTTGTGGGGTTAATACAAACGATGCTGCAAGGATTAATTGAAGTTTAGCTTGATCAATAACAAGCTATAATAGTTCTGATAATCAGTATTTTAGAAGATAATAAACCTTCTGACGAGCTTTTAAGCACTTTTTAATTCAATACGAAATGTTGTACCCTGAGTTTCGTCTGAGGATTTCACAAAAATTTTGCCTTCGTGGTACATTTCAATGATTCGCTTTGCCAGGGCGAGTCCCAAGCCCCAGCCTCTTTTTTTGGTTGTAAATCCAGGCTTAAATACGTTGGTGATAAGAGGTTTTGGAATCCCTTTGCCGGTATCAGAAATATCAACAAATACCTTATAATCACTACCCCTCAGAATTTTAATGGCTATAGTGCCCGAACTACCCATCGCATCAACTGCATTCTTGCAAAGATTTTCTACTACCCACTCAAATAGAGGGGCATGTACTTGAACATCAATAGTTTCGGATAGTGTGTACACTTCAAATTTTATTTTAGATGAAATGCGTGGTTGCAAATACCCCACTACATTATTGATTAACTGAAATATGTTTTCCTTTCTGAGTACCGGCTTTGAGCCGATGCTTGAGAAACGTTCTGTAACTACGCGCAGCTTGCGAATGTCTTTATCAAGTTCATCAACAATGCCTTTGTTCTTAATGTCAGGATCGTCTCGTAGTACTTCAATCCAGGCCATGAGGGAGGAGAGAGGTGTGCCCAATTGATGAGCTGTTTCTTTAGCAAGCCCTACCCATACCTGGTTTTGTTCTGCTGTGCGCGAATAGTTGAAAGCGAGGTAGGAGATAAAGCCAAAAATGGCGAGCACTGAGAGTTGAATATAGGGGAAGGCGATGAGTTGAGTGAGCAAAGCAGAATTTTTATAGTAGACATACTGTTTTTCATACACTTCCCCATTCTCGTCTTTTAAAATTATTTCAATAGGAGGAAAACTAATACTCATTTTCTCAGCCTCTTTTTTAAGTATTTCGTCTTTTCTTTCTTTTGATAATGATTCTTTTATATCAATGTTGGTGGATTGATATCCATTATCCTTAGTGAACCAAATTACCGGCACGTATTTATTCTTAAATAGAATCTCATCAGTGATAAAAACAATATTGCCTTCTGAACTATTGAGTGTGTATTCCAGGGCCTTTGCAAAAAGCTCTACTTGTTGCCGTTCTCGTTCTTTAAGTTGTTCAACAAGAATGTTTGTGTAATAAATTGAACCCGCACTAATAAAAACAGAAACGGCCAGGATGATCCACTTCAACTTAGTGTTGTCTTTGTAGAACTCCATTGAGACGGGTAACTGTACTTTCTTAGCCATATAAGAATGGAAATTAAATAAAAAAACCGGATGACGAATCGATCCGGTTTTCTTTACCAATCTTGGTTAGCTTAATTTTTCATCATAAACCACTTGGCCAGCACCTTGTAGCTCACTTTTGTGCCACTCGTTAAAATTCCCACACGATAAATTCTTCCCGCTATCCAGGTGGTTAATAGAAACCCACCGATTAATAGCACCATGGAAAGTATTAATTCCCAGGCGGGCACACCAAAGGCGATTCTTCCCACCATGGCTACTGGAGATGTAAAGGGAATTACTGAAAGCCAAAAACTAACAGACCCATGCGGATCGCGTAAGATAAACATGAAGAGCCCCATGTAGCCAATTAGGAGTGGAATAGTAACGGGAAATTGAAATTGTTGGGCTTCCTGTTGTGAATCGACAGCCGAGCCAACAGCTGCAAATAAAGCACCGTACAATAAATATCCTCCTAAAAAATAGAAGACAAACACTAAAGCAATTTTCATAAATGGAATTTCATTTAGGTTGCCGAGCAGTTCAGTCACTTTAGAGTTCTGCTGCGCAACGGCTTCCTTCATTTCAGGATCATTATCCATTTGTTTAGTCACTTGTTCCATCATTTGCTTTTGTGGCATCTTAAGACCAAAGTAAGCTAGCGTGCCTGACGACAATACAGAAATGAGAATAATCCAGATGGTAAACTGCACCAATCCAACTGAGGCAATACCTATGATCTTGCCAAGCATCAACTGAAAAGGTTTTACAGAGGAGACAATCACTTCTACCACTTTCGAGGTCTTTTCATCAATTACCCCTTGCATGATTTGAATGCCGTAAATCAATACAAACATGTAAATCAAAATTCCTAAGCCAAAACCTAACACATATAGAATGCCTGAATTGCTTGATTTCTCTTCGCCTGTATCAGATAAATTGTATTGTTTTAAATTAACTTTTGGTCGCAGGCTTTTTAGGATTGCTTCGTCAATATTGTATTCTTTCAACTTTAAATCATGAATTTGTGTAGCGATAGATGATTCAAGGTCACCAACTTTTTCTATGCTTGGATTTTCTTTGGTATAGATGGCAACACCTTCAGGTTTGTTAATATCTATCTTTGGAATATACAGTAGAGCAAAGTCATCAGTTTCCAAATACACTTTTTTTGCCTGCTCGAAGGGTACATCAAGGGAAACGAAATTAAAACGTTTATTATTCTCAAACTTAAACAGCTTACTTTCATCAAGTACTTGTATTGTTTCGGCTTTTGCCGATTCTGCGTCTTTAATAGCAATGTAGGCTAAGCCCCCAATGATGGCTGGAAAAATGAGTGGCACCAAAATAGTTGCTATCAGAAAAGATTTTTTCTGTACTCTATTAAGAAACTCGCGTTGTATGATGAGTAGAATTTTATTCATATCGGAAGAGTGGTTTATACTTCTTGTAAATGTTTTTTCAGGGCTTCATCTCCTTCACCTTTCACCAGATCAATGAAAATATCTGACATACTGGGTACCTTCTCCATAAAGCTGTGTACTTCGGTGATGTCAATTAAATCGCGGATTACCTGATTTCCATTGATGCCATCACTAACCTTTAGCGTGCTTGAGAATAATCCTTCTTCCAAAGGAACCTGACTTATTAAGTCATAACGTTCGGCAGGTAATCTGAAATCATTACCACGGTGCTCCACCAAAAAAGTATTTGATTTGTATTGCGACTTCACTTGTTTCTTAGCTCCCTCCAAAATTAATTTTGATTTGTTAATCAGCGCAATATGATCGCAGAGTGATTCCACTGTTTCCATGCGATGGGTTGAGAAAATGATTGTACTTCCATTCTCTTTTAGCTCTAAAATTTTTTCTGTAATTAATTGAGCATTCACTGGATCAAATCCCGAAAAGGGTTCATCCAGAATAATCAATTTAGGCTCGTGCATTACGGTGCTAATGAATTGCACTTTCTGCGCCATTCCCTTCGAAAGATCTTCTACTTTTTTATGCCACCAGTCTTTGATTTCAAATTTTTCAAGCCACACTTTAATGCGATCTAGTGCCTGCTTACGACTCATACCTTTTAGCTGAGCAAAGTATAGGAGTTGCTCGCCTACTTTCATTTTCTTATACAAGCCGCGCTCTTCGGGCAAATACCCAATCATGCTTATATGCTTCTCTTGTAATCTTTCTCCAAAAATTTCTACCGAACCCTCATCAGAATTAATGATTTGATTGATGATGCGGATCAACGTGGTTTTACCCGCACCGTTGGGGCCGAGTAAGCCGTAAATCGATTTCTCTGGAATAGTAATGCTTACTGAATCAAGCGCAGTATGATTTGTGTACCGCTTGGTAACATTTTTTGTAGTGAGGGCATTCACAGGCGAAAGTGGTTAGTTAAAAAGTTAGTATCAAAAATAGCAATAGAATTACAAGGAACCAGATATTTATATCCGAACAGAAGATTGTAACTATTATTTTTTTAATGATTGCTTGTTATCGAAAAACGATTTTCCCCATCGACACGTCCAAATCGAAAACTAATGCATTCTTGCTATCCTTAGTATAAGCATCATTTGCATACTTGTTAGGGGCAACCTTTTTTAGTGTTTTTGATAAGTTGATGCTACATAACCACGAATCATTTATGGTTACTACTACGGGCACTTCATCTGAAGGAAGTTGAATGGTAAGATTGCCAGCGCCTACTTTGCCTATTATATGATTATTGACTCTTGGCTTTTCACTGAAATCAAGATACATATTTCCAAAGCCAACATCAGCCAGTACTACTTTTGAACGTGCCAGATTAAGTTGACGGGCATGGAGTGAGCCCATATCTACCTTCACACAAAAGGTATCCATTTCAATTTTATTTTCCTGCCCGCTATAACTGATGTTCACATCAGCACTTCCGGTTTTGATCTTCAATTTGTTTATTGAAAGACCTGACAGATCAATGTTTGCATTTCCTAATCCATAATCCAGATCTAATGAGTAGGAGGTAGTCTCAGTTAAATATACTTTCCAGAATTTATCAGAAGGACGTTCGCCAGACCCAAAGAGGTTGTACGATATTTTTTGACTTACACCGCGCTGGCCATCTTGCTCAAGCGAGAGATTTACCAGGCAGATTGAACCTTTCAATTCCTTACTAAAGGAATGTGCGTACTCATCTACGTCTTGATTACTATAGATATTCAGAATATCATCATTTTGACTAGGACGAATAAAGCAATTGCCAGTTTTTGCCTGTAGACGTAACTCCACCTGATTGCATTGATCTGTTTTTTCAACAGAAAACTGTTTCTTGATTTGTCCGCTTACCCCCACGGCCACACTGCTTCCAATTAAAGCTAAAAACAATCTCAACATGCCTGTTGTTACGCGTTAGTTAGGTTAATGTTACTCTCATGTAAGAAAGGTTAGTATTTAGCACCAATCCTAAATGGAATAGGTAACAAAAAAATAACCCGTAATAGGACTTATACGGGTTAACGCAATTTGGGTTATGATATCGACTAAAAAACTTTCAATTAGCCAAAATATTCCTTCATACGCTCAAAAAATCCCTTTTCCCCTGCATCAGGCTGTGGCTGAAAATTAGGTGAGGATTTCAAGCTTTCGAGTTTTGCCTTTTCTTCGCTCGACAATTTTTTGGGTGTCCACACATTAATATATATCAGCTGGTCACCCGCTCCATAGCCATTAATATCTTTAAGGCCCTTTCCGCGTAAGCGTAAAATCTTACCGCTTTGTGTGCCAGGTTCAATTTTAATTCGTGCTTTGCCACCAATGGATGGAACTTCTACTTGGGTTCCGATTGCAGCATCAATAAAACTAATGTGAAGATCGTAGACCAAATTATTTCCATCGCGTTTCAGTTCCTTGTCTTCAATTTCTTCAATCAGAATTAACAAGTCGCCTGGAATGCCACCACCGGGTGCTTCATTTCCTTTGCCCGACATAGAAAGCTGCATGCCCTCGCTAACACCCGCAGGGATTTTTACGGTGATCATATCTTCTTTAGAGACCAACCCAGAGTTATCAACTCCCGATGGGCGTTTGTCAATTAATTGACCAGCACCATTACAGGTAGAACACGTTGTGGTAGATACCATTTGACCCAACATGGTGTTTACCACTTTTCTTAATTGGCCTGTGCCACCGCAGGTTGTACAATTTTTGAAAGTAACCCCTTCGGCACGAACCAGTCTATTTACTTTTATTTTCTTCTCAACGCCACCGGAAATTTCTTCCAACGAAAGTTTAAGTTTGATTCGTAGGTTAGAGCCTTTGCGCTGGCGCGTTCTTCCACCACCACCGCCACCAAAAAAACTATCAAATGGACTTCCACCACCGCCACCAAAAATATCTCCAAACTGGCTGAAGATATCTTCCATGTTCATGTCGTGGCCGCGGAAGCCACCACCTCCTCGTGAGTGCCCAAAGCGATCATACTGGGCTCTCTTCTCCGCATTGCTTAAAATCTCGTATGCCTCAGCAGCTTCTTTAAACTTTTCCTCGGCTGCTTTATCACCCTGATTTTTGTCGGGGTGAAATTGAATAGCAACTTTACGATATGCTTTTTTTATTTCTTCCTGGGTTGCGTTTTTATCTACACCTAGTATTTCGTAATAATCTCTTTTTGTTGACATTGTTCGAGTTTGGAATTTAGAAGTTCAAGATTTGCTAACTACCGACTACCACTTTGGCAAAGCGAATCACTTTGTCGTTAAGCAAGTATCCCTTCTCAACTACATCGATAACTTTTCCTTTTAATTTTTCTTGTGGTGCAGGAACCTGAGTGATGGCTTCGTGAAGATCTGGATTGAAATCCTTTCA
>CAWBCB010000119.1:0-7929 GCA_963787095.1 uncultured Cytophagales bacterium | reverse complement strand
TATTCATAACTTTAATTTTACCAAACATAAGTTGCAACTGAACCTGCTGGAAGTACGGTTGAAATTGGCTCGCTAGCGACATTAATACTAAATGATTTTTGGGTGTTGGTATTGTTTAAAACAATCACAACAATCTTTCCTTCTGGCGTTTTATAGGCTACATTTGGCAATTCAACCGAATAGTTAGATTCGATTCTAACTGAACCTGCTTTAACAATTTAGATGCGTGCGCAATGATGTAATAAGCCGGATTTCTAACAACCGTGCTGCCGTTTATGGTAACCGCACCAAGACATTCGGTACATCCACCTGGAGTGTGAGGATTATTATTTGTATTTTTATTATCTCCTATCGCAATCCCTTGCTTGATTATTTTTCAGATAGAGTAAGGTTTCTTAATAAATAGATCATTCGCAGTATTGGCCGAAGTAGTACCTTTGCTACATGGAAAATCCGGTACTTATTTTTGGCGCCAATCACCTTGGGCGCGCTGCTAAAGAAATTTTTGAAACGAATAGTGTTGTCGTGTACGGCTTTTTAGATGACGACAAGAAACTGCATAATACGGAGATTGACGAGGTGGTTGTGTTGGGCGATACTGACAATGATGGATTCCTCAAGCTTATAGGAAAAAAATGTGAAGCATTTGTAGCGGTGGACGATAACAAACTCAGGAAGTCATTAGTGAGCATGATTCAGGAAGTGCGACATATGCAACCCGTAAATGCCATTCATAGTCGTTCAGTGGTTTCGGAAAAAGCCATTTTGGGTCACGGTAATTTTATCGACTTCAATGCTTATCTGGCACCCGGTTCTAAAATTGGAAGTCATTGCATTATACATACCCAAACTTCTGTTGGTGTCGATTCATCGTTGGGAGATTTTGTACAAGTAGGAGCAGGGAGTTCGATCAATGCTGGAGTTACCATTGAAGATGAAGTGTTTATTGGTTCTGGAGTAACTATTGTTTCCGGTGTAACCGTTGGCAAAGGTGCACGAATTGGTGCGGGTTCAGTTGTTATTGCATCGGTGAAGCCGGGAGAAACTGTATTTGGTAATCCGGCAGCAAAGATTAAGTAATCAGTAAATGGTAATCGATAAGTAGTAGCAAGTATCCAGTAACCAGTATCCAGAATAGCATGTCCAAAATATCCGAAACTGATTTAATTCTTAATCCAGACGGAAGTGTTTATCACTTAAGCCTGTTGCCTAAAAATATTTCGGACACAATTATTACAGTGGGTGATCCCAGCAGGGTGTATGCCGTGAGTCAATACTTTGATGAAGTTGAATTTGAAATGAACAAGCGCGAGTTCATTACACACGTTGGCAAGTACAAGGGAAAGCGCATAACGGTTATCAGCACCGGAATTGGCACCGATAACATTGAAATATTTTTTACTGAGCTTGATGCTCTGGTTAATATCGATTTAAAAACCCGGGAGCCTAAATCACGCAAGAAGAAGTTAAAGATTATCCGAATTGGAACTTCGGGAGCACTGCAAGAAGATATACCACTCGGAACACATCTGGCCTCTGACTACGCGATTGGCCTGGACAACCTGATGAACTTTTATGATCTGCCCATGGACGATCTTGAAACCGGACTCGCGCATGATATTCAAAAGAAAACCGGACTGCCTTTTATGCCTTATGCGGTGCGTGGTTCTGTTTGCTTGCGCGAACAAATTGGTAGTGATATGATGAAAGGGAATACGGTAACGTGCCCTGGATTTTATGCACCACAAGGCCGTGAGCTACGGGTACCCATTCGCTTTCCTAAATTATTGGAAGATTTGAATTACTATCACAAAGGAGATTTTTGGCTTACGAATTTCGAAATGGAAACTGCGGGCTACTATGCAATGGGAAGATTGCTTGGTCACGAAGTGCTCAGTGTAAATGCCATCATTGCCAACCGCATCAAGAATAAATTTTCAAAAGACCCCAATAAAGTTGTGGAGTCATTGATTAAAAAAGTGTTGGAGCGGGTTTAACTGCTGCTATAAAACGGTTCGCGTTTTATAGAGTTGAACTCATACTCTCCATCCTTACAATATGCTTGCTCGCATTATACGAATCGGTATTATAAAAACCGGAAAGAATGCGATGCGCAATTTGTTCAATAATTAACTCATCATCTGATTTACCTTCCTTGCCGCGCCAGAAAACGCGCTGCGGATGTCTCTTCATATCCTCAACATAGGATTGGGCATGCGAGAATTGATCATTGGTGAATGTGATGGTGAAGCAGGTTTTTACTTTTTGAGTTTCCATAAGTGAGTTAAGTTGATCCCCGATTTCTCTTGCAATCAGGATGCCGTTATTTAAGTACGATTTTAAACAAATTAACATACATCTGTCAAGAGTTATGCCCGAACACGGGCAATCTTGTTCGGGTGTGGAACATCGATAATAAGTTTAATTTTGTGCCCGCAATGAGAGAATACGAAGTACATACACTGAAGAACGGAATCCGGGTTATCCATAATCGGGTAACCACCACTAAAATTGTGCACTGTGGTATTATGCTGGATATCGGTAGCCGCGATGAATCTACCGCCAATCAGGGGATAGCGCACTTTTGGGAACACATGGCTTTTAAAGGTACCCGGAAACGAAAAGCCTTTCATATCATTAATCGACTTGAGTCGCTGGGAGGAGAACTCAATGCCTTCACGGACAAAGAAAAAATATTATTCTTCGCGTCCTTGCGCGATGATTATTTTGAACGTGCACTTGAATTGCTTACAGACATCACGTTTGATTCAATATTCCCAACGCCTCAAATTGAAAAAGAACGCAATGTAATTCTTGAAGAGATGTCGATGTATCATGACGACCCGGACGATTCATTGCAAGACGAATTTGATTCAGTAATTTTCTCCGGTCATCCACTGGGTATGAATATCCTGGGAACAGAAAAAACGGTACGCTCATTTAAGCGTAAAGATTTTACCTCATTTGTGAAAGAACATCTCGATACAAAGCGAATAGTTTTTTCGTGTGTGGGAAATATCCCCATGGAGCAAGTTGTTCGTCTGGCTGAAAAACATCTGGGAGCAATACCTGCATCCACATCAAAAAAGAAAAGAATTCATTTCACTGGTTATAAGCCGAAAAATGTTGTGCTTAAAAAACCAGTGAAGCAATCGCGTTGCGCTATTGGCAGACCGGCTTATTCGTTCTCAGATGAAAATAGGAGTCCGTTTTATATGCTCTCCAGTATTTTGGGTGGATCAGGTATGAACTCGCGCCTCAATCTTGCTTTGCGCGAAAAATATGGGTTCGTTTATTCCATTGGAGCACAGTTTGCTCCGTTTACCGATACCGGGTTATTTGTTATTTCCTTTGGCACAGAACCTTCACAAGTGAAAAAAGGAATCTCTCTGGTGAAACAAGAATTGAAGCGATTGCGCGATGAGCCGTTGGGAGTAAAACAGCTAGCATCTTCTAAGGAGCAAATTCTGGGTCAGATTGCAATGGCTGAGGAGAACAACGCAAGTTTTATGATTATGATGGCGCGTAATCTTTTAGATCAAGGCCGGGTAACATCTTTACAGGAAATTTTTGATCGTGTAAAGGGAACTACTTCTTATCAACTTCAGAAATTGGCAAACGAAATGTTTGACGAACGTATGTTAAGTACATTGATTGTTGAGCCGATTTGATTAGAAGTTAACAGTAGGCAGTATTCAGTAAGCAGTGGAATATATTTAGAGTAATATATGGAATTTTTGCCAGACGATATCGCAGACTACATTGAAGCGCACACATCACAAGAGTCTGATCTTCTTAAAAGAATAAACAGAGAAACACATGCCAAAGTGATGATGCCGCGCATGCTCTCAGGACAATTGCAGGGTCGTTATCTTTCCATGATCAGCCATCTGCTAAAGCCAGCAACTATATTGGAGATTGGAACCTATACGGGCTACTCAGCAATTTGTTTGGCGGAAGGATTAGCAGAGGATGGAAAACTAACAACCATCGATATCAATGAGGAATTGGAAACCCGGGTTCGTGATTATTTTGAACAAGCAGGTCTTTCTAAAAAGATCGACTACAGAATTGGGAATGCGTTAACAATTATTCCAATGCTTACTCAGCAATTTGATCTGGTTTTTATAGATGCCGATAAGGAGAATTATTCTAAGATACTATGATTTGGTTTTTGATAAAGTGAACGTTGGAGGTGTTATTTTAGCTGATAATGTGCTGTGGAGTGGAAAAGTTACTAAGCCCAAGCCAGATAAAGACACCCGCGCTTTGCTTGAATTCAATACTAAAGTGAATAATGATACCCGGGTTGAAAATGTCTTATTACCTCTTCGGGATGGAATTATGATGGCACGCAAAGTTTCTGAGAAGTAATAGGCAGTCTAATCTGTCGTTACATCGGAAATGCATTTCAATTTGAATCTTTTACTTACCTTTGTTCTATGAGATTTTTTGCAGTTGCACTATTTTTTATTGGTGCTGCCTCATACGCCCAAACACCCGAAGTGCCCCATAAGATGCATTTCGCAGATATGACTCTCACAATTCGTGATGATGCCAGACGCGAAATTCAAAAAGATGTGGATGCGCTTACACAACATCCACGGTACTTTGGTATAAAAGTAGAGCGCGCCAAGACTTACTTTCCCATCATTGAGAAAATTTTTGAAGAGGAAAGACTCCCTGATGATTTTAAATATCTTGTGTTACAGGAAAGTGCCTTGATTTCAGATGCCGTTTCTGTTTCTAATGCTGTGGGCTTTTGGCAGTTTAAAGATTTCACAGCTTTGGAAATGGGCTTGCGAGTTGACAAAGATATTGATGAGCGTATGAACATTGCTTCTGCTACTCGTGGGGCAGCGCGCTACTTAAAGAAGAATAATTATTTATTTAATAACTGGTTGCTTGCGTTACAATCCTACCAAATGGGTGGTGGCGGTGTGCAACGTTCCGTGGGCGATAAATATAATGGCGTGCGGCATATGGAGATTACCAGCAATACCTATTGGTATATAAAGAAATACTTGGCGCATAAAATTGCCTTTGAAAATTCAGTAAAGGGTGAACCACAGGTAAGGGTAGTGCAATACCAAATTAAATCTCCAAAAGCATTGAATGAATTGGCAACCGAGTTGGCCATTGACGAAGCAACCTTGCGAGAATATAATAAGTGGGCGCGTGCAAGTAAAATCCCTGCTGATAAACCGTATTTGGTACTTATTCCGGCAGGACAATTAACGCCAGAATTCAACACACTGGTGCTTGCCTCAACAAAGCCTATAGCAAGTGAACCCATTCAAAGTAAACCAACATTTATTAAGCTCGAGAAGCGCGAAATTAATGGAACACCTGCTGTGAAAGCCGTGACTGGTGAAACTACGGTTGGGCTTGCAGAACGTGCAGGAGTTTCGTTGCCTGACTTCTTAAAGTATAATGAGATTTCAATTGACCATCGGGTTGAGGATGGAGCGTACTATTTTTTGAAACGCAAGAAAACGAAATCAGACCAACCCACACACTCGGTGGTTTCGGGTGATAACCTCTGGAGGGTTAGTCAGCAGTATGGAGTGCGTATGGCGCGATTAAAGCGATTTAATAAACTAACTACTAGTTCTACTTTAAGGCCTGGCGATGTTGTTTGGTTGGTTAAGAAAAAGCCTTTGCAAGAAAATACAATTGTGCCTGTAGTGACCGATGACGAAGTTATTGTAGCTGTTGATGAAGGTGCTTTCTTTGGTTGGGAAGTAAAACCAAAAGAGGAGATAAACTCAACAGCGCCTGTTATTACTTCGCGGGAAGAGAAGATGCAAGAAGTTATAACTCCAGTTAAAACTGATTCGATCGTTGTAGTCAGCAATGATCAGAATGGTTATCATTTGGTAAAGCAAGGCGAAACCCTCTATGCTATTTCTAAGAATTATGGAGTTGCTGTAACTGATTTATTATCGTGGAACGATCTTAATATTAGTGCTGGCATTAAGCCAGGTCAATATTTGAAAGTAAGCGTGCCCGCAGTGCAAGTTTCTGAGCCACAAGTTGAAGTAAAAACACCTTCCGAGACGAAGATAATAATTCATGAAGTAAAGTCTGCCGACACATTATATAGTGTTGCCCGTCAATACAATGTCACCATTAAAGAGTTGATGGACTGGAATAAAAAAGAAGATTTAAGCCTGTCGTTGGGTGAAAAGATCAAAATTTTATCTCGATAAGGGGCTTTTTTTTACTTTTTTGATCAAATACTTACGTATTGCCCTATCCTAGTGTACAAAAGTTTAGGTTGTGGTAAAATTGAATAATTTTGCCACTAGTTTTAAATAGGCGGAGTGCTTAGTAAGAGAATGGAAATGGAAACCACTACAAAAACTATTGATCTTGTATTATTAGTAGATGATAATGACACTGACAATTTTATCAGTAAGCGGATAATAGAAATTACAAAGTTTGCGAGAAGAGTAGAAGTAAAAAGTTCAGGAAAGGGAGCTTTGGATTATCTAAAAGAACATCAAAGTAATCCTGAAAATATTCCCAATTTGATTTTTTTAGATATCAACATGCCTATCGTTGATGGCTTTGTTTTTCTTTATGAATTCGAAAAGTTTAATGAATTAGTTCGCAGCAAGTGCAAAGTGATCATTCTTTCAAGTTCAGATAATAAGCGGGATATCGACAAAATTGTAAATAACAATCACGTTATTAAATTCATCACAAAACCACTTACTGAGGTGGCTTTGGACGAGATCCGGTTCAACAACATCTGATTCTAAGGTATTTGTTTATTTTTGCGTTCAAAGTAGATGCTATGAATCTCCACGCATCGTGTTTACACTAGCATGACAATCAGTTTGGAGGTTCTATGCGACCAAAAAATAAATAGTAATACATGAATACAAAAATTACAAAATCATTCATCAGTTCAATCGTTTGTTTTGTCCTATTTGGACTAAATGCTAATGCACAAGTAATTAAAGTTGATTCTACGTCAAACTGGAAAAAGGCTTTCCGCACAGGACTTAATATTAATCAGGCTTCTTTCACTTCTAACTGGAAGGCAGGGGGTGTTAACTCTTTTGGGTTTAATGCATTTTTAAATTATCAGGCTAACTTCAAGAAGGATAAAAAAAGCTGGGATAATCAATTTGACTTTCTGTATGGGGTTGTGAATAACCAAGGTCAAGGAGCACGCAAAACGTTAGATCGTATTTATTTGGAAACAAAGTATGGTCATGATATAAATGAAAAATGGAGCTTTACATCTTCGCTGAATTTCATTTCGCAATTTGCCAAGGGTTATAAATATGAAAAGGATGTAAATGGAGTAGAGGTTGGCTCACTTATTTCTGACTTTATGGCTCCTGCATTTATTACCTCAGCGTGGGGCGTTGAATATCATCCAGTTGATTATTTTAAAGTTAGACTTTCTCCATTCTCACCTCGCGTTACAATTGTTGCAGATAACAATGGTCGGTTCGATGCTGTAGATCCAGTAAAGCCTTACGGTGTGGAGGTGGGGAGTAACACACGATATGAATGGCTGGCATTTCAAATGCAAGCAGAATTTAATAAGGACATCGCAAAAAATGTGAATTTAAAATGGAGGTATGTGATGTTTGCTAATTATGAAACCATTGAGCCAAAAACAATTGATCATCGGTTAGATTTAAATCTGGTTGCCAAGGTTAATAAGTTTATAAATGTTTCTGTTGGGGGCATATTACTTTATGATTTCGATCAGGATAGTGGGTTGCAATTAAGTCAAGCATTTTCACTTGGCATTTTATACTCCTTCCAAAATTTCGAGGATAAGAAATAAGGGTTAACCAAAAAAAGAAACCCCGCGTGACGGGGTTTTTTTATATTCGATTATGATTGAGATACGGGAGGCTACAATTCAGGATATTCCAACTATGCGGCAAGTTGCCATTTCAT
>CAWBCB010000118.1:0-3661 GCA_963787095.1 uncultured Cytophagales bacterium | reverse complement strand
CTATGCGCTGCCTGAGTTTCAGTTTGGTCTTACTAAGAACCAACAGAATAGCAATAGAGATAATTTTTGGGAGGCGAATCGATTTCATGTTAATGGAAAGGTTGACTTTTGATATTAGTTGGAAATTACTTTGTATGTTTTGAAAGAAGAGGTCATGGGTGGTTTTAATCCTTGCGCTTTAGCTTGTTTAATATCTTCGAAGCCGCGCTTATGGCCTTCAATAAATTCGGGCGAGCTCGTCCAGGTTTTAAAAGCTTCTTCCGAAGACCAATGACTGACAATCAAATAGTCACCTTCTCCATTCGGTTTTAGAACCTGCATATCTACAAAGCCAGGCATCCGGTCAATGGCATGGGCCCGTGATGCAAAGAGTTCTTCAAACCGATTCTGATAATGAGGTTCGCAATGGATGTAATTGATGGCAACAAATTTTTTTTCCATATTTTGTTATTTATAATTAATCTAAATAGTGGCAAATGTGTAACACATAGTCTGTAAAAGCAAATTATTTAGAATAATTCTAAATAAATTAAAGCCCTCTTTTGACCTATATTGAGCTGACTTTTTTTACCTAACCATAACTATGAAGGACTTTAAGGAGCGTTTTTTATCACTCGATACTTTCCGGGGTATTGATGTGGCATTAATGATCTTAGTGAATTCACTTGGCAGTTCTAATACATACTCGCCCCTATTGCATGCTGAGTGGCATGGATTTACCCTTACGGATTTTGTGTTCCCAACCTTCCTTTTTGTTGTCGGTAATGCGATGAGTTTTAGTCAGGCAAAGTATGAGGCCCAGGGCGAACGTCAATTTCTTACGAAGGTATTCAAGCGGGCAGCTATCATTTTTCTACTTGGTTATTTAATGTATTGGTTTCCGTTTGTGAGTGTGAATGAAAGTGGTGAATGGTTTTTAAAGCCGATTAGTGAAACCCGGATCTTTGGTGTGCTACAACGTATAGCTCTTTGTTATCTGTTTGCATCGTTGGTTATTCATTATTTTAAAATTCAAGGCGCCTTGATTTTTAGTTTAGTTGCGTTGGTATTATACAGAGTAATACTCATGGCCTTTGGTGACCTTACGTTGGAAGGCAATGCGATTGCAAAACTCGATCTTTTCTTATTTGGTGCTAGTCACTTATATCATGGTGAAGGAATTGCTTTCGATCCGGAAGGCTTGTTAAGCACATTACCGGCAATCGTGAATGTAATTGCCGGCTATGCAGCTGGTTGGTTTTTGCAGCGAAGCGGAAAGAATTATGAAACCATTGCAAAATTGATGATGATAGGTGCTGCTTTATTATTGATGGCCGCATGGTGGGATTTAATGTTCCCGATAAATAAAAAGCTATGGACAAGTTCCTATGTGTTGCATACGGTTGGATTAGACTTAATTATTCTATCAATTCTCGTTTTTATCATAGAAATTGCACAACGACAAAAGTGGACTGGGTTTTTTCAAGTGTTTGGGAAGAACACCTTATTCATTTACTTGTTATCTGAAGTGTTTGTAATTCTGATGTTCACTATTAATGTTGGCGATCAATCCCTGTATCGTTGGATTTACCAAAACCTCTTTCAATCATGGGCAGGTGATTACAATGGTTCTGTTTTATTTGCGCTTTGGGTAATGCTCTCTTGTTGGGTGGTTGGATACATCTTAGATAAGAAGAAAATCTATATCAAGGTTTAGAGAAAGCTTCTTACCGCAATGCCGCGAAGGGAACAAAGAGATGAATCCAACGAATTTATTCTCTTCATTGCGACATGCCTGCGTTTAATAATTTAAAAATCCGGATCTAACCCAAGTTTCTCTTTCAACTCATAGAGCGCAGGATTCTTTTCTGCCAGATGTTCAAATTTTTCCTTGTTGGTGTAGGCTATTTTTCTGGTTTGATGCTCCTGCATTACACCTTCAAGTTGCAAGGAACTATTCTCTAATTTTTCACGCAAGTAAGTCATCAAATCTGATCGTACCGATTGAAGCAGGGGTTCTTCAATTGGGTTGGTGAGAAATAAGGAAATCAAATTATTTTGAAAACTAAACTCTTGCTTCAGCAAATGGTATTCGGCCATCTGATTTTTTCGTTGTTCAGCAAACTCGTTCCATGCTTCTCTCAATTGAGCTTCACTAACCGGATTATTTTTGACTGGAATCGTTCCGTTCTTTTCTTCCTTTTTAATTTCCTCTTTGGGTTGTCCTTTTAAGATGTTCCCAAGATTGATTGTTGACTTAGGACGTGAAGTTTGTTTGGGAGGAGTTAGTTCTGGCTTGGGTTCTTCTAAAACTTGTGCTTCTTTAATTACAGGAGTTTCAATTTCCGGTTCAGGCAGTGTTGCCTTTTCCTTTGCGGGACTTAGTTCAATTTTTTTTTTAACCCTTCCGGGGAAGGTGCAGCTCCATTACCTTTTAAAACAGAGTGAACATGCGCCATCTTCATAAGAGCAAGTTCTACCAACAAACGTTGATTTTTACTTGTCTTGTAATTGATATCGCACTGGGTGGTAATGTTTAACCACGAAAGCAACAACGAGGGTTGTGCTGCATGCGACTGTTCCAAATATTTTTGCTGAGTGCTTTCTGGTACCTCCATCAGGTTTACTGTTCGTGCATCTTGCGATACCAGGAGATTGCGAACGTGCTCACTCAAGCCTACAATAAAATTATGGGCGTCAAATCCTTTGCGCAAAATCTCATCTAACAAAATCAACGGCTCGGTATGGTTTTCGGCTAACAAGCCATCCACCACATTGAAATAATAATCATAATCAAGAATGTGCAAGTTATTAAGCACGTCTTTGAAGGTTACTTCCTTGCCGGAGGAAAACGTAACCATCAAATCAAAAATGGAAAGCCCATCGCGTAGAGCCCCATCTGCCTTTTGAGCAATTAGATGCAAGGCGGCTTCTTCTACTTTTATTTTTTCGCGGTCAGCTACTTTCTTTAATTGACGACTGATGTCAGAAACCTGAATCCTGTTAAAGTCAAAAATCTGACACCTGGAAAGAATGGTTGGAATAACTTTATGTTTCTCGGTGGTAGCCAAGATAAAAATGGCATAGGAGGGAGGTTCCTCAAGTGTCTTCAAAAAAGCATTGAAGGCAGAGTTCGAAAGCATGTGAACCTCGTCTATAATATAGACCTTAAACTTTCCGAATTGAGGTGGATATCGAACCTGATCAATCAGATTTCGAATGTCTTCTACTGAGTTATTCGAAGCAGCATCTAGTTCAAAGATATTTAAGGAATTAACTTCTGCTTTTTCTTCAAACCCATTGATCATACGGGCAACAATGCGCGCACAGGTGGTTTTACCTACACCCCGTGGTCCGCAAAACAAAAGTGCTTGCGCCAGTTTGTTGGTATCAATGGCGTTTTTAAGCGTGGTGGTGATGTGCTCCTGCCCAACAACTTCTTCAAAACCCAAGGGGCGGTATTTACGCGCAGAAACAACAAAATTCTCCATTGCGCGCAAGATAGGTTAGGAGTTTTTAAGATGGAATAGTATGCCCATAAAAATCTTAAAAATATACGATGGAGTATCGTATATTTGATAAAACAATAGAAACATGAAAATCACAGCGTTAATTTCTGATGAATTGATTCATGACGTAAAGAAGTATTCTGGAGGAAAGAATATTACGGAAAGTTTGACGA
>CAWBCB010000117.1:0-23101 GCA_963787095.1 uncultured Cytophagales bacterium | reverse complement strand
GGCGGACAACCAACTCGCCGTGCCGCCTGATTATAAAAGTATGTCACGACTTCTGCACGGCGCCGTAAAGCTTGATCCGTATAATATGGATGCATATCATTTTGCCCAATCGTTTCTTACCTGGGACGTAAAACAGTATGCACTTGCAAATGACCTGCTTGACTATGGTATGAAATATCGTGCCTGGGACTGGTATCTTCCTTTTTTTGCAGGATTTAACAGTTCCTACTTTCTGCATGATTACGGTAAATCTGCTGTCTACTATAAGCGGGCGGGGGAATTAAGCGGAAATACCCTGTTCAAAGGTTTGGCGAGTCGGTATATGCAGGAATCGGGACAGACCGACCTGGCAATCGCATATCTTTCCACCATGGCGAAAGGTGAAAAAAATCCGGCCTTCGAACAGGCAGGATAGGTTTCATAATGGCCGCAGCTGGTTCAGCAGTTGGCCTTGGCAACATTTGGAAGTTTCCTTACGAGGCTGGTCAAAACGGAGGTGCTGCCTTTTTGTTGATCTACATACTCTTAACGTTCTTATTGTGTTATCCAATCATGCTTGGCGAGATTGCAATTGGTCGTAAAGCTTCTTCCGATGCTTACGGATCATACAAACAATTGGGCGGGAAAAATTGGGGCTACCTGGGTTTGTATGGCATCCTTTGCGGGATCATGATCTTGTCTTTTTATAACGTGGTGGCCGGCTGGGCCTTTGGCTATTTTCTCGAAATCTCTTTTGGAAATTTATTAGATCACCCAAATTATGGCACCTTCTTTTCGGAATACGTCATTGATTTTTGGGACAACCTGCTTTTCTCTGCCAGTTTCATGGCTATCACTGCCTTTATTGTGTTAAAAGGAGTGCAAAAAGGAATCGAAGCGGCTTCAAAAATAATGATGCCTGCTCTTTTCTCAATTTTGATTTTACTCATCATTTATTCCCTTACATTGCCCAATGCATCAGCCGGTATCAGTTTCTATTTACTTCCCGACTTTTCTAAAATAAATTTTCAAACGATTTATTCCGCACTTGGTCAGGCATTCTTCTCGTTATCATTGGGCATGGGCGCCCTAATTACATACGGTTCGTACGTAAGTAAAAATCAAAACATCATAAGTTCAGCAGCTACCATTACGGTAATGGATATGTCAGTTGCTTTCCTTTCGGGATTATTAATTTTCCCATTAGTTTTTTCTCAAGGTCAATCGCCTGCCGAAGGTCCGGCACTTGTTTTTGTTGTGCTGCCAGGAATTTTTAATTCGATGGGACCAATCTTTGGTCGTGTTATCGGTGGCGGATTCTTTTTGCTGCTTTGTTTTGCGGCCCTTACTTCTACCATTTCACTATTGGAAGTACCCGTTGCTTATTTTGTAGATCAAAAGAAATGGTCGAGGAAAACAACAACGTGGCTGCTGGCTGGGGCGATCTTTATTCTGGGTTTGCCGAGTATGCTTTCACAGGGTGCTGTCAAAATGTTTTCTTCACTTCCATTCTATCAAGGTCGCTCAGCGCTTGATTTTGTAAGTGAAGTGTTCTCTGATATCAGTTTGCCACTTGGCGGGTGTTTGATGACAATTTTTATCGTGAGACGTTGGGGCACGCACAATATGAGTGAAGAACTGTATCAGGGAAATGAATCGTATAAGAATTCATTCCTTGAAAAGTATATCAACTTTTCAATCCGTTACATATGCCCGGTAATTCTCGGAATTTTTTCGATCCTGATTATTATCGATAAATTTTACGGAGTTGAGAAGTTGATGAATTAATCAACCCAATCCGCAACGAATAAATTTGTATCGCGGGTTCCACCATTATTTCTGTTGGAAGAAAAGATAATGCGTTTTCCATCAGGTGAAAACATCGGGAACGAATCGAACACACCATCATAGGTAATCTGTTCCAGTCCGGTGCCATCTTCATTGATCATAAACAAATTAAACTGAAAGCCTCTGCTTCCTTTATGATTGGAACTGAAGATGATTTTCTTTCCGGCAGGATGATAAAAGGGTGCCCAGTTTGCCTTGCCAAGATTAGTAATCTGTTTTAGATCGGAACCATCCACATTGCAGGTGAAAATTTCCATTTCAGTAGGCGCTACTAAACCTTCCTTCAGGTAATCCAAATATTCTTTCTTAGCCTCGTCTGTTTTTGGCCGTGATGCACGGAAAACTAACTTCTTTCCATCCGGTGAAAAGAAAGCACCGCCATCATATCCAATTTCATTCGTTATTTGCTTTACATTTTTTCCATTGATATCCATGGTGTATAAATCAAGATCGCCATTGCGCGTTGATGTAAACACAATTTTATCTCCTTTCGGGGAAACGGTAGCCTCAGCATCGTAACCCGGCAATTTTGTTAACTGCTTCTTTACTTTTCCTTTTAAGTCCGAAACAAAAATATCATAAGTATCATATACTGGCCATAAGTATTTACCACCCGGTGCACGTCCCGGATCTACCGGACAATCCTTACCTCCTAAATGAGTTGAGCCAAAAAGTATTGTTTTATCGCCCGGTAAAAAGTACGCACAGGTTGTTCTACCTAATCCTGTGCTAACAAGAGGTGGCTTGGTACCTGTGCTCAAATCCATTCCATCCACAGGCATATAAAAAATCTGATCGCACGACAAGCCCCAATCCTTGTTGTTCGATTGAAAGCTCACCTTCTTACCATCAAAACTCCAGTATGCCTCAGCATTATCCGCGGCAAACGTAAGCTGACGAATGTTTTTCAAATGCGTTTCCTCAGGATAATGAACCTGAGAAGCGGTAGTTGGTTGTGCCATTGAACTAAACGCTGTTAGAATCCCGATAACTATCAGTAGGCAAACAAGGCCAGATAATTTTAGCTTGATCATTACAATAAGTTTTTCGCGAAGATAATAGACACGCCTAAAACTTTAGTGAGCCATCACCCCTCTATCGATAGAAAAAATAACGGTTGCGGTATTAATTCCACCTATATCAAAGAATCGAGCAAGCGAATTATGCTGCCTTGGCTTCTTCCTCTTCCTTCAAGGCTCTGCGTAAAATTTTACCAACATTGGTTTTTGGCAGTTCATTACGAAATTCAAAATGTCGTGGTATTTTATAGTTAGTCAAATACTCATGACAATACGCACGCAACTCTTCTTCTGTTAAACTTTGATCGCGTTTAACAATAAAAGCTTTAACCACTTCACCCGATCGTTCATCAGGTAATCCAATAGCGGCTACTTCAAGTACTTTAGGATGCTTGGAGATTATATTCTCCACTTCGTTGGGATACACATTAAATCCGGATACTTTAATCATATCCTTTTTTCGATCCACAATCTTAAAGAATCCATCTTCATCCATAATTCCTATATCTCCTGTGCGAAACCAACCACCAGAAAAGAAAACACCTTCATTATCTTGATTCCAATACCCACGCATTACTTGCGGACCCCGAGCACATATTTCACCAATTTCGCCTTGTGCTAGTTGCTTTCCATCATCATCAAAAATTGCGAGCTCTGTGCTTGGCATTGGAATTCCAATGGTACCTCGTTTGTGGCTTCCATCTAATGGATTGCAAGACAACACGGGTGAAGTTTCACTTAATCCATAGCCTTCCACCAATGGATTTCCTGTTATCTCTTCCCATTTGTTGGCAACAACTTCCTGGACGGCCATGGCTCCCGCAATCGTTCCCTTTAAGGCAGAAAAGTCGCAATCTTTAAAACCAGGATTATTCATTAAGCTATTGAACAACGTGTTTACACCTGTGATAATAGAGAACCGATGCTTCTTCAGTTCTTTCACAAACCCAGCCATATCGCGCGGATTGGTAATCAAAATGCTCTTCACTCCTTGCGTGTACATCAGCAATCCATTTACGGTAAGTGCAAAAATGTGATACAAGGGCAGCGCAGTAATAATAATATCTTGTTGGCCGGCTGTCAGCAACGGTTTAAACCAATGGGTAACCATCATGTTGTGGGCTATGATGTTTCGATGCGAAAGTTGAGCCCCCTTTGAAACACCTGTTGTGCCACCAGTATATTGAAGTACAGCAAGATCCTCAATATCAATAGTGGGCCGTTGGTACTTCATAGTACTACCTTTTCTCAATGCATCTTTAAACGAGATTGCGTTAGGAATATTGAATTTCGGAACCATCCGCTTGACATACTTCACAACAAAATTCAGAAGCGCTCCCTTAATTCCACCAATCATATCGCCCATATCGGTTACGATAACATGTTTAGCCGGAATCTTAGAAAGGATTGGTTCCAGGTTATGGGCAAAGTTTGAGACAATCACCACGGCTGAAACGCCTGCATCATTAAACTGATGTTCCATTTCTGGTGATGTATAAAGAGGATTTGTATTAACAGCAACTAACCCGGCTTTAATAGCACCCATAAAAGCGACCGGAAACTGAATAAGATTAGGCATCTGAATCGCAATACGATCACCCTTCTTTAGCTTCAATTCATTTTGAAGATAGGCAGCAAACGCTGTGGCTTGTTCATCTACTTCGCTGAAGGTGATTTGCTTTCCAAAATTGTCGAATGCTATTCGATTCGGGAATTTCTTAACGGCTACTTCAAAGAGTTCGATAAGCGATTCGTATTCATAAGGGCCAATTTCGTGGGGAATTCCTTTCGGATATCTTGAAAACCAGGGTGCATCCATCTTTAGAAAATTTTAGATTCTAAAGAACGAAAAAAAAGGTGGGTTCAGCAATCGATTGATTAATCAATGCAATAGAATTAAAAAAGCCTTGCCTAATAAAATTAGACAAGGCTATGGCTGTAGAGGGAGGCTTCGAACCTCCACGGAGAAGTTAGCTGCAAGGCATAAGAAAAACATTTTAGTGGTCAACCCATTACCTTGCGTTTATCCTTTTCTCTCCACCCCCGAGACAGGAGGGCTTGTCTGCCAGTTTCAACACCCTACAATTTTAAAGAACTACTTATTTTTTTGAGGCTTGTCTGCCTCCCGATAACTATCGGGATCAACACCCTACAATTTTTAAGAACGACTCGATTCAATTTCTTGAATCTTTAATTATGCTGTAGAGGAAGGTCTCGAACCTCCACGGAGCAGTTAGCCTGGTTGCCCAACTTTATCCTGTTACCTCCACCCCCGAGATCGGAGGGCTTGTCTGCCTATTTCAACACCCTACATTGTAATTTCTTTAGCAAAGGAAGGTAAACCATGAATACATGTCAACAAAATGATTTAATTTTTGAATAATATTTAATATTAATCTATTTATGTTGATTATATTTAAAAAAACATTCCTCAGATGAGTAGAAATTTTGAATTTGATAATACAGACCTCAAAATACTGGAGATCTTAATGCAGGATGCAAAAAGGCCTTATACCGAGGTGGCAAAAAAAGTAAACGTTTCGCAAGGAACAGTTCATGTGCGCATGAATAAGATGGAAGACGCTGGCATTCTTGATAAAACCACCCTTCGCATCAATTATGCAAAACTCGGATATGATATCACTGCTTTCATTGGTATCTATCTGGAGAAGAGTGCATTATACGATAGCGTCTTGTCCAAACTCAGAAGTATTCCAGAAATAACGAACATCCATTACACCACGGGCAATTACTCCATGTTTGTAAAGATTCATTGTCGTGATACAAATCACCTAAAAGAGGTTTTACATGATAAAATGCAGCAGGTAGACGGGATTGAACGGACAGAAACCATGATCTCCCTTGAAGAGAGTTTAGATCGGAACTTAAAACTTACTGAATAAGATAAATTTCAAGGTTTGGAGAACCTTAAACAGTCATTTTTGTTGTAATTTTGACTATTATTTGAAATTAGTCTAAATAGGCATCAATGAGTAAGGACAATCAGGTACTGGAAGAAATCACCTCGAAAGAATACGAACATGGATGGAATGTTAACCTGGAAGCTGATGAAGCTCCAAAAGGGTTAAATGAAGACACGGTTCGATTCATTTCTGCGAAGAAAGGTGAGCCAGCATGGCTGTTAGAGTGGCGCTTGAAAGCATTTAGACTTTGGGAAAAAATGACTGAGCCACAATGGGCCAATGTTAACCACCCTCCTATCAATTATCAGGATATCATTTATTATTCAGCACCAAAAAAGAAAGCCACCCTTGGCGGTCTTGATGAAGTTGATCCAGAACTAATTAAAACTTTTGAAAAGTTAGGAATCTCTATAACAGAACAAAAGAGATTGACAGGCGTAGCGGTTGATGCCGTGATCGATAGCGTTTCAGTGGCAACAACCTTCAAGGATAAACTTGGTGAACTTGGAATTATCTTTTGTTCATTCAGTGAAGCAGTAAGAGAGCATCCTGAACTCATCAAAAAATATTTAGGTTCTGTTGTACCTATCAATGACAACTACTTTGCTGCCTTAAACTCAGCCGTATTTTCAGACGGTTCATTTTGCTACATCCCGAAAGGGGTAAGATGCCCAATGGAATTATCTACGTATTTCCGAATCAATGCAGCCAACACAGGTCAGTTTGAGCGCACGTTAATTGTAGCGGATGAAGGATCATACGTGAGTTACCTAGAAGGTTGCACTGCTCCTATGCGCGATGAAAATCAGTTGCATGCCGCTGTGGTAGAGCTCTATACCATGAAGGATGCCGAGATAAAATATTCTACCGTACAAAATTGGTATCCGGGTGATAAGAATGGCAAAGGCGGTATCTATAACTTTGTTACCAAGCGTGGGTTATGCGCGGGTGATCATTCTAAAATTTCCTGGACACAGGTAGAAACAGGATCCGCCATCACGTGGAAGTATCCTTCCTGTGTGCTGAAGGGAGATTATTCTGTTGGTGAATTTTATTCTGTTGCTGTAACTAATAATTATCAGCAAGCCGATACAGGAACCAAAATGATTCACATCGGTAAAAACACACGCTCACGCATTGTGAGTAAAGGAATCTCGGCCGGAAAATCACAGAACAGTTATCGTGGACAAGTACAGGTAATGAAACGCGCATCTAATGCACGTAATCACTCACAATGTGATTCGTTGCTGATGGGTGACCAGTGTGGCGCACATACCTTCCCTTATATTGATGTAGAGAACAAAAGCGCACGCGTAGAACATGAAGCAACCACTTCTAAAATTGGTGAAGATCAAATCTTCTATTGTTTACAGCGCGGCATTTCCGAAGAAGCAGCTGTGGCGTTGATTGTGAATGGCTATGCAAAAGAAGTATTGAATCAATTGCCAATGGAATTTGCTGTGGAGGCACAAAAACTTTTGGCGCTTACGCTGGAAGGAAGTGTAGGATAAATCTAAAAACCTGAACCCTTGAACTTAGAATCTCGAATCAGAAATATGTTAACAATAAAGAATTTACAAGCCAAAGTTGCTGAGAAACAAATCTTGAACGGAATTGATCTGAAAGTAAATGCAGGAGAAGTCCATGCCATTATGGGACCCAACGGTTCTGGTAAGAGTACACTTGCATCCGTGCTAAGCGGTCGCGAAGAGTTTGAGGTAACCGAAGGTTCAGTTGATTTTCAAGGTAAGAACTTGTTGGAGTTATCTCCGGAAGATCGTGCTCGCGAAGGTATCTTCATGGCATTTCAATATCCGGTTGAAATTCCGGGTGTAAGTACTATCAACTTTATGAAGACGGCTCTTAATCAAATCCGTGAGTATAGAGGTCTTCCGGCATTGGATGCAGTTTCGTTTCTTCAACTGATGAAAGAACGAATGAGTTTGGTTGAAATTGATCAATCATTGTTAAGTCGCTCACTAAATGAAGGATTCTCGGGTGGCGAGAAGAAGCGTAATGAAATTTTTCAAATGGCTATGCTTGAACCCAAGTTGGCTATTCTTGATGAAACGGATTCAGGCTTAGATATTGACGCCTTGCGCATTGTTGCCAATGGAGTTAACAAATTGCGGAATAAGAACAACGCGATTATAGTAGTAACTCACTACCAGCGCCTATTGGATTACATCGTGCCTGATTTTGTGCACGTGTTGTATAAGGGAAAAATTGTTAAGTCAGGCACTAAAGACTTAGCACTCGAATTAGAAGCAAAAGGATACGATTGGATTAAAAATGAAGTAGAAGTTGCCTGATATGAATTCGACTATAACCCATAAGGATCTTACAGACGAAGTCATTGCTAGTTTTCAAGAGGCAAAGTTTGGTGAGGCAATTAAGAATCGTGAAAAAGCTATTCAGTTTTTAAAGAAGAACGGATTGCCTAGTACAAAACACGAAGAGTACCGCTTCGCTCCCATCACAAAAAGTTTGGAGAAGAATTTTACATGGAAAAATGAAGTATCTCCTTCATCTATTAAATCCATTGACGAGTTTTTGATTCCTTCTCTTGATGCGCATTTACTCGTGTTTGTCAACGGAGCATATTCAAAAGAATTATCGGTTGTTAAAAATCTTCCTGGTATAGTAAAAGTAAAAACACTTTCCGAAGCATTCGAAAGTGAAAAAGAAATCATTGATCAGTATTTTGATAAGTTAGTAAATTCAGAAATTGATTCGTTTGCAGCACTCAATAGTGCTTTTTGGCAAGAAGGTATCTTTATTAAGGTTCCTGAAAACACAATCGTTGAAAAACCTTTTCTGATTTTACATATCAATGATGCTAATCAAACGCAGGTAATTGCCCATACAAGAATACTCGCTGTCATTGGCAACAACAGTTCACTTAACGTGATCGAAAAGTTTGATTCTGTTGGCACCAATCCTGTGTTCAATACGTTGACGGAAGAAATAGTGGTGGGCGAACACGCTAATTTTGAATATTGCAAAATTCAAAATGATGATCAACTTAATCAGGTAGCGAATACAGTTATTCATCAATCGAATTCAAGTCAGGTAAACACCTTTACGCTAACATTACAAGGCAAAGTCATTCGCAATAATTTCAACATCACCATTGATGGTGAGCATTGCGAATCGCATTTTTACGGACTGTATTTACTCAACGGAAGCACGCTAGCTGATAATCATACCGTGGTCGATCACCGCAAGGCTAATTCCTTCAGCAATGAATTGTATAAGGGAATTATGGATGGTAATTCCAAAGGCGTATTCAACGGGAAAATATTTGTTCGTCCACACGCACAAAAGACAAATGCATTTCAATCCAACAGAAATATTATCATCTCCGATTCAGCAACGGTTAACACCAAACCTCAACTAGAGATTTGGGCCGATGATGTTAAGTGCTCACATGGTTGCACTACGGGGCAACTTGATGAAGAAGCTATGTTCTATCTTCGCTCACGCGGAATCTCTGAATCCATCGCGAAAGCTATGTTGTTGTATGCTTTTGCTGCGGATGTGTTAACGCCAATTAAGAACGAAGCTTTGAAATTATACTTGGATGGTTTAATTGCAGAACGCCTTCACACCAATTTTTAGAGATGAGTACATTGACAGCCCATACTCCGTTGGACATTTTGAAAATCAGAACTCAGTTTCCGGTTTTGAACCAACAGGTGAATAGTAAGCCGTTAGTGTATTTAGATAATGCGGCAACGAATCAAAAACCAAAGCGAGTAATTGATGCGCTAACTTCCTACTACGAAAAGGACAATGCAAACATTCACCGGGGTATTCATACCCTTGCTGAGCGCGCTACAAAGGCATATGAACAAACTCGCCATGCCATGCAAGAGTTTATTCACGCCAAACACGTTGAAGAAATCATCTTTACCCGGGGCGTAACGGAAAGCATCAATTTAGTTGCCTCTTCGTATGGTCGTGCTTTCCTTAATGAGGGTGATGAAGTCATTGTCTCCGGCATGGAACACCATTCAAACATTGTTCCCTGGCAAATAATCTGTGCTGAGAAGAAAGCAATCATAAAAGTGATTCCCGTTACAGAAATTGGAGAACTTGATATTGATGCATATCGAAAATTAATTTCTGATAAGACCAAAATTGTTGCTGTAAACCATGCTTCTAATAGTTTAGGCACTATCAATCCGATAAAAGAAATTATTGATATCGCACACAATCATAATGCAGTAGTGTTGATTGATGGTGCACAGGCTTCAGCACACATTACAATCGATGTTCAAGAACTTGATTGCGATTTCTATTGCATCTCTTCGCACAAGATGTACGGCCCAACTGGCACCGGCATTCTTTATGGAAAGAAAGAACTCTTAGAAAAGATGCCGCCTTATATGGGTGGCGGTGAAATGATCAAAGAGGTTACGTTTGCCAAAACAACGTACAACGATATACCTTATAAATTCGAGGCAGGCACCCCTAACATTGCAGATGTTATTGCACTAAACGAAGCGATCTCATTCATCAATGAGTTAGGAAAAGAAAACATTGCTGCCCATGAGGCTGAGTTACTTGCCTATACAGTTAAGAAACTTTCAACGATTCCGCATGTAAAACTTGTTGGAACAGCAAAGCACAAAGTAGGTGTTCAATCTTTTGTTGTAGAAGGCATTCATCATTTCGATATTGGCCAGATGTTAGATGCCCGCGGTATTGCTGTGCGCACAGGGCATCATTGCACACAACCTTTGATGGACCAATACGGAATTGAAGGAACTGTTAGGGCTTCGTTCTCTGTGTATAACACAAAAGACGAAGTGGATCAATTGGCAGAAGGTATCTCAAGAATTGTTAAATTCATGGTAAATTAAGGCAGCTATGAAAAATGAAGACAGAATAGTCGAATTGTTGGCAGAGATGGTTAAAGGTCAGGATAAACTAATTGAAGAAGTTTCCGAATTAAAATCAGAAATTTCTCAGGTGAAAACTGAAATATTTAAACAAGGACTTCAAACTGCTGAAAATTCAAGAGCAATTCTAAAATTAGCTGATGAAATACGATTGGTTGCTGAACATGAGAAACGGATAGCAAAGCTAGAAATAACTGTATTTAAATAGTGAGCTCAATCCACTCAAAACAAGATGAAATTATCAATGAGTTCTCCTTACTCGATGGAGATATGGAGATGACTGTGTTTTATATCATGGAGTTAGGTCAAAAACTTCCTGACATGAGGGAAGCCGACAAGACGGAAGACAATATTGTAAAGGGTTGCCAATCGAAAGTGTGGATGGTAGCGAATCTGAAAAACAACAATCTTTATTTTGAAGCCGATAGCAATACAGCCATTACAAAAGGGTTGGTTAGTTTATTAGTTAGAATTTTCAATGGACAAACTCCGGAAGATATTTTGAATGCTGATCTATACTTCATGAGTAAAATAGGGATGGAACGATTCATTGGAACGCAACGTTCGAATGGTTTTGCCTCTATGATCAAGCAAATGAAATTGTATGCCTTGGCGTATAAGACTAAAAAGGAAATTACATCGTGAGCGAAACAACAGAAAATATAACCCAGACAAAGGAAGTTCCGCAGGGTGAATTGCGCGATAAGGTAATTGCAGCCTTAAAATCTGTATACGATCCCGAAATTCCTGTTGATATTTATGAGTTAGGACTGATCTATGAGATCAGTATTTTTCCGGTTAACAACGTGTACATCCTGATGACCTTAACTTCTCCCTCCTGTCCATCGGCTGAAGTTATTCCGGTAGAAGCCGAGCAAAAGGTAAAAGAAATTGAAGGGATCAGCAGTGTGAAAGTAGAATTAACATTCGATCCTCCTTATTCGCAGGACATGATGAGCGAAGCCGCAAAATTAGAACTAGGCTTTATGTAATTCTAAATTCGTAATTCAACATTCAAAACCTAACCGAACGATATTGATAAAACAGATGTTTCAAATGAGCACCAATCTTTAATCTTGAATTTTAAACTTTAAATCTATATGTATCCCGAACCATTAGTTGCCCCCATGCGCCAGGATTTGACCGTGGCTGGCTTCAAAGAGCTAAAAAGCTCTGCAGATGTCGACAATGAATTGAAAGATCAGAAAGGAACTACACTACTGGTAATTAATTCAGTATGCGGTTGTGCTGCTGGTGCTGCTCGTCCAGGAATAAAGTGGGCATTGCAGCATGCTACAAAAAAGCCAAATCAGTTGACCACGGTATTTGCCGGTGTCGATAAAGAAGCTGTAGCAAAGGCCAGAGAATATACTCTCCCTTATCCTCCCTCCTCACCTGCTATTGCTCTTTTTAAAGATGGCGAGTTGGTACACTTTGTAGAACGTCATCACATTGAAGGCCGCAATGCTCAAATGATTGGCGAGCATTTGGTTGAAGTGTTCGAAGAATTCTGTTAACTCAATTAGTTTATACCATTATGACTGATCACACGATCAGTCATAATGCTTTTCATGAGGCCAAACTTCAGCTATCTTATGCTTAAGTCCGCGGCAAATGAAAATAGTTACATTGTTTTCGTACGGCATACAATGATCGCAGGTTGATACTCCCGCTTGAACAACCGATTCAAAGTCGTTAACATGATCCTCCAACGTCCCTCCTAAAATAATCAGCACTTCGCCTGAATAATCTCTGGGTCCCCAGATCCAATAGTTATTGTGAGTTCCTATCGATTTAGGCAAACCATATTGCGCACCAAAAAAATCAATAGCGCCACACCTTCCATAGTTGGATGAGATAATCGCACACTTGACTTTATCATCATTTGAGAGCGTATTATACACAGCCGCTACATCTTTTGCCTTCTCCTTCCAGCCAAACATATCAGCATAAAATTGCGGCAAATCAGAAAGCTCTTTACCCTCGTTTGAACTTGGTTCGATTCCTAACTTTTTAGAATAAGTAATAAATTTCTCAACGGAGAGTACCGGAAGCACTAACGGCATCAAAAAGCTTGCGCTGATCAGGATCAGAAGTGGATACGCATAGCGAAGCCATCTCACTTTCGGACTTGTTAGTTTCTGTTCGAAGAAAACTCCAGCCGCGGCAAACAGACTGGCATACGCTGGCGCGAGATATTCACCTTTACTCGTTCCATTAATAATCAGGATTGCAAAAGCTGTGATGTAAATCCAGGCTACAATTCTATACTCCCTAAAGGGAGCATAAAAGAAAAGCGCCAACAATCCAGCAATCCAAAGGGGCGTGCTGACTGGGTTAAGGAATGTTAACTGACTTTTAATAAATGACATTGCATTCAGGCCGGAATACTTACTAGAGGAAGCGTTGTGAATAAATTCCAAATGCGCGTAATCGTTGGTCATATTCCAAACGATGTAGGGCGCGAATAAAATGAATGCCAAAGCTCCAGCCAGATACGGCCATCGCGTAGCAAACCATTGGCGATTGGTAAGAATAAGCCCTACAAAAATTCCTGAACCCAAAAACAGAACACTTATTTTATTCAACAATCCAATGCCCAATAAAATCCCCAACCAAATCCAGTACGATTGCTTTTTTGTGTTGACGATTTTAAGAATCAGCAAAACAGAAAGTGCCCAGATAAATGAATCGATGGAGTTCATGGAGTAAATCAAACTCATACCCAAATGAATTGGGGATAATGCAATCGCTAAACTGGCAATGAAAATAGCGAAGAGCTTACCGCCCATCTCTTTCACCATTAAACCAGCAATGATCACGGTACCCGTATGCATAAGTACCGGCACCATTCGGATAGCGGTTAAACTATCTCCAAAAATCAATCTGCTGAACTTTAAAAGAAAAAGAGAAAATGGAGGTTGATCCACATATCCCCAGGCAAGATGATCACTACACGCTATGTAGTACAACTCATCACGAAAGAAACCATAAGCCCCAGTCAGGTTGGTGATCGTATGAAGTAAAAAACAACCCAAAGCAATTACGCCTAGCGTGATCTTTTCATTTCGGGTAAAAATTGATTCTTGCATTGGCTCTTGGGCTTAACTCTCTTTAACTGCAGTTACTTCTATCTCCACTAAGTAATCCTGATCAATTAAACCACTCACCTCAACCATACTGGTAACTGGTTTTATCTTGTTGAAAAACTCACCGTGTGCTTTTCCGACTACATCCCAAAAACTAATATCCGTTACATAAATCCGGGTACGAACTACATCCTTCAATTCAAAGTCGGCTTGCTTCAACACTTTTTCAACCTTTTCAAGAATGTACTTGGTCTGTCCATAGAAATCTCCTTTGGCCACAACGTCACTACCCTCCGTGGCAACCGTGCCTGAAATTTCTAATGTGTTCCCAATTTTCACAGCCCGGCTGTACCCAACAATATCTTCCCATTTTGCACCACTTGAATAGTTAACTCTCATATTTATTTAAGATTTAGTTTGTTCCAATTTTAGATCTGGTGTCCTACACTTATAATAGAAAATAAAAAAAGTGTAGGACACCTTAAAGTTAAGAATTGTAAATTACGGGAATAATGAATAGCATAGGCGATCAAAATTTTTCTAATGAGGAACTGATTCGGTATAGCCGACATTTTGTGCTGCCCGACTTTGGATCGGAAGGACAGCGTAAACTCAAAAACTCAACTGTGTTTGTAATTGGTGCCGGTGGATTAGGTTGCCCCGTGTTATTATATCTGGCTGCAGCCGGAGTGGGTTCTATTACCATTATTGATGACGATGTAGTTTCACTTTCCAATCTGCAACGACAAATACTTTTTACGACTGCTGACCTCAACCTTTCAAAAGCAGAAACGGCTGCAAAAAAAATAAGTTCGCTAAATCCTTCAATAAAAGTTAACTTCATACGCGACCGAATTTCAACTGAAAATGCGTTAACTACTTTGGCTCCTGCCGATGTTGTAGTGGATTGTACTGATAATTTTCCTACACGTTATTTATTAAACGATGCGTGTGTGCTTCTCGATAAGCCGCTTGTCTATGGTTCTGTCTTTAGATACGAGGGACAAGTGGCTGTGTTTAATTATAAGCAAGGAGTTAATTATCGTGATTTTTATCCTTTACCTCCTGATCCTCAATCAGTGCCCAACTGCGAAGAAGGTGGCGTTCTGGGAGTTTTAACCGGTATTATAGGAAGCATACAGGCAAACGAAACGTTGAAGATATTGGCAGGCTTTGGCGAGCCGTTATCAGGTTATGTGCTGGTGTTTGATTCCCTGACATTAGAGAGTTTACGCATTAAAATAGCCAATCAGAATTCACGAAAAAGTATCAAGACTTTGATCAATTATGATGAATTTTGTGGAGTTCCACACCCAAAACAAAACAGCACTATGAAAGAAGTAACCGTTCAGGAATTAAAAGCCTTAAAAGATTCAGGCGCAGATTTTCAATTGATTGATGTGCGCGAGCCACATGAGTTTGATATCTGCAACCTGGATGGAGAATTAATTCCTCAAGGTGAAATCCCCAGCAGTGTTGAACGCATTTCTAAAGACAAGCAAGTAGTGATTCATTGCCGCAGTGGTGCCCGCAGTGGCAACATGGTGCAATGGTTAGAAAAAAATCATGGCTTCACTAATCTTTATAATCTTAAAGGTGGTGTGCTAGCCTGGGCCAAAGAGATTGATACAAGTATGCCTACTTATTAAGGTAAATAGTGGCGACTATTGATGTAAGAATCTCTCGTTATTTTTCCAATCAATGGTTGTTTGTCGGCATCCTGCTTATGGTAGGCGGCATAGTGATGATCTTTAAAGTAATTATGGTAGGAATTTTTCTTACTCTGATAAGTACAATCATCATTACCACTCATTATCGATTAGCAATCGACCTCAATGAAAAGACCTATCACGATTACGTTTGGTTTTTTGGTTTCAGGTTTGGTGAAAGAGGAACCTTTGAAAGGATCGACTATATTTTCATAAAGAAAATTAGGGTAAGTCAAACGATGAATTCAAGAGTTTCATCGAGTACCATCAGAAAAGAAATGTTCGATGCCTACTTAAAATTCTCCGAAGAGAATAAAATCCACCTACTTACAATAGAGAGCAAAGAAGAGTTAATCACAAAACTGAAAGAACTTTCAACTAAGATCAACTCCAAAATTATTGATTACTCAGAAGGCGATCCAATCGAGATCAAAATCTAGTTTCCAATTAACTTATTATCAGGGCTTGTTCAACATCCTTGATAATATCCTGAATACTTTCCAACCCAACAGAAATTCGAACCAAGCCAGGTGTAATGCCCACGGCTTGTCGCTCTTCTTCACTTAACTTAGAATGAGTAGTTGAGGCTGGATGCGTGGCAATACTGCGTGTGTCGCCAAGATTAGCGGAGTGCGATAACATCTTAAGTGCGTTCAAGAAATTTTCTGCCGCCCTCAATGCCGCCCTTTATTTCAAAAGATACAACTCCCCCACCCAAGCGCATTTGCTTTTTGGCTAACTCATGTTGCGGGTGCGATTTTAGAAAAGGATATTTTACTTTTTCTACTTGTGAATTACTTTCAAGATAAGTCGCTAGTGCATGTGCATTTTTACAATGTTGCTCCATACGCACGGCCAACGTTTCTAAACTTTTTGAAAGTATCCACGCATTGAAAGGCGACATAGCTGGCCCGGTATGGCGCGCAAAGTAGCGGACTTCTTTAATTAATTCTTTGGTTCCTAAGATGGCTCCTCCAATCACGCGTCCCTGGCCATCAATAAACTTAGTAGCCGAATGAGTAACTAAATGTGCACCCCACTTAGCCGGATTTTGCAAATACGGAGTAGCAAAACAATTGTCGACATTTAAAATCAACTTGTGTTTTGCTGCCAACTTACCCAACCATTCTAAATCAATAATATCCAGTGCCGGATTGGAAGGCGTCTCCACAAAAATCATTTTTGTGTTCTTCTGAATTTTGCTTTCCCACGAAGCAGGATCATCAATATTCGCATACGTATATGAAATATTAAATCGTGGAAAGAGTGTATTCAAAATCTGATGCGTTGAACCAAACACCGAACGTGAAGCTAGAATGTGATCACCTGATTTTAGTAACGCAGCCATACTCACATACATCGCTGCCATACCCGAGGCAGTAGCAACGCCATCCTCGGTTCCCTCCAACAAGCACATCTTTTCTATAAACTCATTGCTGTTGGGGTTTGAGTAGCGCGTGTAAATGTTTCCCTGCACTTCATCAGCAAATAAAGCCCGTGCATGTTCTGCACTTTCAAATACAAAACTGGATGTTAAATAAAGTGGAACAGAATGCTCCTGATTCGATGAACGTTCGCTTTGGGCACGGATGGCATCCGTTTCAAAATTTCTCTCTTCCATTAGGCGGTCTTAACAATTTCAAAGCTATGAGTTACAACAGCAGACTTCTCCAGCGTTTTCGCAACGGAACAATATTTTTCTACAGAGAGTTGAACCGCTCTTTCAGCTTTCTCTTCATTGATATCGCCAAACAATTTAAAGTGTGCATGCACAGCTGTATAGAGTGCCGGCACAACACCTTGCTCGCGTTCTCCGGTAACGGTGATTTTAAGATCGTTTAAGGGTTCGCGTTGCTTTCTTAAAATACCGATCAAGTCAATGGCACTGCACCCACCCATCGCGGCAAGCAGCAATTGCATAGGCCGCATCCCTGAGTCGTGACCACCATCCGATTCACCGGCATCCATGTAAATGGAATTTCCTTTTTCATTGATCGCTTCCATACGGAAGTCTTCATCCACTCTATTGATTTCAATTTTAACCATGCTTCACTTCTTTATCTTTCCAAAATAAACTTCCTCCTATCATTGCCAAAATACTCACCAGTACTGCCGGTACCAGACTTGGCCAACTCAAATCCAATTGTCTGGCAATCACCCAGGTAAGTATACCCAACACCATCGACAACAAGGCGCCTTTGCCAGTGGCTCGTTTCCAATAAAGTCCGAACACCAAGGGCGCGAACAAAGATACCAGACTCAACACAGAAGACTCCCTAACAAGTTCATAAATATTTGACCGCATGCACGCCATCACAGTTGCTAACGCGCTAAAACCCAGCACTGAAAAACGAGTAATCACTAATAGCTGTTTGTCTGTAAACCGATCGCCTGATAATGGTTTTACTAAGTTCTCTGAGAAGATGGAGGCCGGAGCCAAAATAGCCGAACTTGTGGTACTCATAATGGCCGACAGCAACGAACCAAAAAATAGTATTTGGATAGGAAGTGTAGCATGTGTCAGCACTACATTTGGCAGTGCAAGCTGGGCATCGCCAATTATAAGATCAGGGTATAGATGGCGAATGCACAGGCTTATGAATAAGGGAACCATGGCCACCGTGAGGTAAAGCCCCGCAGCTATAAAACAAGAACGCACCGCAGTGTTCACCGAGTTAGATGACATCACCCGTTGAAAAACATCTTGTGACGGAATGGAGCCCAGGCCAAGCACCGACCACGCGGCTATGTAAATTACTATTTCTTTAAAATCTGCTTTCGGAAAAAATTGAAAGGTTCCCGGCTCAACTTCTGATAATATTGTACCTACTCCACCGGCTTTTTCAGAAAGGGTGAATGCCAACACTAAAAGTCCGCCAATAATGAAAATGCTCTGTATGAAATCAGTAATTGAAATGGCCCACATGCCGCCTACATAAGTATAAAATGTCACAACAAATGCTGAGATGATTATTCCTTGCCAAACCTCTAAGCCCGCTACTACATTTAAGATTAAACCCATAGCTACCAACTGCGCAGCGATATATCCTAAATAAGGCGGTGCTAGAAATACACTGGCAACCAGTTCCGTTCGTTTTCCAAAACGCACTTTAAAAAAATCTCCCAGCGTAAGAAGATTCATGGAGTACAGTTTACGCGCGAAAAAGAACCCGAAAAGAACCAAACATAAAGCCGCTCCAAAGGGATCTTCAATGACAGAATACAATCCCCCTTTTAAAAATTGGGAAGAAGCACCAAAAACCGTTTCGGAACCAAACCAGGTGGCGAATAATGCTGATGAACTGAGTAACAAGGGAAGACTCCTTCCTGCTAACATAAAGTCGCCCGAGGTTTTTACCTTTCGGGAAGACCAATAACCGATGGCAACGGTTAGCACTAAATAAAGAATGACGGAAACGAGTAGCAATTCGGTTAGGTCAAAACAAAACCTAAAACTATAAAAGCGAAATCAATTCCGATCTTATTTGCGAGGCTTTTTTAATTGAAAGTTGCGCGTAATGTTAAAGCCTAAATGAAGGTCACCTTCAAAAAAATCTCCGGTAGTTTCAGTAATAAATGCTCGTTCAGTCAGGCCTCGGGTATTCGTAAGAACGATTTGAAAAACATGACCTCCGGTTTCAAGATCAACACCCACGCCAAATGAGTTGTGATAGGGATTACTTCCAGGTGCATCGAACCGATGGTAATACTCGGAGGTGATAGAAACCATGCGCGACACTTTTATGCGGCCGCCAATCCCCATGGCAAACTGATCATTGATCTCAATCGCCTGATCAACCGTATTCTTATGAACAAAGGTAGGCATGAGTTGAAGGGATAACGTGGGTGAAAATTTTCTTGCGATCAATAGCTGACCTACATAAGACACCCGATCCTGAAAAGCAATGTCGAAGGTTGCATCCTCTTTTTTAGGTGAGAACTTTACTCCTGTATTTCCATAAGCAGTAAGCGTAATGGGTATACGGGAGGATTGTTTCAACACCTTATATCGCAAATAGGTATCAACCGTTTTATCAAACGAGTTTCTTCCTATGCCTACTCCTATCCGATCAGTTATTCCATACTCAAGCCCAATGCGCACATACGCCTGATCCAATCCAAAGAATTCATAGACGCCATCATTGATTCTGCCAAAGCGATGGGCAAAAATGAATTCCAACTCACCGGCATTCCTGGTCTCTACAGTTTGGCCATTGATAAGTCTACTTCCATTAAAAGTTGAAGAGACAAAATTTGGCTTACCGGGTTCGCTTTGATTTAACTCTTTTAATAAATCATCCTGCGCAACACAAAAAGTTGTTATGAACACAAACGGCAAAGTAAATAATCTCATAAGGGCTTATAAGTAAATTCGACAGTCACTTCAACATCTTCGGCTATATTTTGCCAGAGTAATTTTGGAATCTTAACGTTATAATCCTTGAGGTGAATCATAAATCTTGATTTGGCGATTAATTTACCATCGATCGTCTCCACCGATCCTGGAATCTCCACTTCACGGGTAACTCCATGAATGGTAAGCTTGCCTATTCCGTTAACCGATTGCACCGCACTAGACTGTGAGTTATAGCCGGAAAGTTTGCCTTGAAATAAAGCCTTGGGATATTTTTCAGATTCAAGATACGTCTCATTAAAATGTTCCTTCATGAGTGCTTTTTCAAATTCAAATTCAGGTATTGGAATCGAAAACACAATCTCACCCGTAGTTACATTAAAAATGCTAGCTGATTTGGTATTAGTCGCTTCAATGTTTTCAATAGCAGCTTCCGAAAAGAAAACTACTCTCGATTTTTCAATCGAATACTTTTGACTCATGCCGTTCACCGATGCAAGCAAAATCAAAATTACTACTAACCTCATTGCATTAGTTAATTATTTAATGCTCCCGAATCAACCCAGCAAGCGATTAAATCAATTTGTGCTTGAGGTAATCCTGTTGGGGCAATATCTTGAGGCATGGACTTATTACCAGTTCTTGTTTTAATATTCTGTGCCTTGGACTGCACATTTGCAAATACACTCCAGTTTCTATCAGCTCCATTATCGCCATTGTGGCAACCTGACTTAATGCAATTGGTTTGAAGGATTGGTGCAATATCCGTTGCATAACTGACTCCGGTTTGACTGGCTATGGTACTATTCACAGTTATAGTACAATTGGAAGCGTCTTTAACGGTTACCGTATAATTACCTGATTTTAAACCCGTGAATGAAGAGGATGAACCAAAGGCACCATCTCCTAACTTATATTGATACGGTGGTGTGCCACCCGAAACATTAAGTGTTATTGAACCATTAGGACTGGAGCAATTAGTTTGACTCACTAAAACCGGAGTTCCTGCCGAAGGTGCAGCCGGGGCTGTTAAAATAATGCCGGCTAGTTCGCGCTCGCAGCCATTCTTGTCTAAAACAGAAATTGTAAATGTTCCAGAACTTAGATTTGAAAAGGTAGCCGCGCTGCCTAACGCCCCTGAATTCAATTTAAACTGATATGGGGCCAAGCCCCCTGATGCTGCAACAGTAATTGAGCCATCCGTGACGCCACAACTTGTTGGGTTAGTCTTTGTGCTTAGTGAAATGGCCAGATCGCTGGTAGCACAATCCACCGGTTTTGGTTCATCATTATTGGAACAGCCCGAGTAAATCAGAAATAACACTAAACAACCTATCCCAACAATTGCTTTTAGTTTTCTGGCTATCATATTATTTGAGTTTATATTTTGCTCCAAAAAAAACTCCGAGGCTGGATAACCTAACATCCCCATATCCCATTCCAGCCAACGGAGCTTTCAAAAAAGGTTCTGCCTGCACATGCAATCTGGAGCTCAATTGATATTGAACGCCCACCGAAAGATTAAGCACTTTAAACCATTCATTATTTTCTTTTTCAACTTGTTTTGAATAAACCCGGTCTCCATTAGTTGTATATATAATATAGCTATAGTCTTCACTCAGCATGATATAAGAGGAAAGCCCTGCTCCTGCAAAAAAAGAAATTTTGGATAATGGCTTTAACCTATAATAGAGGGTTAAGGGAATATCCAAAATACGACAAGCACCCTCCAGGTTGTCTGCCCTGCGGCCTGAATAGATTATCTCACCATTTGAAGAATACTTTTTAAAGGATCGGATAGCCCCGGTTGAGCGCTGGAGCCTTCGATCGTGGCAAGCCGCCGGCCGCGCCCGGTGGGGGTCACCGTGACGGTCGTAGCGCACCGTGACGAAGGCGCCGGACGGCTGTTCGGCGACGCCGGGCCCAGCAAGTCCAACGCGTTCACACCGCGCCGTCGGCGTAGCGGCCCATCGACGTGTGGCCGCCGCCCATCGCTAATGCGACCGCGTCCTCACGGATGCCGGGGATAGAGCCAGACCGGCACCTCGACGGAGCCGTGCGGCGACGTCACGGTGACGATGTCGCCAGTCGGATCCCGCGCTGCCTCGCCCGGTGACCGGATTCATCTCCAGCCACGAATGCCACATGATCTTGGAGACGGGGTCCGGCAGCTCCTGCAGCCAGGCGCTGTTCGAGAACTCGCCGCCCCCGAATCGCGCAGAGGGATGCACGAGCAGGGTGAGGTCGCCGCTGCCGTCGAGGGCGGGGCGTCGAACGTAGCGCCGTGTCGGGGAGCCCGCAGCTGCGGCGCCGCCGCCGTGGACGCCGCATGCTCGACGGCTCCCGTTCCTGAGCGCCCCATGCCAAGCCGTCTCGAAGTCGCCCATCGAGGCGTCGTGCATGGCCATGTGATGGCCGCGCAGATACTCGTAGAACGTCGCCGCGCCGAGGTCGTTCTCGAGATGGCGACGCGACCGCGAGCAGCACGTCTCCGGCCTGCTTGGAGTCGAACGAGCGGGACCGCCTCCATGACGGGCTGCTGGATCGCCATGACCCCGGCCCTCGGCGTCGAGTCGCCCCAGGACTCCAGGAAGTGACGGTCCGGCAGAACCGAGGTCGGCCAGCGCCGCCGTCTCGTCCATCGCCGAAGCGAACGAGACCTTGAAGGGGACCTGCTCGAACGCCTCCCGGAAGCCCGCGGCCTGCAGGGAGCGAGTACGCCGGATTGGTGCCGTGCACGATCGCGACGCCGACTTCGCCCCGCGCCATGGCGCCTGATCGCGGCCTGGATGTCGGCGTATCGAGGCTCGCCGCCGACGGACCCCCGCCTCGTAGTGACCGTCCGGCCGACGTTGCCGGCCACGTGGTTCAGGATCATGACCGCGAGGTTCGCCGCGGTGGCGTTCCTGTGGTGGGCGCCCGACGCCCGGCCCGAGCGCGAGGCTCGGCGACTCCGAGCGCGAAGCGCTCGGCCAGCTCCTCGATGGCCTCGTCGCTCACCCCGGCCGCCTCTGCCGCGCGCGGCGGGGCTGTAGGCCTGCAGCAGGTTCGCGTAGGGGCCGGCCGCTCCGGGTCCGGCGATCGCCGACGCCATGCCGAGCGCGACCGCGGCCTCGGAGCCCGGACGGATCGGCACCCACTCGTCGGCGTTCAGGCCGGTCAGCGAAAGGCGGGCCCGAGGAAGACGAACCTGCCCTTCGAGTGCGGCCTCGTCGTTCACCGCGCTCATGCGCGCGAGGCCCTTGTCGTGCGCGACCGGCGAGGGCCCCGTC
>CAWBCB010000116.1:0-20102 GCA_963787095.1 uncultured Cytophagales bacterium | reverse complement strand
GCGGTTATGAAAACGAAGTACCTAAAAATCCAAACGACCGGGAAAAATGGCTGGCCACCCACTGGGCAGTAAAGATTACACCTGAGGTCAGAGCCTCCTTGGAAAAATGGTATGGAAAAGAAAAAGCCTCGACCGTAAAACATGCCGAGGCTTTTGAGATTTGTGAATATGGTAGTCAGCCCAATGAAGACGATATCAGGAGATTATTCCCCATGCTAAAGAAATAATTCGTTAAGCACCTAATCCGTTATTGCTTCTCATAGCGCCCTGTCTTCTCACGAAGCTTAATCCTATAAACAATCGGATTTTTAGTTTGCGTTGCTGTTCGACTTGTGGAAGTAGGTCCCATACGCGATACATAACTAGTCTCACTCGGGATGAGGGGAGCTAATTTACTAATTAACTGCTCCGATGCCCGATCGGCATCGGCCCCCTTTAGTTCCTCAAAACTCCCCCAGGCGATTACACTTTTCCAATTAGAAATATTAATTATTTCGTCAACCTCAAAACAGCATTCAGGATTCTTTCTAAGCATGTCTATTTTTAGCCCTGCCACAGTATGTCCAAATACATACCCATCCTCATATATATAGGTAATGGGAACAATGTAGACTTTAGAATCAAACGTGCATCCAATTCTTCCCACTGCACTTGTGCGCAACAGCGTCTCAATTTCCTCAGCATCTAAATATCCTAACATAGACTTATCCTTTGAATATCAATATCCCCACTTCTTCATAATATCATAATCCTCCTTCATGCATTCAAGCGGTGTTTTCCCTTGGTAAGATTCCTGCTCTACAATAAAATGAATCGTTCCGCCAGACTTCCGTCCAAGGTCAATTACCTCTTTTGTATTCACCACTCCAGCTCCTAAAATAGTGCTCTCATACTTATCACGACCACCATCGCTCAGAATTTCATCCTTCACGTGCATGGATTGAAAGCGACCCGGATACTTCTGTACGATATCAATCGCCTTCGCTCCACCATTGTACAGGTTGCCAATATCCAGTTGTTGCATCACTAACTCAGGGTCCGTGTGCTTCAATATAATATCATATAGTGTTTCATCATTCAGTTTCACACTGAATTCAAAATCATGATTGTGATATCCAAACTTCATTCCTGATTTTTTACACAGTTCACCATTCTTATTAAATATCTCCATCGTACGAAGTGTGTCATCATAAGTTCCCCGAAGCTTTTCACTGAGCGATGGACTAATAACAAACTGCTGCCCCATGGTGGCTGCATCTTCTATGGTATATTTCCAACTATCCGTAAAATCCTTTGTTGTCTCGTCCCAATGTTGGGGGCCAAATACGGTATGCCCACTCGGCATGGTCATTCCTAAATCGCCCAATATTTTTTTAAACTCAACAGCTGTATAACCATAAAACTTTCGATCCACATAGTTGGCATGTTCAACATGCTGGTAACCAATTTTGGCAAGTTCTTTTAGTGTACTCAACGGATCAACCTTCATATCGTCTCGCACACAATACAATTGCAAGCCCATCAATTCTTTTTTAATTGAGCCAGAAAAATTGCAGGATGAAAGGAAGGCGCTTCCGGCTATAGCCATAGCACCTGTTTTAATAAAATCTCTTCGGGTGGTATTCATAAGGTAGTGAGTTTAGAGTAGTGAATATCATGAAAAATTTTCTAAAAAAGTCATTTTTTCTGTGGATGGTCTCCTAAATGTGCAGAACCTTAAATTGACTCAAACATTCAACTCCTTAATTTTTAGTTTAAAAGAAACAAAGGCACACTCCACTAATTTTAAAAAACAATTGTAGCATTGGTTTAAAACGCTCCAATTTAGATTAATCAGAAAGGATTTAACATATTATTTACAATTGAATAGCCTCCTGTTGGATTAAAAGGTTGTCTGCACTTCATTAATTGGCGACCTTTGCACACAAGAATTCAACGAATCTGATTTAGATCATCAAAGACTTCAGATTCAATTTTCGGTATTCACCGAGTTACTATTTTAATTAAGACTAATGATTTTAAAATCTTTACGCATAAGTATTATTATTCTGTTTTTCGGTTTCCATGCAATGGGTCAATCCTATTCAATAACAGGATCATTGGTAGACGAGGATAAGAATCCAGTGTCGTTTGCTAACATTGCTCTATATGAACAACTGGATTCACTTTTAGTAAAAGGTGATGTCTCAGATGAATCAGGTCAATTTTTGATTAATGCCGATGCAGGAAAGTATTATTTAAAAATAACCTTTGTTTCTTTCGAGGAAAAAATAATCCCATCAATAAAAATTTTAAACAAGCCAATTCAGCTAGGCACCATCATACTTTTTGAAAATACAGATTTGCTGAGTGAAGTAATTGTGCGTGGCGAAAAAAGCCAGATGGAGTTATCGCTGGATAAGCGCGTGTTTAATGTTGAGAAAGATCTTAGTAACATCGGACGAAACCTTTCTGAGATTCTTGACAATGTACCCTCAGTAACTGTAGATGTAGATGGAAATGTAAGCCTTCGTGGAAGTGAGAATGTAAGAATCCTAATCAATGGAAAACCGTCCGGTTTAGCGGGTATTAGCAGTACCGATGCACTGCGACAAATACAGGGCAATATGATTGAATCTGTTGAAGTGATTACGAATCCATCTGCACGATTTGATGCAGAGGGAGAAGTGGGGATTATTAATATCATTCTCAAAAAAAATATTGAGCAAGGACTTAATGGATCATTTACAGGAACTGCGGGTTATCCTGATAATTATGTTAGCTCGTTCAATCTAAACTATCGGAAGGGTAAAATAAATCTCAACGGAAGTTATGGTTTGAACTATCGAAAAAGTCCAGGCTCGGGAAAATCGTCACAACAGTACTTTAGCGCTGACACAAGTTTTGTTTACGATCAATCTCAAAAACGTGTGCGTTCTGGACTGTCTCATAATTTTATGCTTGGTACCGAGTACTCGTTAACGGATAAAAGTTCTCTCACCGCAGCGATTGCTTACCGAAGATCAGATGGTTTAAACACTTCGGAAATCACGTATCAGGATTTCGATTCAAACGGTGATTTAGTTAAAACAGTAGTTCGCGATGAACGTGAAAAAGAGCCAGAAGAAAATATTGATGCATCTCTTAGCTTCCGAAAAGAATTCAACAAGCCAGGACAAGCTCTTTCCATCGATGCTAAGGTTATCAGGAGTGATGAACTTGAATTAACAGAATATAATCAATCAGATGATGTGGGTGGTGATCTCATTCAGCAACGAGGCACCAATACTGAAAATGAATCGAACCAGTTATTGCAAATAGATTACATTCATCCGTTTGGCGCGAAAGGGAAATTAGAGTTTGGCGGAAAAACAGCCACACGCATTATTGAAAATAAATTTCTACTTGAACAACGGGATGATGAATCAAACTGGGCCACATTGCCCTCGTTCAATAATAACCTGATCTATACAGAGCGTATTCATGCATTATATGCAATCATTGGAAATAGCATTAATCGATATTCCTTTCAATTGGGGGTGCGGGGAGAATTTTCAGACATTACAACAGAGCTTACCGTTACTGAAAACGTAAACGAACGAACTTATTTCAATCTATTTCCAAGTGCACATTTTTCATATCAAATATCAGATCCTGCCTCTGTTCAATTCAGCTATAGTTATCGAATCAGTCGGCCCCGAATTCGGGATTTAATGCCCTTCTCAAATTTCACAGACTCGAGGGTATTTTTTTCAGGAAATCCAAATCTAAATCCTGAGTATACCCATTCCTTTGAAGGTGGTTATCTATTGAATTGGGAAAATGCTTCATTACTAGCGAGTGCTTATTATCGCCATCGCCTTGGCGTAGTGCAACGAATAACACAAGTTGATGACGAAGGTCTAACTCGTATTTTCCCCGTCAACCTTGCTACCGAAAATGCCGTAGGGGTTGAATTCAACCTTTCATATTCTTTAAAAGACTGGTGGCGTTTAAATACAAATGGAAATTTTTATCGGGCTGTTACGAATGGAAATTTTGAAGAACAAAAATTTTATAGTGATACTTATACCTGGACAAGTCGAATGACTTCGCGTGTTACATTTTTAAAAAGGAATAATTTTCAAACCTCATTTAACTATCGGGCTCCCCGAATTACTCCACAAGGAAAAAATCTTTCTATCTATTCACTTGACCTCGGATTTTCAAGGGATGTATTAAAGGGAAAAGGCACACTTACGGCCAGCGTACAAGATCTCTTTAATTCGCGAAAGCGCAGAAGAATTATTGATAGTGATGGGTATTATTCAACGTCTGAGTTCCAATGGCGGGCACGACAGTTTCTGCTTACATTCACGTATCGTTTAAATCAGAAAAAATCTGATCGCGATTCAGACGAAAACACACTGGACGGAGATTATTAAACCTAAGCTTAAACCACCGATCGATAAGCATCTTGATAATGCTTGATCAGATTATCCCAATCAAAGGCAGCCGAATAGTTCTCAACATTATTACGTTGCATAATTCTGCTTCTACGATCTTGAATAACAAACTTGTATAAGAAAGATGCAAGTTGTCGCGCACTCCAATCAAATGTACGCTTGCCCCGTTCTACCACAAACATTCCTCCCTTTTCATAATCGGGCATATTGCTAAGCAAGTAATCACCAAACCCACTTAGGTCGCTGGTAACAGATGGTACGCCACTCGCCATACACTCAAGCGGAGTGTAGCCCCAGGGTTCGTAGTAGCTTGGAAAAATTCCTAAATGACATCCACGAACAAACTGACCATAGTCCATACCAAAAAGCGGATTGGTTGAATTAATAAAATCAGGATGATACACAATCTTTACTTTATCTTCTTTTCGATTAAGAAAATTTCTGCGCACTAAAAATTGAAGGATATCGTCCTGCCCTTCATTTACAAGTTCATGAGTAACCGGCAGGGGCATCTTTGTGCTTTTCCAGGATTGAATTGTTCTACGGTACCGTAATTTCCAGTAGTCATCAACAAAATCATTTAATTCAGGAAGTCGATTGTCTTGCCGAATGGTGCTTTCAAAAAACAAACGTTTGCCTACTTGCTGCTCGATGGCCTCGCACGTTTGACGAATTTCTTCCATCACTGCCCGAGACTGTAATACTTCAGGTTTAATGCTATAAAACTCGCGCTTAGTTATAAAAAACATAACCACGGTAAGGTCTGATTTTTCTTCTTTCAATTTTTGATTGAGATGAACAAGTGCTTCGAGGGTTATATCAAAACCTTTGTTTTTATATTCGTACCGACCTGATGTAAAAAAATACAACGTCTTATCAAGATCAAAAGAATAGGACGAAAAAAAATGCCCCATCACAAATTGATGAATCTGATCTTTATACGTGGAGTGAAGATTTTGAAATTCGTGTAAGGCTTCGAAGCGTTCAATATTTAACCCATTGGGTAAAATAAAATCAGGATTTCGCCTCAACAAGTGTTTGCACTCGCGGGCAGTTACATCACTCACGGTTGTCATCACATCACACTGCTGAGCGCATCTATACTCAATTGAAGCTTCCGTCTCCACGCCAAATTTTCCAGCTTCATCTTCCCATTTAAAGAAAGGAAGATGTGCATAAAACAATGGAGAATTGATTGCCAAATGTCTGCCTAACTGCGTTGCATGAGTAGTGAAGATGGTTTTCACAGGCATATTCTCACGCTTCATATCAAGAATGGGTAAGCCCGCCATCCACTCATGAAAGTGCGCAAGAATTTTTTTATCACCTTTGCTAAGCTTTACCAACTCATCGAAAAACAATTTTGTGAGGTAGGCAAACCCTACCACCTGATCAATCAATTCATTTTTTTCAGGAATGCTGATGGAATGATTCTTCCACAGCAAATATTTAACAACTTGTAATGCTTTTTCTTCAATTGCGTTTGGATTAAGCAAAACTACCTTAGGCCTTCCCGTGATAAGCCACTCGGCATACATCACATCGTATCCCTTCTTTTTCAGGTTAGCCACAGCAAGTCCAAATAAATCTGTTGCATCGGTTAGTGGCTCAAGTTCAGCCTGAATATTTTTATTTATATAAGGACCAATCATACAAAAATGATCACCCCAAATTTGTTTCATCGTGGGCGCCTTCGATCGGATAACCGTATAAATGCCACCAACCTGATTACACACCTCCCAGGCAACCTCAACAAGCAATGAGGAATTTAATGCTGATGAATTCGTATTTCTTTTTGGCATAACATAGGTCAAAGTGTCTGAAAACTACCGAATTACAAACAATTTAATGACAAAATTTCCTAAAAAGGTCAATCCCGATGAATGGATTCTAATTTGTTAATAGGTGTATAAATCATTCAACTATGAACTTCGATAAATTCACTATAAAATCACAAGAAGCATTACAGAAATCGGCTGAGATTGCAACCGCACGACAGCAACAAGCAATTGAGCCTGGTCATGTATTAAAGGCAATTTTGGAGACAGATGAAAATGTTTCTAACTACCTCTTCAAAAAACTTACCATAAACGAGACTATCCTTAACGAAAAGTTAGAGGAGATAGTAAACTCTTATCCAAAAGTTTCGGGGTCACAACCTTATCTATCAACTACCACCAATGCAGTATTACAAAATGCAGAGAAAGAGTTGCGTGAATTCAAGGACGACTATGTGGCAATCGAGCACTTGCTATTGGCTTTGCTTTCTACAAAAGATAAAGTCTCTTCTTTAATGAAGGACGCAGGGTTTGAAAAATCAACGCTAATTAAAGCCATTAAAGAATTACGGGGTGGTGCCAAAGTAACAGATCAAAACGCGGAAGCTAAGTATAAGTCATTGGAGCGCTATTCAAAAAATTTGAATGAACTCGCAAAGAAGGGCAAGATTGATCCCGTAATTGGCCGTGATGAAGAAATCAGACGAGTGCTACAAATTCTTTCTCGCAGAACAAAAAATAATCCGATCCTAATAGGCGAACCAGGCGTTGGTAAAACTGCCATTGTAGAAGGGATGGCACAACGTATTGTAGATGGTGATGTGCCCGAAAATTTGAAAAGCAAAATTCTTGTATCGCTTGATATGGGATTATTGGTGGCCGGTGCGAAATACAAAGGCGAATTTGAAGAGAGACTAAAAGCCGTTATAAAGGAAGTAACAGATTCAGATGGTGAGATTATTCTTTTCATCGATGAAATTCACACACTCATTGGAGCCGGTGGTGGTGAAGGCGCGATGGACGCTGCGAATTTATTAAAACCTGCGCTTGCCCGTGGCGAGTTGCATGCTATTGGTGCAACTACTTTAAAGGAGTATCAGAAGTATATTGAAAAGGATAAAGCACTCGAACGCAGGTTCCAATCCGTGTTGGTAGACGAACCTTCAATTGAAGATTCTATTTCCATCCTTCGCGGGATTAAAGATAAATATGAGTTGCATCATGGTGTTAGAATTAAAGATGATGCTGTAATAGCATCCGTAGAATTATCAAGTCGCTATATCTCCGATCGGTTTTTGCCAGATAAAGCAATTGACTTGATGGACGAAGCAGCTTCAAAACTTCGATTAGAGATGGATTCACTTCCCGAAGAATTGGATGAACTCAATCGTAAAATCATGCAGTTGGAAATTGAGCGCGAAGCCATGCGCAGAGAAAAAAATAAAGACAAGGAAGTAATCCTTACAAAAGAGATTGCTGAACTTACCGGTGAACGAAACACGTTGAAAGCTCAATGGGAAAATGAAAAAACTATTGTTCAAAGTCTCCGACAGGAAAAAGAAAATATTGATAAACTAAAGTTTGAAGCCGAGCAAGCCGAAAAGGCAGGTGACTACGGAAAGGTTGCTGAAATCCGATACGGAAAAATTACCGAAGCAGAGAAAAGACTTAGTGAGTCTCAGGTCAAAATGAAAGAGATGCAGGGTGGTCATTCCTTGCTTAAAGAAGTAGTTGACAGCGAAGACATCGCTGAGGTGGTAGCAAAATGGACAGGCATACCCGTTTCAAGAATGTTGCAAAGCGAACGCGAAAAGTTATTGAATCTGGAGGAAGAATTGGGCAAGCGAGTAGCCGGGCAGGAAGAAGCAATTCGAGCTTTGAGTGATGCCGTTCGCAGAAGTAGAGCCGGGTTACAAGATCCAAAACGCCCTATTGGTTCTTTTATATTTATGGGAACAACGGGTGTTGGTAAAACCGAATTATCAAAAGCACTCGCTGATTATCTTTTCAATGATGATAATGCGATGGTGCGTATTGATATGAGCGAATATCAGGAACGTCATAGTGTGAGCAGATTGATTGGTGCACCTCCTGGGTATGTGGGATATGATGAAGGTGGTCAGTTAACTGAAGCCGTTAGACGCAAGCCATACTCTGTTATCCTACTGGATGAAATTGAAAAAGCTCATCCTGATGTTTTCAACATTTTATTGCAAGTTCTTGATGAAGGTAGGTTAACTGATAATAAGGGTCGGGTAGCTAATTTTAAAAACACGATCATCATCATGACTACTAACATTGGTTCAGGTATTATTCAGGAGAATTTTGAAAAAATAACGGATGAAAATTATTTTGAAGTAATAGAAAGCACCAAAGAGGATGTGTTGACATTACTTAAAAAAACTGTGCGCCCTGAGTTTATCAATCGGATTGATGAAATTATTATGTTCCGTCCGTTAACAAAGGGAGATATTAGAAAAATTGTAGAAATACAATTTAAGCAGATTCAAAAACGTTTGGATGAGAGCGGTGTGAAACTGACTATCTCTGAGCAAGCCCTTGACAGGTTAGGGAAACTAGGTTTTGATCCTCAGTATGGTGCCAGACCGCTAAAAAGGGTGATTCAGAGGGAAATATTAAATGAACTTTCTAAACAAATATTGTCAGGAAAAGTGAACAAGGACTCCGTAATCTTTGTTGAGTTAGTAGATGAGGTTGAATTTAAGTTTGTCAACCTGGATGAGCTAGAAACTGTCGAATAACGACATTAAAGATAGTGAGGTCCCGGATTCACCGGGAAAGTGTGAGGGGTTTGGTTTTTGGGGTTAGAGCGGGCTGAGGGGCCCGCTCTTCTTTTATTCGGTAATCCGATATTGTTTTTTCAGCGCTTCCTTTCCCTTACCATCCATCATAATTACCAGCTGATCCCCCATTTCAATCTTCACACTACTTTCGGGATTCTTCAAAAACTTTTTCTCAGCACCCATTTTCACAATACCGATCAAAATTACGTTGCAATTTTTCTTTAAATCAAAAAATGCCTTTTCATAAAATGTATCGACAAAGACATTGTTAGACTCAATTTTTACCTGCTTAATGTCATACTCATGATCGTGATGCGCATAGGCTAAAATTTCTTCACTAAAGATAGCCACATCAGGTTCAAAAATATAGCTAGCCATTAGTTTGGCCGAAATTTCGTTTTTACAAATCGTGTAAGTAACGCCAGCGGTTTGAAAAGTGTTTTTAAGATTTCCGTTATCCAGTGTTACTACGTAATTGAGATCTGCGAAATGCTTTTTGAGATTAATTACGTAAACAAGTTTTTCAGTATCATCATTCAAATTGACAAACACAATGGAGGCGAGTTTGATATTAGCCTTCTCCAGCATATCAAAATTGGCATGATCTGCGTAGAGTGTAAATACATTATCCGAATCGTAATACTCCCTAATTGTATCAATGGATGATCGTTCTTTTGTTATTACAGCTACTTGTTTTCCTGCTGCCACCAGATGACCGATTACTGATCGGCCAAAATCATTCCAGCCAATAATCACGACATGGTTTCTGAAGTCGGTGCCATTAAGGCCCAACTCACGTTGTTCTTTTAGTGTACTCATAAAATTTGCGATCTGACCAATAATAAAACCATAAACTCCCAAACTGGATAGCATAACTATAAAACCAACAGCACGCCCCCAATAGGTAATCGGGATAACATCTCCGTACCCAACGGTGGTAATCGTTGCGACAACATACCACAAGCTATCTTGCCAACTTGGCATTTTAGTACCCACTACATCAGACTCAATCGAATGAAGCAGCAGAATAATTGTTCCATAAAAAACTGAAACACCAAGGAGGGAATAAAGAAGTTTTTTGTAGTCGGGCTTTTTCACAGCTTATAAAGCACACATATTTAAGCTAAAAAAATGAAAAGTACTACTGCGCTCATTTTGGATAGTAGGCATTTAGTATTGAACTTATAAATCAAACACTTACATTTTTTGGCAGCGTGGTATCACATTGTAAATGTAAGTGTTTGATTCTATTTCTCCTCGCAGGTTGTTAATATCTGCGCTACCTCCCCTACTTCCACTATCCCTTTTTGAATACTCCATGCATTATAAATGAACGTAGCAATCTCTGCAACCTCAAGCTCGGTAAGTGATGGATTGCTTTTCATTGGCTGATTATACATGGTTCCGTTTACCCATAGTTCTCCGCTTCGGCCATACTTTATAAGGCATACTACCTCTTCAAAGTTTTGCCTCATAAAATCAGATTTGTTCAAAGGCGGATAGACCCTTCCAAGCCCACTTCCATCTAGCTGATGGCAATTGGCACAATGGTTTTTATATAATTCTCCGCCCTGAACGAAATACTGTTGATACTTAACCGAATCACTGTGCTTACTCCTGTCGCCAGGCGTACATGTTAATAATGCCGTTCCAAATAGAATTAAGACTAAAAAGAAATAACGAGTTTGGATTCTCATTTCTCCAGCCGAAGCTTTTTAATATCTACTATCAATCTGTTTACATCTTCTTCTTTTGTACCGTCATACTTTCCACGAATGCGTTTCTTTTTATCAATCAACAAAAAAGCACCGCTGTGAATAAATCCATCGGGCTCTGTTTTGTCTTCCATGGCGGTAGCAAAGTAACTTGTTTGAGCAATTTTATAAATAGAATCTTTAACACCTGTTACAAAATGCCAGCGGGCGCTTTCCACCTCAAGACGAGAGGCAAAGTCGTGGAGCAAGGCTACTGTGTCATATTCCGGATCGATTGTATGTGACAGGAGTTTTACATCCGGCATGTCCGCAGTTGCTTTGTATACCCGAAGCATCTGCGTTTTCATAATAGGGCAAATTGAGCGACAGGTGGTAAAGAAAAAATCTGCCACATAGATATTATCATTGAAGGTTGCATTGGTAACCCAACTACTATCCTGATCCACAAATGCAAATGGCGCAATGGTATGATAGACTGTATCCGTACCTACCACTTCGCGCTCACCAAATATGGGAAGGCTTGTTTCTTTTACCTGACAAGAACTCAAGGAAGTAACCAGTATCCAGTAACCAGTAACCAGTAACCAGTTACTAGCACAATTCAATTTCATCTCCTTCACGTACTTCATCATAATCAATGGGTAATAAGTTTTGTCCAAATAGTATTTTATTCTCTCTCTTTCTATAAGTAGCCAGGGTAACTAAGGGCTCTTTGCCTTTTATCCCTGTTTCCGGATCAACAGTTGTTAACACACACCGTGCACATAGTTTTACAGCTGAAAATCTGTTTTTACCAATTTTAAAAGTTTTCCAGTCATCTTCTTCGAAAGGTGCTCCGCCTGTAAATACAAAGTTAGGACGAAAACGCTTCATAGGAAGAGGAACTTCCATTCGGTTATTCAAATCATCCAATGAACTTTGTCCAATGATCAAACAGGGATAGGCATCCGCTAAACTCACTTGTTCGTTAGCACTCGCATAGCGGGGATCAACATCTCTTCGATTTTTTTCAGGGAAATAAATCAGCTTGCAATTGATTTTTAATTCTTGCGAAAACCATTTACTATAAACAGGATTTACCTCCAATGCCTCTACTTCATCATCCCAAATTTGCACCGACAAAGGTTCGCCCCTTGTTGGTATTAATTCCATAGCAAGACTTTGTTTAGAAATTTTTGACTCAATTGTCAATTGATCATTGGCAATAAACACATTAAAAAGTGCCATGTGTGGATGTTCACGCTGAGTTAGAAACCTTCCTCCTTCATCAACAAGCATGAATCTTCTGTCGTATTCAAGTCCTTTTTGTTTAACGTATGCCTGTTGTAGTCGTATTCCGGCTAACGACTTGATAGGATATATCCAAATCTCGTTAAGGGTTAACTTGGCCATGAACTTTTCTTGCTAATTTTTTGCTAACTTAATACTGAATTCTTAGAAATGAGTAATACTTCCTCACTTTGGTACTTCGAAAGCGTTAATCTTTACAAAATACTTTGTCCGCACCGAACAAAGACCATGGCCGAGAAGCATGCATTTGATCTCTACAAAAAAGATGATTTTATCTATTTTCCTAATGAGACTGCTACACATATCTATATGATTGTTTCAGGACGGGTGCGTTTGGGTCATTATCAGGAAGACGGTAAGGAAGTTGTTTCAGCTATCTTAAGTACTGGCGAAATATTTGGTGAACTAGCCATGGCGGGTGAAGAAACCCGAAAAGACTTTGCACAAGCCATGGATGCGAACACAACCATCTGCCCACTTGGTATTGAAGAGCTAAAGGATCTTATGAAAGAAGATCGGGAATTAAGTTTCAAAATTCTAAAACTTATTGGGCTACGCCTGATGAAGCTGGAGCGCAAATTGGAGTTATTAGTTTTCAAAGATGCCCGTACCCGAGTTGTAGAGTTTTTGAAAGATACTGCCGCCTGGAAAGGCAAAAGGGTTGGGTTTGAAACAATGATACCTACTCGTCTTACTCATAAAGATATTGCTGCACTCACTGGTACCTCCCGCCAAACCGTTACCACCATCCTTAATGATATGAAGGAAAAAAATCTGATCAATTTTGATCGGAAGAAAATATTGATTCGCGATCTAGATAGTTTGAAATAACTCCTAATCCTTTTCAGGTAATCTCCCAAGAACAGCCTCCATCATCTCCGTTTGGATTCGTTGAATTTCAAGGAGCCTTTTACTTTGATGAATTAAGAGGTGATCCATCTTTTTGTGAAGCAGTTGAATTTCCAATTCAGCTTTTAAATTGATTTTATAATCATGTTCTGACCTGGCTCGATCTTTAGTTTCCTGTCGGTTTTGGCTCATCATAATAATAGGAGCCTGAATGGCAGCCAAACAGGATAAAATAAGATTGAGTAGGATAAAAGGATAAGGATCAAAGCTTCTATTGCTTAACCACCAAATATTGGCTACTATCCAAACAAGAATAAATCCGAAGAAGGAAATAATAAATGTCCAACTACCTCCAAACTCGGCAATACGATCAGAGATTTTGTCACCTAGCGTGAGTTTATCGTCAATAGATATCTCAACTTGTTCTGAAATAATCTTGTTTTCAGAAATACTCGTAATCACCTCCTTCTCCAATTCATCCAGCTCGCCAAACTCGCTTGCCAGCATTTGATTCAAATATTCCTTTTTAATATGCAGCAATTGATCATCCCCCAAATAGCCCTTCACAGGCACATTTGGATAATGTTCATGAATATACGTTAGCATATTTTTATCCAATACGGAGAGCGGAGTTGCTCGTTCGATAGGATAATCTTTTCCAGAAACAACGCAGTTCACTTTCTCAGCCATAATTCCATCATTTTATAAGGCAAAGTAAGGTAAATATGATGTATCAGTAAGAAATCGTGCATTCAGAATTTCTTTAGAATTGCCTAATAGATTTGCATAATTCAATTCTACCTATTCCACCTTGAAAAACAGATTTTACAACCTTGTTCTACTAGTCTATCTGCTTGTAGGTATATCCCTCCTTATCCGTATTGCATTGCTAATTAAATCTGGTTCGGAAGCAGATTTAACAATCCCTCAAATTACTGGGGCTTTTGCCATGGGTTTCTTCTTTGATCTTGTGGAAGCCAGTTATTTCATTATTCCTCTTGTTATATACTTATGGCTAGTACCCGAAAAAATATTTCAAAAGAGATGGCATACGTTTCTGGTCTACGGATTTTTCTATATTCAAACATTTCTTTTAATATTCAATGCCGTTTCAGAGTGGCTTTTTTGGGATGAGTTTACAACCCGATTCAACTTTATAGCTGTTGATTACCTCGTCTACACAACAGAAGTAATTGGCAACATTCAACAATCGTATCCGATTGTTCCTATTATCATAATTGTTGTTTTACTATCGGCTGGAGTTTTCTTCTTACTAAAGCCAGGTATTGATAGAAGCTTACAACAATCCATTCGATTTAAAGCCAGATCTTTGTGGGCGGCTGTTTTTCTTGCACTTCCTGTTTTAAGTTTTACTTTCATAAACACTACCCATCATAACTTTAGCTCAAATACAATTGCGAATGAACTAGCCGGCAACGGCCTCTACGAATTGTTTGCAGCTTATCGAAATAATGAATTAAACTACACACAATTTTACGTCCATTTACCCGAAGCTGAGGTTAATCAAAATCTCACAAGATTATTGTACCCTCAACTTCCTGCCGACACAATTCTTTCTCTTACCCGAACAATTACTAGCACACACCCAGAAAAGAAAATGAATGTAGTATTGATCAGCATTGAAAGCTTCAGTGCTGAGTTCATGGGTATTTTTGGAAACACGGGTGGTAATACTCCATTTCTTGATTCGCTGGCTCAACACAGTCTTAGCTTTACTAATTTATATGCCACCGGAACTCGAACCGTGCGCGGACTAGAAGCACTTTCGCTTGCTGTGCCGCCTACCCCTGGGCAATCCATTGTACGAAGACCGCACAATGAAGATTTGTTTACACTCGCTACTGTGTTCAATGAAAAGGGGTACAAAAGCAAATATATTTATGGTGGGTACAGTTATTTTGACAACATGGGAAACTTCTTTGGCAGCAATGGCTACGAAGTAGTTGACCGCAGTGCTTTGGCCGATCATGAAATTGATTATGAAAATATTTGGGGAGTGGCCGATGAAAATCTATTCACACTTTCCTTACGGGAAATAGACAAAACAGTATCTGGCAATCAACCTTCCTTTACTCACATCATGACAACCACCAATCATCGTCCTTTTACATATCCTGATGGAAGAATTGATATTCCATCACATACCAATCGCGAAGGTGCTGTAAAATATACCGATTATGCCATTGGTAAGTTTATTCGCGAAGCCAGTAAGAAACCATGGTTTGAAAACACATTGTTTATCATCACAGCCGATCATTGTGCTTCCAGCGCGGGCAAAACAGATCTACCTATTAATAAGTATCAAATTCCGATGCTGATCTTTTCGCCTCTTCACGTTACATCGGGTATTCAAAGTAGGTTAATGAGTCAGATAGACATTGCACCTACTTTATTAGGTATGCTCAACTTTTCCTATAAAACAAAATTCTTTGGGTATGATCTCAATGCCTTACCCATTGGAAAAGAACGCGTGTTCATAAGCACCTATCAGTTGCTTGGTTATTTAAAAAATGATAGTCTTGTTGTGATGGCCCCGAAAAAAGATCCCGTCATTTATCTGGTTGATAAAGATCATACGCTAAAGGATAAAGTTACCGAGCATAGCACTAGACTACCTATCGAGCAGGAAGCTATCACATGGTATCAAACAGCAAGTTTTGCGTTTAAGCATAATCAGATGCACAATTGATTAATAAAATCGCTATTTTCCTCACAAGATCATGAAAATACTTATTATTGAAGATGAGCGCGAGCTTGCCAAAAGCATGATGATCTACCTGCGGCAAGAAAGTTATGTGTGTGAAATTGCTTACACCGCTCACGAAGCCATTGAGAAAATTCTCCTTCATGAATATGATTGCATCTTACTGGATATAACCTTGCCCGATGGTAATGGACTAGAAATTTTGGATCGTCTTAAGAAAGAAGACAAATCGGAAGGCGTTATTATTATCTCCGCTAAAAATTCGCTAGACGATAAGATTAAGGGACTCAACATGGGAGCAGACGATTACCTGGCTAAGCCTTTCCATCTTTCAGAAATGGGAGCCCGTATTTCTGCAGTGATCAGACGCAAACGATTTGACGGAAATAATACGATCTCGTTTAATGAACTAACCATCGACCTTGTGGGGAAAGTTACTACTGTTAACAAACAGGTAGTTGATCTTACCCGCAAAGAGTATGATCTTTTATTGTTTCTGATTTCAAATAAGAATAGGGTAGTTTCAAAAAACGCTATAGCAGAGCACCTTTCCGGTGATGCCGCTGATGTATTCGATAACTTTGATTTTATCTACGCCCACATGAAAAATTTAAAAAAGAAACTTAATGAAGTCGGTGCTCAAGATTCCATCAAAACTGTATATGGTCTTGGGTATAAATTTGAAGCATGAAATTACTAAGGCGCACGGTTAAAAATTACATTTTATACTCAGCCTTGCTGCTGCTTGTGTGTACTCCTTTATACTACCTCGCCATCCAACATTTATTTGTAGAGGAGATGGAAGAAGCCTTATATCATCATAAAGAAAATTTTATAAAAATAGCCCCCACCATTACTTCAGAAAACGATCTCCGATTATATGAGCGTGTAAATGAAGAGTTTAGATTAAAGGAAGCCGCTCAGTGGCCGGTGACCGACTCTATCTATAGTTACGAGTTTTATGATTCGAGTGAAGAAGAAATGATTCCATTTAGAATACTACGAACCGGAATTAAAATTAATAACAAGAATTATGAATTGATTATTAGCGAATCCTTAGTGGGAAGGCGAGATTTAATTGAAGCAATCGTGATTATTCAAGCAAGCTTGCTAATCCTTCTATTAGTAGGGTTTATTGTTATAAATCATCAACAATCAAAAGTAATATGGCGGCCATTTTACAACATTCTTGAAAAACTTAAAAAATATCAAATTGATAAAGATCTTACAATCAGTCTTTCGCCATCTGATACCGATGAATTTGAAGATTTAAGAAGTGCCATCGAACAACTGATTGTCAAAAATCGTGAAGCCTATCTAAATCAAAAAGAATTTACCGAAAATGCCGCCCACGAATTACAAACTCCTCTAGCCATTTGCCGCTCTAAGCTGGAACTTCTCATGCAAACAAAAAGCATTACCAACGAACAAGCAGAATTAATTAGTGATTTATTAAACGCGACAGATCGCATTGTTCGATTAAATAAAAATTTGCTTTTGCTTTCTAAAATTGTAAACAACCAATTTCCATCTAAACAAAGTGTTTATTTAAAAGACGCTATAGAAAAGACATTGGAGCTTTATAAGGAGCAAGCCCAAGCCCGAAAAATAATAATCACTCTTACTGTTGAATTTGAAACGTATGTTAAAGCCAATCCTACCTTGTTAGATATTATGCTGAGCAACTTAATTTCTAATACACTAAGACATGCACCTGAAAATTGTGAGGCAACCATTTACATACGCGAGAACACTTTGACAATTTTAAATCCTGGTGAGCCATTGAATAATACTGAAAAACTTTTTCAACGCTTTAGTCGCGAATCAAAAGCTCCACAAGGCCATGGACTTGGCCTTGCGATTGTAAAAGAGATATGTGATGCGGAAGGATTTGAAATTTCCTATTCGTACACAACCCAACACTGCTTTCAAATCAGATTTTAAAATCTGTGCTTAAATCTAGCCAATCCAATTATTTACGAGAATACCTGCAATGAACTACAGTGAACATAGCCATTGATTCTGTATAAATGCTGAGTCTATTATCAATCGAAATAGCTATTCAGAAAGTCTTCAGTATTGTTTAGCTATTTCAAATGTCAAAAAATAACTTGTCCTGAGGTTGCGTTATATAATCGACTATTAAACTCATTGAAAGACCCCTTTACTTTTATGCCGGCATAAAAAGGTAAATAGCTAAAAATATGAAAAAAGCTCTCATCATTCTTCTTTTGGCAGGAATAGTCGGTTTGGGAACATTCTATATGCAGTATAAAAAACCTCACAGGAATCCTGCAGACGAAACATCCATTCAAATAAGTTCAGAAGAACTATTTACTAAGTTTAATGAGGACGAAACAAACGCCAATACTTTATATCTGGACAAAGTACTGGAAGTGAAGGGGAAGGTTTTAGAGGTAACTACCAATCAAGATCAAATGACAGTGATCGTGTTAGAAACAAATGACCCGATATTTGGGATTCGTTGTACTATGAATTCAGATGTCGATGTCAGAGTTTCTGATCTTATAATCGTTCAGGGTATTTGCACAGGTTATCTATCAGATGTAGTTATTACCAATGCATTTCTAAAAGAAAAATAAAAGAGATGAAGATGAATAAGCGGATCAAGTCTATTATTAACAATAAGCAATTAATGTCACTAGGGTTGCTGGTGAGTTTCTTCTTTATTATTCATTCATGCGTACATGATCCTTTTTTAGATCCCTACTCACTTAACGAAGGCGAATTTACCACACCTGGTTGTGTTTACAGTGGCGAGGTATGCTTTGAAAGTAGTGTGCTTCCCATTTTTATTTCCTCGTGCACACAAAGCAAATGTCATGATGCGGCCACTCATAAGGAAGGGTTTGTATTAACTAACTATACAAATATTGTAAGAAAAGGGATTGTGCCTGGAAATGCGAGTGAAAGTAAATTATATAAGGTATTATTTGGATCTGGGGAAGACCGAATGCCTCCTGATGGCTCTTTAACACAAGCACAAAAAGATTCCATAAAAGCATGGATCAATCAAGGCGCAAAAAATACAGTGAACTGTAATTGTTCATGTGATCCTGCTCAATTCACCTACGCAGTTACCATTAAACCATTGCTTGCTACTCAATGTGTAGGATGTCATAAGCCAGGTTCGCTTAGTGGAAATATTGATCTATCTGGTTACACTCAAGTAAATGCTCAAGTATCCAATGGAAAATTACTGGGTACAATAGCACATGCTTCTGGATTTGTGCCAATGCCTCCGGGATCAAAACTTAGCGAATGCCAAATCAATCAAATAACAAGTTGGATAAATAATGGTGCGGCAAATAATTAAGTGAAATGAATCGAAATAACTTTTTTTTGTTCTTGCTCAGCTTCCTACTCTTTGGATGTTATTATGACAAAGTAGAAGTTCTCTATCCCGGTTCAACTACGTGTGCAGAAATAACTGTTGCTTCCTTTAGCGCAAATGTGTTACCGCTTCTAAATAATCGATGCAATAGTTGCCATGGTGGTTCATCCCCTTCAGATGGAATAGCTTTAGATACGTATGACAAGGTAATGATCTATGTAAAAAATGGAGGTTTACTGGGGAGTATTAAATTCAAACCTGGCTATTCGCCCATGCCTAAAAATTCTGGCAAAATGTCTGCCTGTGACATCGCAAAAATTCAATCCTGGATTGATTCGGGTGCCTTAAATAATTAACTATTAAAATCCTCACCCATGAAACGATTATATCTAGTCCTTTTATTGAACTGCCTTGCAACCGTTGTTTCTTCACAATCCATTCAAATGACACGTAGTGGGCAAGTTTCTTTTTTCTCTAAAACCCCAATGGAAAATATAGAAGCTGTAAATAATGAAGTTACCAGTTTGATTGATACAAGTAAGGGTGAGGTAGTTTTTGCAATCCTGATTAAGAGTTTTCATTTCGATCGCGCACTCATGGAAGAGCACTTTAATGAAAATTATATGGAATCCAATAAGTTTCCTAAAGCCACCTTTCAAGGAAAAATTACGAATGCCTCAAAAATTGATTTCAAAAAAGATGGCATCTATGAAACCACAGTTGAAGGTGATCTAACAATTCATGGTATAAAACAGAAACAATCGGCAACTGGAACCCTAACCATAAAGGCAGGTAAAATCTCTGCTACTTCTACATTTACTATCAAACTTGCAGACTACAACGTTGAGATACCATCGCTGGTAGCCGAAAAAATTTCAAAGACGGTTGAAATCAAGGTGAACTGTCAATACGAACCTAAATCTTAATATGTCGCGCGCCTATCTAATCACGCTCCTAACGTTTCTTTCATTTTCTGCTTTTTCTCAGGATGATCTTATGAAAATGCTGGAAGATGAAACAGAACCCGTAAATAAAAAGGATTTCACTACCGCTACCTTTAAAACGACACGACTTATCAATGGGCATTCCGTTGAAAACGTAGCTCCGGGAGTATTGGATTTTAGAATCTCACACCGGTTTGGATTTTTGAGCAGCGGGGCAT
>CAWBCB010000115.1:0-5092 GCA_963787095.1 uncultured Cytophagales bacterium | reverse complement strand
TTAAATATTTCACAATATCCAAACGATTATTGTGTTGCGGCATGCGTCCTGTAAAAAGCGGGTCCGTCCGATATTTTTGTTTTTCATTTCGACATTTGATACCGCACTCTTATACCAGATAACGAACAATGTCCAAATGACAGCTACTACATGCCGTATGCAAAACAGTGATCCCATTTTTGATTGTCGCTTCCATGTTGCAAAAGATGATCAGGTTCGGGTGGTTGTACTAACAGGAGCAGGAAAAGCTTTCTGTTCCGGTCAGGATTTGAAAGCAGTTTCTGGTCAAGAGAAACGATCTTTTATGGAGTCACTTCAAAAAAGATATAATCCAATTATTCGCGCCATGCGCAATTTGCCAAAACCTATTGTGGGCAGATTAAATGGCGTAGCTGCTGGTGCTGGTTGTTCATTTGCATTAGCATGCGATATTATTGTTGCTTCTGAAGAGGCAACGCTTATCGAGGTTTTTATAAATATAGGATTAGTACCCGATTCAGGGTCGGCTTATTTTTTACCTCGATTAGTGGGTATGGCGAAAGCCTTTGAGTTGTGTTCTATGGGCAGTCGGGTGAAAGCGGCTGAGGCTTTGCAACTTGGGCTAATAAATAAAGTTGCTTCCGCAGATCAGTTGGATGTGGTTGTTAAAGAATACACCGACTACTTTTCACAAGCACCCACTAAGTCAGTTGGTTTGATTAAAAAAATGCTGAGCAAATCATCAACCAGTAATTTAGATGAAATGCTAGAGTACGAAACCTATTGTCAAGAGATTGCAGGAACTTCGCACGATTATAAAGAAGGTGTTGCAGCGTTTCTTGAAAAAAGAAAACCAGTATTTAAAGGTAACTGATTAGAATCCGTTTACAGAAATTCCAAAAGTTAATGAGTTTGAATCTGCGCCAAGCGGGCCCTTTCCTTTTTGGAACACATTGGATAGGTTGTAAAAGGCAAACCAGTTGAAGCCACCAATACCAAAACGCGTGTAAACTCCATAACGAAACTGTTCAAGCCCATAGGATTGTTTGTTCTTTACTTTTATCAGGTCGCCATCAGCATCTTTGTATTTCAATTTTGTCTTAGAGTCAAACAACAAACCTACTCGCCCGCCCACGGCAATGTTTATACTTCTGGAAATATCCTCAGGTTTAGTATCAAAGCGAAATTCCAATGGAATCTCAACATAATTGGCAATCAATTGAGATTTCTTAGCCAGTGCTGAATAAATGCGTGTCGGGCTTAATAAGTTGTATCGTTCAACTTGTTCTGTAGAAACAGCACCGTTTGGATAGCTTACCAGTTCAACGGTATCAATTAAGGTAGCACCGTCTTTGAATTTCCAGCGTTCAAGACTTACTCCAATTCCTGGATTGAAACTGAATTTCGATCGTCCAAATCGAAATGAATATTGATAATATAAATTAACCGTTCGCGACCCCCAAAGTCCCTGATTCCAGGTACTATCAGGTTTATTTAATAATTGATTGATCCCCAAATCAATCATAAAGGTACCCGGTATAGTGGGTTTAGGAGCTTTCTTTATCGTTTCGTATTGAGCAAAACCACTTATACCCACTAATAGGAAGATTACTGCACTAAGAATTTTTTTCATTTGACCGGTTTTACTACTAACGGTTATAAACAGCTTTATATTTCTGCGTGAAATAAAAAACCTAACCCATTCAATTTGAGTTAGGATTTTAAAATGTGAGCCTGGAGGGATTCAAACCCCCAACCTTCTGATCCGTAGTCAGATACTCTATTCAGTTAAGCTACAGGCCCAAAAACAGATCGCAAAGGTAACTAAATAATGATTTTCACCAAAAAATAATCTGACCTTGCATTTTAGCAAATAGCCTTAATTCAGTTTAAAAATAAGGGGTAATGTCATTCTTACCTTAACGGGAATTCCTCGCTGTTTTCCGGGTTGCCATTTTGTTTGTGACAAAACACGCATAGCCTCTTCATCACAGCCATCGCCAATTCCTTTTGTAATTTTCAGATCAGAAACATTGCCATACTGATCAATAATAAATTCAACAAATACTTTGCCTTGGGTACGATTTCTTTGCGCTTGGCGCGGATACTTGATTGAATTAGAAATCTGCTCATAAAATGATTTGTAACCACCCATTGGCGCTGGCATTAATTCTGGAGCGATAAAAATTGTTGGAACTACTTCTGTAGGAATTTCAAGAACAGAAGAATGTGACAGATCATTTTCGATCACAGGAACCTCATCGGATTCAAGAGTAGGATTATTTGTTTCGGTAAGGGTTACAAGTGCGATTGATTTTGTAATCGAAATTACATTCTTTTTGACGGGAACTGGTGCTGGAGGAATAACCTCATGCTCAATTGCTTTACCTTCGAGGATTACTTCTGGAAGAGAGTCGAATGTTGGTGGAACAGGCTCCCTTTTTTTTGTGCGCCACTCAAACGCAGTAATGATCAATGCTACACTAATGCTCAGGCCAATCAAAAAGAATTTAAAGGATTGCCTTTGCAAATCTTGTTTTGGATTTTTCTTCGCTTCCATGGTATGTTGTGTTTAGGTTATAACTCCCTAATAACATACTCCCTGTTTAGTCACGTTTTTAATCTTACAATTTTTGAAGAAGAAATTTTTCCGGGCTTAGTTTGTTTTTTCTCCCAACGCGATACGACAACAAAAACTAAAATGAGCGCCACAATAATAAAGAAGAAAGTAAAAATGCGTGTAATCGTTTTGATGCGTTTACTTTCGTCATGCTGTTTTAAAATAGAATTATAGTTTCGGAACCGCTCGCTTCCGCGTGCCGACATGCGTTGTCTCCGTATCCGAATCTCATGCTTACCCATGATACCTCACCTTAAGATTAAAATTCGTTCTCAATTTATCCAATGCACGATAGGTGCGCATTTTAGCCCCGCTCTCAGTCATATCGAGAATGAAAGCAATTTCTTTAAAATCCTTATCTTCAAAAAAACGCAACTCCAAAACCTGCACCATGTCGGTTGGTAGTTCGTTCATATAGCCAAGCAGTCTATTAATTAGTTCTTCGTCCCAACCTTCTTCAGTCTGCTCAACGAGTTCGCGTACTTTCAGTTCTTCAATGCTGAAAATTTTCTTGCCTTTATTTTTCCGGTAATGCTTGTTTACCTCATTTCCGGCAATTTTATAAAGCCATGCCGAGAATGGGAATCCACGGTATTCATATTTCCCAATATTATTTAGCGCATTGACAAAAGCCTGTGAGCAAAGATCACCCGCCAGTTCTTCGTCATCCGTTTGCCGCAAGATGTAATTAAAAATACGATCGAAATATTTTTCATAAAGTTCTCCAAAAGCCTGACGGTCTTTTTTTGATCGCTCGATGACTAATAATTCCTTACGGATTTCATCTTCCGTCATACGGTTCTATATTAAAGCCGTTCAAATACTTCCTAATAATCCGAAGGTTTTAGTAAAGTCACAAATGCCTCCCTCTATAGGGGGTATTCGGTTTCATTTCAAATACTCCTAACTTGTTACCCATTATGTGCGCCAGGTATCTCATTTTAGGCATTTTATTGATTGTTGTTCAACTATCAAATGCGCAGCAACAAGCGCTGCGTCAATACACTGCTGTGGATGGGTTGCCACAATCGCAAGTAAATGCCATTGTAGAAGATGCAAATGGATACTTGTGGATTGGAACTAATGGGGGTGGCCTTGCCCGGTTTGATGGAAAAGAATTTAAGACATACAACACATTGGATGGCCTGCTAAGCAACGTGGTCACTTCGCTCATGCTTGATGCAAAACAAAACTTATGGATTGTACATCCGCATGGCATCTCACGATTCAATGGAATACAGTTTACTGTTTTTCAATCGCCACTGCCCAATCCAAAAAGATTAAGGAGAATTTTTGAACAAAGTGATTCCGTTTTTTTTATCACCCAGGCCGGCACTATGGGCAAAATTTATGGAGATTCAGTTTACTTCTGGGGGAAATCCATCTTAGCTGATAAAAGTATTTTTTCAGCTGTAAAACTCCGCAGCCAGCAACTCGCATTTTATTTAAATGACAGTAGTTTTTTGCTAATGGATAAAGAAGGGAAGCGGAAAATTATTTCCCATAAAGAATCATTTAGTCGGGTACTTAGCCTCTTCCATTACCAGACTAAATTTATTATTGAATCGGATCAGGGATATTTTTCAATGAACACGACAACAGGTTCTTTTGAAAAGATGCCTTTCACTTTCGATAAACATGTGGTGGCATACGATTCGTTGAATAAATTCTTTTGGGATTTTACTAAAAGTAATTTGTCCTTTCAAAAGGAAATTGATGGAGAAGTTGTGAAAGTGCTTACCGATGTAATGGTATCTCAAATTCATTTTGATAAGGAAGGGAATACCTGGATTGGCACGAACGGCCGAGGACTTTATAAATATGCGAAACAGGATTTTGATCGGTGCGCATCCGACAAACTTAATGCGGTTATGGCAATTGCCAGGGATTTGGATGGAGCTACGTGGATAGGATCTTCGGAGAAAGGTCTTTGGAAAATTCATCAAGGAAAAACGAAACATTATGTTTTAGAAAACAAAGAGCAAGGAATTTTTGATATAAAAATCAGCCCGCAAGGCGAACTTTGGATTGCAACAGGAGGAGGATTAGGAAGGTACGATGCAGCGAATGACCACTTCCTATTTTATAACCGCGAAAATGGACTTTCAAGTCAGTATATAGTAAATATTGATTTTGATGAGGCTGGAGGATTGTGGTGTGGAACAACGGGTGCCGGTATTAATTATTTTGATGGAGATCAATTTACCTCTTATACATCCAATCATGGATTAAAAGGGCAACTGGTTCATGCTATTCGATATTTCAGAAGTGAAAAAGCACTCTTCATTGGAACCGAGTTTGGATTAAGTCGTTTGCAAAACAATCTGATAAAAAAGCTTACAGTACCTGAACTTACAAATACTTCGGTCTTTTCAATTAATGTTTATCAGGATTCGCTTTTATTGATCGGCTCATCGGGCGCTGGGGTTCTTGTGTTTGACCCCAGAACAAATACTGTTAAAAAACTATTGGCTACAAAAGATGGCTTGCCCT
>CAWBCB010000114.1:0-5318 GCA_963787095.1 uncultured Cytophagales bacterium | reverse complement strand
TCTCAACTTTAAATATCATTCGCAAGTATCATCGTTTGATTTTGTTATCTGACAAACTACACTCTACCTTCGCATTTTAATATCTAAGTAGAAGCCGATCTTATACTTTGATTTTTAAACTTTCAACTTAACACATGCGTCAGCAATTACTCAGCGAAGGAGCCAGCGAACTTAGTTACGAAATCCGCGAGATCGTAAAGAAGGCCGAGCAAATAAGAAATCTCGGAAAAGAAATACATTGGGAAAACATTGGTGACCCCATCCAAAAGAATCACAAACTCCCGGAATGGATAAAAAATATCATTGCAGATCTGGTTTTGCAAAATGAAACCTATAGCTATTGCCCTAGCAAAGGAATTTTAGATACCCGAAAATTTCTGGCCGAGCAAACCAATCAATTAAACGGAGTACAAATCACACCCGATGATATTTGTTTCTTCAATGGCTTGGGTGATGCAATCGCCAAAGTATATCAGTACATCACGCTTACCTCGCGCGTAATTGGACCCTCTCCTGCATACTCTACTCATTCCAGTGCCGAAGCAGCGCATGCCGGTCACGAGCCACTTACTTACAAATTAGACCCCAACAATAAATGGTATCCTGATCTCGAGGATCTCTATAATAAAGTAAAATACAATCCCAATGTGGTGGGCATCCTGATCATTAATCCGGATAACCCAACAGGAATGGTGTATCCTTATGAAACTCTCAAGCGTATAGTTGAAATCGCGAAAGAGTTTAAACTCTTTTTGATCTGTGACGAAATTTATATCAACATCACATACAATGGAGTGCGAGCCTATTCATTGGCCGAAGTGATTGACGATGTCCCCGGTATTTCTATGAAAGGAATTTCGAAAGAACTCCCTTGGCCTGGTGCGCGCTGTGGTTGGATGGAATATTACAATCGCGATAAGGATGAAGACTTCAACCGGTTTTGTCAGGCATTGGACAATGCCAAAATGATTGAAGTCTGTTCTACCAAACTTCCACAACTTGCTATTCCAAAAATTTTAGGTGACCCACGATTTAAAATCTATCGGGAAGAAACCAACCAGAGCATTGGAAGGCGCAGTAAACTTATTGCTGATATTTTGCGCACAGTTCCTCAACTTACTTTTAACGAAACATTTGGTGCCTTTTATAATACTATCATCTTTCGTGAAGGCACATTGAACGGAAATCAGAAAATAAAAATTGAAGATTCACGCATCAATGCCCTTGTTGAAAAGTGGGTTGATCAGGACATGCCCTATGATAAACGGTTTGTCTATTATCTCTTAGGTTCAAAAGGAGTTTGTGTAGTTCCCATCTCTTCTTTCTGCTCAGAGTTACATGGCTTTCGGGTTACACTTCTTGAAGAAAATGAAGAAAGTTTAGTTAAAACATTTACCGCTATTCGCGATGGCATACAAGAGTATCTTTCATCGAATTGATTTACCTAACATTCGTTAAATGAGCTACTTAAAAACTTTTTTCTTCGTTTTCGTTGAATGTCATTACAAAATTCTCCAAACTTGTAGCGTAGCACAAGATTATTAAGTATGAATAATGTGAAGTCAGTCATAATCAATAGCAACCTGATCCAATCGATCAGTGCGCTTGTGCTCGTTAACGTCATTATTCTCCGAAAACCGGGGCTGTGACGATTTTGTGAAAAAAATTGTGAACCGCCCCGATAACCCGGGGCGGTTTTGTTTTATAGTAATACCTGCAAACTAACGATTGTTCTAACTTTTAATATGTACTACAACGAAAACACGATTCTCTACCTTGACGGAAAGTTTGTAAAAGCAAAAGATGCAACTACTGATTTGTTCAGTCAAACTATGCACTATGGGTATGGGGCCTTTGAAGGCATCCGGGCTTACCAAACTGTGAATGGCGTAAAAATTTTTAAAGCTCATGAGCATTTTGAGCGACTTAAAAGAAGTTGCGAGCTAATAGGTATTCCATTTCACTACGATGTAGAAGAACTGACTCAAATTTCATATCAGATTCTTAAAAGAAATAATTTAAAAGACGCTTACATCAGGCCGCTCGTTTATTGTGGACCTAACATGTCATTATCGGCCCCAACAAGTGTATCTCTAATGATTACTGCGTGGGACTGGGGAAACTATTTTGGCGATCAATCTCAGCGCATCTGCATTTCTACATTTCAACGACCCAACCCAAAGTCGGTAAAAATGGAAGCGAAAGCATGTGGCCATTATGTAAACTCAATTATGGCAACCAATGAAGCCAAGCAACGTGGCTTCGATGAAGCGTTGATGTTGGATATGAATGGTTTTGTTGCGGAAGGGCCTGGTGCCAATTTCTTTTTTGAAAAAGATGGAATGCTTTATACACCGCCACTCGGAAACATTTTGCCAGGCATCACTCGTCAAACCGTTTTGGAAATTTGCAAAGAGATGGATTTACCCGTTGAAGAAAAGTTTTTCCGCCCAGAAGAATTATTCGAAGCCGACAGTGCTTTCTTCTGTGGTACAGCAGCTGAAGTTATTAGCATCGATTCGGTAGAAGGTCAAGTGTTCAACAAACCCTGGAAACATTCCATGGGTGCTGTTGTTCAGGAAGCCTATAAATGTATTGTATTAGACAAGAGTTATTCATATGTAATCGTATAATACTAGATGTTGGCAGCTTGATATTATTGACAAGTGGCTCGAATCTAGTATCCGGAATCTAAAAAGAATGGAACTAAATAAATATAGCAAGACCATCACCCAAGACATGACGCTGCCCGCCTCGCAAGCCATGTTGTATGGAATTGGGTTAACTGAACAAGATTTAAAAAAGGCACAAGTAGGGATTGTTAGTACTGGCTTTGATGGCAATACGTGTAACATGCATTTGAATGCATTAGCCAGTGAAGTAAAGCAAGCTGTGTGGGATCAGGAATTAGTGGGATTAATTTTTCATACGATTGGTGTAAGTGATGGTATCAGCAATGGTACCGATGGCATGCGCTATTCATTGGTAAGCAGAGAAGTGATAGCCGACTCCATTGAGACAGTCTGCGGTGCTCAATATTATGATGGATTAATTGCTGTTGTTGGATGTGATAAAAACATGCCCGGATCGCTGATGGCAATGGGGAGACTCAATAGGCCAGCAATTATGGTTTATGGGGGTACCATTGCCGGTGGCCATTATAAAGGTCGTGAATTGAATATCATTTCTTCCTTTGAAGCGCTTGGTGAAAAAATTCAAGGCAAACTTTCTGACGAAGATTATAAAGGCATTATTCAAAATTCTTGCCCGGGTGCCGGTGCGTGTGGTGGCATGTATACAGCCAACACCATGGCTTCGGCTATTGAAGCATTAGGTATGTCATTACCCTACTCTGCTTCCAATCCAGCACTAAGCAAAGAGAAATCTGAAGAGTGTATTGAAGCAAGCAAAGCTATTCGTTTGTGTTTGGAAAAAGATTTGAAGCCGCGTGATATCATGACGTTGAAAGCATTTGAAAATGCAATCACCATCGTAATGATTTTGGGCGGATCAACGAATGCCGTGTTGCATCTAATTGCTATGGCGAAAAGTGTAGGTGTAAAAATCACGCAAGAAGATTTTCAACGCATCTCAGATAAAACACCTTTGATTGCCGACTTGAAACCAAGTGGAAAATATTTAATGGAAGCACTCCACAAAATTGGCGGTGTTCCTTCTGTTATGAAATATTTATTACAGAAAGGATATCTGCATGGTGATTGTATTACGGTTACCGGAAAAACAATTGCCGAGAATGTTGCTTCTGCTAAAGATCTTGATTTCGAAAAGCAGGATGTTATTGTTCCTATTGAAAAACCCATTAAGAAAACGGGTCATTTACAAATTCTGTATGGCAACCTTGCCGAGAAAGGATCGGTTGCAAAAATTACCGGCAAAGAAGGTGAACGATTTAAAGGAACAGCACGTGTCTTCAATGGTGAATTTGAATTAGTAGATGGAATTAAGTCCGGAAAAATAAAAGAAGGCGATGTAGTGGTGATCCGCTATGTGGGACCGAAAGGAGCACCGGGTATGCCGGAGATGCTGAAACCCACAAGTTTAATTATGGGTTCGGGTCTTGGCAAAAGTGTTGCACTTATTACTGATGGAAGATTTAGTGGTGGCTCGCATGGTTTTGTTATTGGCCACATCACACCTGAAGCATTTGAAGGTGGTTTGATTGGTTTGGTGGAGGACAACGATTGGATTGAAATTGATATTAAGAAACACCAGATAAATTTATTGGTGGACGAAAAGACTTTGGCGATCAGACGATCGCACTATAAAGCTCCAAAGTCACGCGCTACAAGTGGAGTTTTATTTAAATATGCACAACACGTAAAAACAGCTGCTGATGGATGCGTTACTGACGAAGAGTGAGAAAAAAGAAGCATTGCCGATGAAAGAAAAGATCTCAGGATCTGAAGCGTTGCTGCGATGCCTTGTTGCTGAAAATGTAAAAACAATTTTTGGATATCCAGGCGGTGCCATCATGCCAGTGTATGATGCTCTGTATGACTTTGCGGATCAACTTAACCATATTTTAGTTCGTCATGAGCAGGGTGCTATTCACGCTGCGCAAGGTTTTGCCAGAGTTTCCGGTAAGCCCGGAATTGTATTCGCCACTTCTGGTCCAGGCGCGACTAACTTAGTTACCGGATTAGCCGATGCATTAATTGATTCAACTCCATTAGTTTGTATAACAGGTCAAGTGTTCGCCCATCTTTTAGGCACCGATGCATTTCAAGAAATTGATGTTATCAATACGACCATCCCTGTTACCAAATGGAATGTGCAGGTGACGGAAGCAAAAGACATTGCCGGAGCAGTTGCTAAAGCATTTCATATTGCCACCACCGGAAGACCGGGCCCCGTGCTTATCGATATTACTAAAAATGCACAAAATGAATTGTTCGAATTCGCGGACTATAAAAAATGTACAAGCATTCGCACCTATCGGCCAAAGCCAACATTAAAAGTAACTGAAGTTGAAGCTGCTGCTGAATTAATCAACACGGCAAAGAAGCCTTACATTCTTGCAGGTCAAGGGATTTTACTTTCCAATGCATCGGAAGAACTGCTTGCCTTTTCTGAAAAAACAGGAATACCGGTAGCAAGCACTCTTTTAGGATTAGGTGCATTTCCAACTGATCATCCAAACTATGTTGGCTTCCTAGGCATGCATGGTAACTATGCACCTAACATAAACACGAACGAATGTGATGTACTGATTGCAGTGGGCATGCGTTTCGATGATCGTGTAACGGGAAATGTAAGCAAGTACGCAAAGCAGGCTAAGGTTATTCACATTGAAATTA
>CAWBCB010000113.1:0-15143 GCA_963787095.1 uncultured Cytophagales bacterium | reverse complement strand
AGAAACACATCAAGCTCTATTAAATATTAAAGATGTGCTAGAGCGAAATGGTTCTTCGATGGATAATATCATTAAATGTACGTGCATGCTTGCTGATATTGCCGATTGGGCGCAGATGAGCAAAGAGTATGTAACCTTTTTTGCTAATCATAAACCCGCACGAAGTGCTTTTGCAACAACTGGGTTGGCAATGAACGCACGGGTTGAGATTGAATGTATGGCCTATCTTAAAAAGTAAATAGTTAAGTGCGGGTGTTATGAAAGTAGCGTTAATAGAAATTCCTTTTCTGCTCATATCAACAATTATTATTTATTTAGATCATCCTTTAAAGAAGTAAGAATTATGAAATGCATTAAAAAATCACAGTTCCTTTTGATCATTACCCTTCTAACTTCATTTCTTGCTTATGGTCAAACGCATAATTTTAGAATCAGGACGATCACGGCAGGTGTGTCTTTATCAAACCTTTCTGACACCACAACTATTTCAAATGCAATTGCCTTTCTAAAAAATTCAAAAGCAGAATATGTAGGTAAAGGGTATGAAGTGCAAACACTTCGCATTGTTACTCAAAACGTGTATGAATATTTGAATGGTAAATCGTATCAGCAAGCAATCCCATACTTAAAAGTAATTGATCAGATTGCTGTGCGTGAGGGTATCCAACTTAGTATTGGCGAACTCTTACCACCCAATCAGTATAAGAGTGATATTTCCGATTGGGTTGTTATGTTGATTAAGGAAACCGATAACATTAATTTCAGTTTACCAATTTCATCCACCTCGCTTGGAGTACATTCCAATTCAATTAAAGCTGCTGCTGAGATAACCATTGCGATTTCAAAAAATAGTCCGGAGAGAGGGAAGGGAATTTCAGATTTACTGCATCTGCAAATTGTCCGCCTGAATCACCTTTCTTTCCGGCTGCGTACCATAAAGGAAAGAGAAGCTTTGCTATAGGACTTGAAACACCTAACATATTAACGGAAGTATTTTTAAAATCAGACTGGAGCAATGCGAAGGAGAATTTGAGACAGGCACTTGAGTCTAAATTAAAGCCGATTGAACAAATAGCGCAACAAATTTCTAAAACGAACAACTGGATTTATTACGGTATAGATACTTCGCCTGCCCCCGGATTGGATGCAAGTATTGGTGAAGCGATTGAAACATTAACAAAACAACCTTTCGGTGGCTCGTCCACACTTCGCGCCTGTGCATTGATTACAGATGTGTTAAAGAATTTAAGTGTTAAAACATGTGGCTACTCCGGATTGATGTTGCCCATCATTGAAGATAAAGTATTGGCAAAGCGTGCTGTGGAAAATAGATTCACAGTTCAAGAGTTGTTATTGTTTTCTTCTGTTTCCGGAACGGGACTTGATGTAGTACCTATACCGGGAAGCACCTCACAGGAAACTGTGGAAAGAATTTATTACGATGTAGCAGCCTTGTCCTTGAAGTACACCAACAAAGCGTTGTCGGCTCGGCTGTTCCTCATACCCGGAAAGAATGTCGGTGAAATGGTCGAATTTAATAATCCATACTTGACATCGTCAGTGGTTATGAAAATTGAATTAGTGGATTAGAATGAAAAGAAGTCTATACCTATTTGCCTTTTGTTTGTTCTTCTTAACCTGGTGTAAGGAATCTGAAAAACCTGATCCCGAAAAGGGCGTATCGTTGCAGTTACATCAGTTACGGAAACAACAGCTATCAGACATTTCGTACCAATTGAATTTTGATATCCCAGAAAGGAAGACTGACTCAATTCCCGGTGCGGTTACGATTACATTTAATTTGCTTTCCATGGCTGATGATCTTGTTATCGACTTTAGTGCCAAAGCGGGGCAAGTAAAATCTGTAAAGGTGGCAGGCAAAGGGATACCCTACCGATTTGTAAATGAACATCTGGTAATTGATAAACAAAAATTGGTTAAAGGAATCAATAGCATTGCGATCAAATTCATTGCCGGTGATTTATCCTTAAACAGAAATGAAAATTACCTGTACACGTTGTTTGTGCCCGATCGGGCTTCCACATGTTTTCCGTTGTTCGATCAGCCGAATCTAAAGGCAACCTATGAAGTAACACTGACTACACCCAAAGAGTGGGAAGCAGTTTCGAATGGAGCGTTACGCGAAAAGCACGATGAGAATAGTAAGTCGGTTTATGTTTTCGAAAAGACGAAACCTATTAGTTCGTATCTGTTTGCATTCACGGCCGGCAAATTTTTTAAAACCACCCGATTGGTTAATGATCGTAGCATGACTATGTACTATCGCGAAACCGATAGCATAAAGGTGAGCAAAAATTTAGATGAAGTATTTAATCTTCATGGAAAAGCATTGGACTGGTTGGAGAATTACACTTCTATTGAATATCCGTTCGACAAATTTGATTTTGTACTGATCCCATCCTTTCAGTATGGAGGAATGGAGCATCCGGGTTCTATCTTTTATAGTGAATCGGGTTTGTTGTTGGATGATAATGCATCCATAAATCGAAAAATGAGCCGAGCCAGTTTGATTGCTCATGAAACTGCACACATGTGGTTTGGTGATTTGGTTACCATGAATTGGTTTAATGATGTGTGGATGAAAGAAGTGTTTGCCAATTTTATGGCTGCCAAAATTGTTCAACCTTCTTTCCCTGAGATAAATCACAACCTTCGGTTTTTGTTGGCACATTATCCATCCGCATATGATGTTGACCGCACGGCAGGAGCGAACCCGGTGTTGCAACCCCTCACCAATTTAAAAAATGCAGGCACGTTATATGGCGCCATCATTTATCAAAAAGCACCAGTCGTTATGCGTCATCTTGAAAGGAAGATTGGACCCGAGATGATGCAAGTAAGTTTACAGGAATATTTGAAAACGTATTCGTTCAACAATGCAACGTGGGATGATCTGGTTTCTATTATTGATGCTAAGTCGGAAGAAGATATTGAAAGTTGGAGTAGGGTATGGGTAAAAACTGCAGGCATGCCCGCCTATGATTGGGTAAAGAAAAATCAACTTGCACAAGTTAAAGATGCTCTTGCCAACCGAATTTGGCAACAATCATTAAAAATTCAACGCGATCAAAAGCAAGATACGGTGGTTCGAATTGTTTCTGATAAGCCAATGAATATTCATGCCAGTTCTTCCGTCAACTATTTAAATGCGGATGGTTTTGGGTATGGATATTTTAAAATGAGTGATTCGAGCCGAAACACTTTTCTACTTAACGCGATGCAGTTTACGGATCCTGTTTTTCGCGCTTCTATGTGGATTAATAGTTGGGAAAGTATGTTGCGAGGCGATGGGCCAACTCCTGACAAACTTATTCAATACATAATGCATGCATTGGAAACCGAAGACAATCCATTGGTTGTCGATTACTTGCTTGGAAACTTGCAAACAGCCTGGTGGGTTTTCTTACCCGAACATTATCGCAGCTTAATGCAGGATCAACTAGAGACTACACTTTGGAAATTAATTGAAGCAGCACCCGATGCCGGACGAAAGAGTACGTACTTCCGTGCGTATCGCAATGTAGTGATGAGTGAAAAGGGATTGCTAACCCTTGAGCAAGTTTGGAAAGGAGAACTGGAAATAAAGGATTTGACATTATCGGAAGAAGATAAAGTTTCTACCGCGTATGAACTGGCATTGAAAATCCCAGCGAGGCAACAAGAATTCTTAACAAAGCAATTAGACGAAGTTAGGAATGCAGATCGAAAAGAAAGAATGCGGTTTGTGATGCCAGCCTTAAGCGATGATCTGGTTGTGCGCGATTCATTTTTTGAATCTCTGACGAATGAAACCAATAGAGAGCATGAGTCGTGGGTGCTGGAAGCACTCCATTACTTGCATCATCCTTTGCGCACTAAAACTTCCATTGCTTATTTGCGCCCATCCCTTGAACTGCTTCAAGAGATTCAACTTACTGGCGATATCTTCTTCCCACAGCGTTGGCTCCAAACAACCTTTGGTGGATACTCATCACCAGAAGCTATAAAAGTGGTGGACTCATTTATTTTCAATCGCCCTGATTATCCTTATTATCTAAAGAATAAGATTTTGCAATCAACTGATTTAATGAAGCGAGCCGTTGCGTTGAAGCCTAAAGAAGTTGAATAACCAGGCATAATGCAATTGGCACGCAAAGGCGCTAAGATCGCAAAGATTTTATACCAAACTCTTCGCGAGCTATGCCTAGGAATGGGGCTTTAAATCCTAAGCTATTTATTAGCGAACTTTGCGACTTTGCGTGAAAAGGACAAGTGTCACATTAAAAACGGAATTTTCCATTCACCCATTTGCTCTATAAAGATTCGAATTGAGTCGGGATAAAAAACAATGCAGTATAAAATTCCGAAGAGTGAACCGTATAAATGCGCATCGTGATTAATACCGTCTTTGGATTTTTTGGCGCTGTAAAAGGAGTAGACTAAATAACCAATCCCTAAAATAAAACCAGGGAAGCAGAGCACGCCATAGATACAAATATCCCGTAAAGGCAAAAACAAGATACACGCAAACACAACGGCCGACACTGCACCTGAAGCACCTAAGGAATTGTAATTTGGATTCTTTTGATTCTTTAAAAGCGTTGGAATATCAGAGACAATGATCCCCAACAGGTAGAGTGCAATAAAATGCACGTTTCCCATACCACCAAAGATCTGTTGAAAGATGTATTCGAGTTGAGTGCCAAAGAAATAGAACGAAAACATGTTAAAGATCAGGTGCATGTGATCGCGGTGAATGAACCCCGAAGTGACTAACCGATAGTATTGGCCGGAATTGATGATGAAATACGGATTCATCATGAGTCTATCGAGTAGACTCGGTTTTTGCATAGTGTATAAACTGAAGGCAACCGTAATGATGATGATGCCTGTTGTAAGAGTAAGCTGCATTGGCGCAAAATACAATTTTTGTTGCAGTTCTCTTGCTTCACCACGGAGGCACTAAGATTTAGCCTTAGGTTGGTGAGCGTCCATGGTTAAGTAGAGAAACCTCTACATTGTAATTGCCGTGCGCGAGTATTTATTTCGATAATCAACAGGGGAGAGGCCCGTAATTTTTTTGAATACAGTTCTAAAGGCTTTTGTATCGGAGTAGCCTACATCGTACATGACTTCAGTTACATTTTTGCGGCTCGCTTCCAGACTTTTCTTGGCAGCTTCAATTTTTACGCGTTGAATGTATTCAATAGGCGTATTGTTAGTTGCCTTTTTAAAGCGTCTCTCAAAATTTCGTCTGCCGATGGCAAACTTGGCAGCCAGATCTTCCACGGAAATTCTATCGGCCACATTTTTCTCAATAAAATCCTGAGCTTTTTTCACATGTTCATCGTTGTGTGAATTCTGACCATTGAAAATGATAAACTGCGATTGGCTAAACCGGTCAATCTCAATTTCATAATACTTTGAAAACAGAACCGCCATTTCACGATTGGTGTATTTCTCAAGGATGTATAGAAGTAGGTTCCAGAATGAATTAGCACCTCCGCTTGAGTAAATACCTTTTTCGTCTGTGATTATTTTGTTGGATACCAGATCAACGTTTGGAAACAGCTCTTTGAATTTCTCAGTCATAGACCAATGGGTTGAACATTTCTTTCCATCAAGAAGACCGGTAGAGGCTAACAGAAAAGCCCCTACGCAAAGACTGGCAACTTCCGCACCTTGCTCATGTTGCTTATTGATCCACGGGAAGAATTTTTTATTGGATTCAATTACCTCCGTCATGTTACCATTTACTGCCGGAATGATAATGAGATCTGTTTTTTGTACCTGGTTAATAGTTGTGTCGGGTGTTACTTTAAAGAGACGATCATACACCTGGGTATCGGAATTAGCGCCAACCAATTGAACCTGAAACAAAGGTTTCTTTCCAGTATCGATTAAAAATTCATTGACCTTATTAAATAGAATGAAAGGCCCTTCAATACAACTTAATGCTACCGCCCCGGTGGGCACGAGAATAGAGATGTGCTTCATATTTGATCGATTAGTGCCTAAAATTAGAAAAAGCCACTGTCGCAATCAACCCCTCACTATGTCGCTTTTACACAGGATTTAATGAAATGGAACCTGCCACATTTGTATTGTGAGAGAGCAAATGTTATGGATATATATGATTTGAAAAGCGACATTCAGGTATTTGGAATAACCATAGCAAATTTTCCAGCGGGAATTGAAGCTGCATTTCAAAAATTATCGAACATACTTCCGTCAACGAAGGACAGGGAATTTTATGGAATCTCGCAACCCTAACCAATCAGGAACCATTATCTATAAAGCAATGGTGAATGCACTTTATCCAAATGAAGGAGCGCAGTATGGATGCGAATCATTTGTAATTAAGCAAGGGTCTTATTTGTCAGAGAAGATCACACATTTTAGAAGTAATCCTTTATTAATTGGAAAGGCCTTTCAGGCCATTCTTAAAGACCCGCGCATTGACCATAAGGGCTATTGCCTGGAAATTTATAGAGGTGACGATGATGTACTATGTATGGTTCCTCTTGATCTGCGAAAAAATAAATCAGAATAGTTAAACATTACCTCAACCTATTTTATGAAACAGACAAAGCTTATTTATTGGATTTCTACCAGCCTGATATTTATCATGGAAGGAGTGATGCCAGCCTTAACATCGCAGACTGAATTAGCCAAACAAGGAATTAGTCATTTAGGGTATCCGGTTTATTTTGGAAACGCGCTAGTGATTTTCAAAGTACTGGGAGCAATAGCGTTAATGATTCCACAAGTACCAAAGCGGGTAAAAGAATTTGCTTACGCAGGATTTGTCTTTGACTTTGTGTTTGCAAGCATTAGTCACTTTGCTGTTGACGGAATGAACTTTCAATCATTCTTTCCGTTAATTTTCCTGGCGATTTTAGTTGGATCGTACGGGAGCTATCAAAAAATGCAGGATAGCGTTTATGCAACCGTTTAATTATCTTCCATATGGCTACTAAAATTTTTGTTAACCTTCCGGTGAATGATTTAAATAAGTCGATTGATTTTTTTACTAAACTCGGCTTTACGTTTAATCCTCAGTTTACCGATGATAAGGCAACCTGCATGATTATCAGTGAAAATATTTTCGCCATGTTGCTAACGAAGCCGTTCTTTAAAACATTTACCAAGAAAGAGATAGTGGATGCACAAAAGAGCACTGAGGTTTTGATTGCCTTAGATGCGGAAAGTCGCGCGAAGGTGGAAGAAATGGTAAAGTTGGCAGTAGCAGCAGGCGGATCGATTTACATGCCCCCGCAAGATCATGGTTGGATGTATCAGCATAGTTTTGCCGACTTGGATGGCCATCAGTGGGAATTTCTTTTTATGGATGAAAGTGCAATTCCACAGCCATGAGTCTGGTGGTTCATGTGCGAGTGATGGTAGAAGTATTTAAAACCAATGTAGTTGATAAAGTGAAAGCGAAGCAACTGATTGATGAAATCCAAATGGAGTTTGTGGATAGCCGTGCCAGTTTTGATTTAGAAGATTGCGATCGGGTTTTGGTAGTGCGATCGTTATCTGAAGAGATTGACCCATCGAGAGTCATAAATCTATTGCATCGCTTTGGCTATGATGCACACGTGCTGCCAGATCAATAGACACTAACTATTGAATGTGTTTTCATATTTTTTTTCCGACCTTTATCGGGAATGATTGGAAATGTGGTGAAGCGCACAATACTATTGGTATTTAGCATCTGTTTATTTCAATGCGGATTTGCTCAAACTGCTACCGTGGACGATGCCGTGGATGAACGGATTTTCTTGTTAAAGGATCTGGAATTTTTTATTGACACGACCAACGCCCTCACCTTTTCACAAATATTGGATCAACAAGTCGCTGAACAATTTCAAAACCACAAATCCTATCAAAATAAAGATTACCAGGCAGGTGCGTCTTATTGGATTCGTTTTTCGGTTCAGCACACTGCATCAAGTAAGGTTTGGCTGATAGAATTCTATGATCAAACCATCGATTTAATTGAAGCCTATGTTCCCAAAGGGGATGATACCTACGAGCGGTTGGTAATGGGAGATGGGTATCCTTTTCATCAACGAAAATTTGCACACAAGAATTTTGAAGTACAGCTTCATCCTACCTCTAGTTCTATTGAATACTATTACTTCAAAGTTCAATCACACGAATTTGCTGACATCCGAATTGCCTTTCGATCGGTAAACCGGTTTGTGTATTATGCATTGAATGAATATTTTCTGTTTGGAACATTCTATGGAATGATCTTGATCATTGCCTTGTATAACTTCTTGGTCTTCCTGGCAATTCGTGAGATTAAAAATATTTATTACATCTGCTATATTTTAAGTGTTGCACTTTATGCAATGAGTTTGGATGGAGTAGGCTTTCAATATCTATGGCCAAGCCATCCTGAATGGAATAACTACACTTCAGGAATATTTCTCTATTCATTGATTTTGTGGGCGCTTATTTTTACCCGAAGGTTTTTAAGTACCCGAACAAAAGTCCCCAGGCTGGATAAGGCACTAAAGGCAATGATTGTCATTCGCACCGGAATCTTCCTCATTGAATTCTTTTTCTATCCTGATTTCTTTGCCTTTAGGTTTATTGAGATTCTACCCCTCTGGTTAATACTTCATACAGGCATTCGGGTTTGGTCACGAGGTTATCGACCCGCCCGATATTTTGTAATTGCTTATGGCCTTTTATTGATGGGGTTCTTTCTGCGGTCGTTGGTTTTCTTTGACGTAATTGAATTGACTACTGTTTCTCACTACAGTTTGCATTTTAGCTTTGTGATAGAAATGCTCTTCCTTACGCTTGCCCTTGGCGATCGCATTACTATTCTAAAAGATAATCGTGATCGCGCGTTAAGAAGAATCATTCAGCAGCATGAGTTAAACATGCAACTGAAGGATAAAGTGAACAAAGAGTTAGAGCAAAAAGTAAGTGAACGCACAGCGGAGATTAATAGTAAGAATAGTGAGCTAGAGGCGAGCAATACCAAATTGCTGATTCAAACACACGAGATCAATCAAATTAACTCTGTGCTTGATCTTGATAACTGGAAACTAAAAAACAAGATAAAGGAGGTGCTGGAAGAACGATTGATGGAGAAGGCGATGGACTATGAGGAGTTCAGAACACTATATCCTGATACCCTTTCGTGTTATCGCTTTTTGGAGACCTTGAAATGGGAGAAGGGCTTCGCCTGCAGGAAGTGTAGCAATGAAAAATATTTTGATGGCGCACAGAAATTTTCAAGAAGGTGCACCCGCTGCGGATATAACGAATCAATTACCGCATTTACCATATTTCATGGCGTAAAGTTTCCTGTTGAGAAAGCATTCTTTATAACCTATATCTCAGTAACCGGCAAAAAAACATTAACTCTTGAATCACTTGCTGCTATGCTTATGCTGCGCACAAATACCGTGTGGGCTTTCAAGAATAAGGTGAAGAATCAAATCTCTGAACTTGAGAATGACGGGAAAATACATACACTTTCGAAGTGGCATGAGGTTATTCTTACGGAAGAAGGTAGCTTAATCCAACCCTCAAAAATTGGCAGTTCCATCACCAGGAATTAAGAAGCGTTTTAACTCCACAATTTTAATGTTTACAAAGCGATAAGGTATTGGCCTATTTTTATTAAAGTTGGCCTGAAATCGTTTGAAATCAATGTTTTTTAAGCGCAAAATTGTATTCTCTTAATAGGGGTGCAAAACGTGTTTTTTGATCGAAAAATGATTGAAAAAATGCATTCGCCTCTTGCATCATTTAAATTGAAAGACAATCGATACTTGTTTAAGGAGTTCAATTATCGATTGTTGATCTATCAAGTAACTGTAAAACAATAAGTTAACATGACTAAAAGGTTGCTATTTCTGGTATTTCTAACCCTCCCTGTGGTGTTATTTGGGCAGGTAAGGACGATTTCGGGTGTTGTGAAAGATTCCAGTGATGGTTCTGCGATCCCTGGCGCCAACGTTGTGATCGATGGAACATCCAAAGGGGTTGCCACAGATTTGAATGGAGCTTTTCAGATTGAATTATCGGCTGGCGAAGAAGTATTGATTTTTTCTTTTATAGGGTATAAAACCCAGACGATAAATGTTGGACAAAGGACTACTATAGAGGTTACTCTTGAATCGGATGCCACTGAATTGGATGAGATAATAGTAATGGGTTATGGGGAGCAAAAGAAAAGTGATGTAACGGGGGCAACGGCCAATATTAAAGGATCGGAACTAGCAAAGCAACCAGTTTTAACAGCCACCCAAGCTTTACAAGGCAAGATTGCCGGGGTTCAAATAATCAGCAGTGGGCAGCCTGGTAGTTCGCCTCAAATAAGAGTGCGCGGAGTGGGAACAGCTTTGGGGGGTACTACATCTTTATATGTAGTAGACGGAGTGCTTACGGATGACATTTCCAATGTGAATACAGCAGATATTGTGGATATGAGCATTCTGAAGGATGCATCTTCAGCAGCAATCTACGGTTCGCGCGGTGCAAATGGAGTAATAATCATTACAACTAAGAAAGGAAGTAGCGGAAAACTAAAAGTAACCTATAACAATAACATTGGATTTCGGCAAGCATCTAACTTGGTCGAAATGGCCAATAGTGCGGAGTACAGAAATTATGTTCAAGCTGCTACCGGTAACGCACCTGCAGCAACTTCTTATGACACTGATTGGTATGGTACTATTTTACGAAATGCATTGCAGCAAAGTCATAACATATCTCTTTCGGGAGGAACTGATAAAAGCACGTACCTTTTTAATGCGGGCTATTTGGAAGATGAAGGAATTGTACTTAATAATAACTTCAAGCGCTTAACACTTCGCCTTAATAGTGATTTTCAATTGAATGAAAAACTGAAGTTTGGTTATCAAACTTCCTTTGGCAATAGTATAAACCAGAATGCTTTCAGCAACATAAACATTGATCCGTTTGGAAACATAGGCTCAGTGTACAACAACGCATATCGTGCGGCTCCCACCATTGCTAGTAATGTGGATGGCAGATATGGAAACACTTCTACGTATCAGAATGTTGGTAATCCTTTACTGGATATTAACAACAACAGCATTAAAGTAAATGAGAACCGACTGCAGGGATCAACTTTTTTATCTTACAAACCGCTGGAATGGCTGACCTTACGCTCATCGTTGGGCGGTGATTGGCGCAATTCACTTAATAGAGGTTATTATTATCAATTTAATGCTGATGATAAAACTTTTTTGGTAGCGGGTGGAAATCAACTTCGCACGCAGAGTTCTCTGGCAGTGCAGAATACTCAGGCATTTAGGTGGGTTTGGGATAACACAGCTACGTTCACCAAGCAAATCGAAGATCATAGTTTCACCCTTCTCACGGGTATAACTGCAGAAAAATTTCAGGTAACATCATTTAGCGCAAATAGAAATGATGTTCCTGCTGATCCTGATCTTTGGTATATAGGAGTGGGAGATGCAAATACATCTCAGAATAATGGTGGCGGTGATGCATGGGCACGTAATTCTTATTTGGCAAGACTCAATTATTCGTTTCGAGAAAAGTATTTATTAACAGCTACCGCTCGGGTTGATGGGAGTTCAAGATTACCAAGCCAAAACAGATGGCAAACATTCCCGTCATTCGGTGTAGGTTGGTTGATGAGCAGAGAAGGATTTATGCAAAATCAAAATCTTTTTGACATGCTTAAATTACGTGGTTCATACGGTAAGGTGGGCAACGATCAAATACCAACGAATGCGTTCACACAGACGGTAGCACTTAACAGACCTTATCCGTTCAATGGTAGTGTTGAGCCTGCCACGAATGGTGCTCAGATTAATCAGATTATTGACCCAAACATCAATTGGGAGATCACAGAAGAATATGATTTGGCTCTTGAATTTGGATTGTTCGATTCTAAACTTACTGGTGAAATAAATTTTTATGATAAGAAAGTTGCTAATGCGTTAATCAATGTACCCGTTCCTCGAACAGTAGGAGATGCCGATGGAGTAATTCTTACAAACGCTGCTACCATTCGGAATAGAGGAGTTGAGGTATTGTTAAATTGGAAGAAGCATGTTTCCGAAACTTTTTCCTACAGCATAGGAGGTAATGTGACGTTAAACGATAATGAAGTTGTTGCCCTTAATGGTGGTAGGGCAATTCGAGGAGGTAGCATAGGAGCAGCACAAGGGTTTACAACACTCACTCAAAATGGATATCCGGTAGGAAGTTTCTTTGTTCTTAAAACAAACGGAGTGTTTAATACAGGGGGTGAAGTTAGTTCTTACGTTAATTCAGAAGGCAAAATAATTCAACCCAATGCTAAGCCTGGAGACTTTAGGTATGCGGATGTAAACGATGATGGTATTATTGATGATGAGGATCGTGTGTTTGCAGGCTCTTATCAACCTGTGGCCTATTTCGGACTTAATGGTTCGGTGACTTATAAGAATTGGGATTTTAGTATTGATTTCTATGGCAATTTGGGTAACGAAGTTTATAATGGAAAGAAGGCTGTTAAAGTAGATGGCAGAGATAATATAGAAAAGAAAGTTGTGTATGAGCGATGGACTTCCTCAAATCAATCTCAAACAGAACCTGGTGCCAATACGGGCAACCAACTAGCTTCGTCCTATTATGTCGAGTCGGGTACGTTTATCCGTATCAACAACCTTACTGTTGGATATACCTTTCCCGTTTCTTCACTTGGCAAATTTAAGTTAAGTAGTTTCCGAGCCTTTGCAACCTCTCAAAATCTGTTTACGCTAAAGAAATATAGCGGGTTTACTTCTGAGTTGCCGGGCGATCCGATAAGCTCAGGAATAGAGTTGAGTGCGTATCCAACTACGCGCACAGTTGCAGTGGGTATAAGTGTTGGATTTTAAATAGTTGTTTATGAAAAAAACAAAATTTCAAATCAGTAAGTTGTCGATGGTGTTACTTGTTCTATTCGGACTGGTAATAATTTCGTGTAGTGATAGCTTTTTAGATATAAAAGTTCAAGGGGGAGTAACTACTAAAACAGATCCCAATCTTGCCAGTAAATTAGTTACCGGTGTTTATAATAGTTTACTTCAAGGTGATGCGTTTGGAAATGGTGATGTGCATGGTTGGGGATTTATTTCAGTAACCAGCATTATCTCAGATGATGCTGACAAAGGAAGTACCGCAGGCGATCAATTGGTACCCATTGGTGACATTGATAATTTTTTATTAACTCCTACCAATCGGTTTTGTGAAACTTTATGGAGTGGGCATTATAACAGTATTGGTGCCGCCAATCAAGCGTTAAAATCTCTCAGCAATGCATCCATTGATGAAGCTGAACGAAAAAAATTAATTGGGGAGGTACGATTTATAAGAGCCTATATCTATTTCAATTTAGTGAGAATGTTTGGTGATGTTCCGTTAGTACTTCGCGTGCCTGATGACGCAGCGGATGCGAATACAGATGCAACGTTTCAGACCAGAGCCAGCAGCAGCCTAGTGTATGATAGCATTAAGAGGGATCTACAGTTTGCCGCAGCAAATTTACCATTGAAAAATGCAAGTGTTACAGGGCATGTTTCGAAAGGTACAGCTCAGGCTATGCTTGCTAAAGTACACATGTACTTGGGTGAGTGGAATAAAGTGTATGAGTTAACGAATGAAGTAATTCAATCAAATCAGTATGCACTAGTTAATGACTATGCAACGATATGGCGACAAGTAGGGGATAATAACATTGAATCCATTTTTGAAATCCAAACCGGAGAATTCAATAATGAAAACCTTGATATTGATAATTATATAGTAAGTCAGGGGCCGCGTGTTGGAGGTTCTGGAGGTTGGGATGATTTAGGCTATGGTTTTAATAATCCATCAGCCAGTTTATTAAGTGCCTACGAGCCTAATGATTTGCGTAAAGGAGCAACCAGCGGCAGATCTCGTCCCGCGTCTGGATGAATACGCATCTCGCAGCGCCACTGCGCTGCCAGCGTGTACGGCAACGCACGTTGACCAGTTTGTCCTGCTGCCCTGCCAGCAACAGCACCGGCACAGTGGGCGCTGCGGCACGATAGCGGCTCCGCAGCAATCAGTTGACGCAGGATATTTGCCCGGGCAACGGGATATTCCTCAGCATAGCCCGTCCACTGCGCCAAGATGCCAGGATGCGGTTTCGTCTGGTAAGCGCCAGTATCGAGCGCTCTCACGCTGGGCCGCGGTACCGCTCAACAGAAAAACGGCGCGGCCTTGGCGATATAGGCATCGATTTTGGGGTCCGTGGCCATTTCGCCCCTCCGTGGATCAGTCCGCCAGCAGCAGCACCGGGGTCTCGATCAGCCGCTTGAGCGCCTGGACGAAGCTCGCCGCATCCCAGCCATCGACCACGCGGTGATCGCAGCTGATCGACATGTTCATCAGCTTGCGCTTCTCGATGCGCTCGCCGCCCATCCCGTCACTCACGAACATCGGACGTTCGACGATCCGGTTGGGGCCGATGATCGCCACTTCGGGCCGGTTGATCACCGGGGTGGTCGCCACGCCGCCCAGCGGGCCAAGCGAGGTGATGGTCAGGGTCGAGCCCGAAAGTTCCTCGGACTTGGCAGTGCCCGTCCGCGCCGCCTCGGCGAGCCGGACGATCTCGCGCGCCAGTTGCCACAGGTTGAGGCCCTGCGCATCCCGGATCACCGGCACCATCAGCCCGCCATCGGTCTGCGTCGCCATGCCGAGATGCACCGCGCCGTGGCGTGCACCACCCCGGCCTCATCGTCGTAGCGCGCGTTGATCATCGGAAAATCGGGCAGGGTGCGGCAGATCGCGGTGATCAGCAGCGGCAGCATGGTCAGCTTGGGCTTGCCCCGCGCCGAATTGAGCTGCGCGCGCATTTCCTCGAGCGCGGTGACGTCGCATTCCTCGACATAGGAGAAGTGCGGGATGTTGCGCTTCGACGCCGCCATGTTCTCGGCAATGCGGCGGCGCAGGCCGATGACCTTGATGGTCTGGTCCTGCCCCTTGGCCCCGGCCGCGCGGAAACTGCCGGCGGTGTAATAGCAGGAACGCGTCAAGATCGGCGTGGCGAATCCGGCCGTCGTCGGCGGGTTTTACCTCGGCCAGATCAATCCCGAGATCGGCTGCGCGGGCGCGGACAGCGG
>CAWBCB010000112.1:0-56876 GCA_963787095.1 uncultured Cytophagales bacterium | reverse complement strand
TTGTAACATCTCTCTCGTCTCAGCGTGCTCTGCTTCTACTTGCAGCCGGCGTCGCCGTTGTGGCGGCGTCCATCTCCAACGCAGCCTGCTGCATCGACAGCGCGCCAACAGCGAGCCAGGGTGCAGGCTGCACGCTACCTGCAGCGCGATCGCCGCGATCGGCCAGCGACCACCGCCAACGACGGCGTCCGGTCGGCCTGGAGAGCCCCGTCGACAATGCCTGGTCGGCGTCGGTTCCATGCCCGGCCGCCCGCTGTTCGTCGACATCGTCCACCGCGCCGGTTTGCAATACCGCCTGGCGACGCCTGGCTGGCGTAGCGAGCGCGGCCTCCGGCGTCTGCTCGGCGCGCGCACTTTCCTGCGCGGTCTCGAGTATTTGAGTCGACGTGTCGTCGATGAGGTCCGCGTGAGCGGCAACCACGCCGTCGGCACGGTGCGTGCGAGCGACAGCGAGCCGTTCACCGTGGGCGTCGAGCTGACGCCCGAGGGGAATCCCGTCGAACTGCTGCCGGTGTTCGGCAAGAGCCATCAGCACTGCAAACATGTGGCCGCGCTGCTCATCAGCGTGCGCGACCAGGCGCGGGGCAATCCCGCGCGTGCCGCCGGCGCCAGCGCCGACGCCCGCCACGGCCCATGCGGGCGGCGGAGCAAGCGCGCCCGGCGCATTGGTACCACGAGTAGAGCCCAATTTCATTTCTATAGTCGGAAAGGATTGATTGAACCCAGTTTCTGTTAGCAGCCGCGCTGCGAAAACAGGAACTTCCTCTTCTGAAAAAATTTCGAATGTTGTGCCTGCTTTGATTAATTTTTTAACAGGACCGCTCAGGTAGATGATTGATTTTTCTAAGTCTACTTTCTCGATACGTGCATTTATTTTCTTTTTATCGAAAAATGTAATGCTAAACCGATTAAAAATATCCCGGTTTACCGGCCAATGTAGTTGTACTTCTAATGCCTGAGATTTTTTTTGACGAATTACTTTTCCTTTCAGTACACCACTACTCAGAACTTTAAGCCTTTTGATGGTATTGTTTGGAGTGTGCGCAATGCAATCTGTAAACGTGCCGCCTGTATCAACCCAGATTTTCCACGGAACCATTATTTATTAATGGTAAGTATAACTTGTTTTTTAGTCATGCGAATACCGAGAGCTTTGGTAAACTTAGTGGAGCCATCGGGTTGTTCGCGTGAAAGTGGTTTAGTGTAGAGCAACGAATCGGTGCCCATTTTTTGAATATTGTCGCTTGCTTGTTCGTTGGTTTGGTAGGCTTCTAAAAGTTGTTTTTCAACAGTTCGCAATTCATTGTTGCTGGATTGCAATGCAACAATTTCAACACTAAATACCTGACTTACGGAATCAATAAACAATTTGTTAGAGAGTGTTCTGTCTTTCTTTTCAATAATTGCTGCTATTTGTCTTCCGTGCTGAAATGCCGCTTCCGTAATTTGAGCATCCGTTACTTTCTTAATCTCACTGTTCTCCATCTCATCTTTTATTTTTTTTCGTTGATTATCGGAAAGAGTTCCCGTACACGAAATCCAAAAAAGAGAGGAGATAAAAAACACGTATTTCATAGTGGTAAAAGTCAGTTGCGAAGTTAAAAAGACAAACTGATTTACCCGGGCTTTGGGGGGGTAATTGATATCGGGTAAGCAGATGATTTTATTACCTTTGCAGGCATTTTTAGTGTATGATAGAAAAGTTAAGAGAGATAAAGGATCGTTTTGAGGAGGTTGGTCTGCTGCTGTCGCAGCCGGAAACCGTTAAGGATCAGAAAAAATTTCAACAATTAAGCAAGGAATACAGGGATCTGGAGAAAGTGGTTAAAAAGTATGACCGCTACCAGGCGGTATTGGATAACATAAAGCAGGCAAAGGAAATTTTACAAAAAGAGAAAGATCCTGAATTGCGTGAACTGGCCAAAATGGAGTTGGATGATCTTGACCCAAAACAAGAAGAATTGGAGGGTGAGATCAAAGAAATGCTGATGCCGAAAGATCCAAACGATGACAAGAATTGTATTCTGGAAATCCGGGCAGGAACAGGTGGTGATGAGGCAGCAATTTTTGCGGGTGACTTATGGCGTATGTATCAACGCTTTTGTGAGCGTAGAGGGCTAAAGATGTCGGTAATGGATATTACTGAAGGCACTGCCGGAGGTTATAAGGAAGTAATCAGCAGCATTGAAGGGGAAGGTGCCTATGGTATTTTCAAATACGAGTCTGGGGTGCACAGGGTGCAGCGAGTACCAGATACTGAAACACAAGGGCGCGTACATACATCAGCTGCTTCGGTAGTTGTTCTACCAGAGGCTGAAGAAGTAGATGTAGAAATCAATCCGGCAGATATTGAAGTGATTACTTCGCGGTCAGGTGGAGCGGGTGGTCAGAACGTGAACAAGGTCGAAACAAAAGTGCAAATGACTCATAAGCCTACGGGTATTGTGATCACTTGCCAGGTGGAGCGTTCGCAGCATGGAAATAGAGCCCGAGCATTGGTTATGCTTCGTGCAAAACTTTATGAACGCGAGGTAGAAAAGATGCAGGCTGAAACGGGTGCTTCCCGCAAGAGCCAGGTGCGCAGTGGCGATCGATCAGAAAAAATCAGAACCTATAATTATCCGCAGAGCCGGGTAACAGATCATCGCATCGGGTACACGCAACATAACCTGCCGGCCGTCATGAATGGCGAGGTGGACGAATTTATCAATCAACTTAAAATTGCGGAGACGGCTGAAAGAATGGTGGAGGGGAAATAGTTTCAGTTGACAATACACAATTGACAAAGTAAATGTTTTGTCAATTGTGTATTGGATTTTTGTCAACTAGTTCTCTTCTTCTTCCGATTTCTTAATCTGATCGTCCAGAATTTCCTCAATGATTTTCATCTGGCGCTCATCAATAGTCTTATCCGTTTTGGCTTGCTTTTTCATAAAGCGAAACATGGCGTTCTTCTTTATTTCATAAGCCATAAAAACAGTGTACTTGTTTGCTTTTTTATCAAAATATTTTTGCTCCCCAATTTTTCGTAGATCTGCAATACTTGTATTCATGGTTTGCCTCACTAAGCTTTGAAACTTATCCGCCACATCGGCAGCCCGCTCGTTTTCAGTTTGGCCAAGGTATTGATCAGCCACTTGTTTCATGGTTGTGTTCACTTGTCCGGCCAATTGCGCTTTTGCATCTAAATCTGCCTTGCTTCGCGCGATGTTGTCTTGAGAGCTTTCTCCTTTACCTGTTCCACGGAAGAATCTGTTATTCGACTCGTAAGCATTTCCCCGAAAGGGTTCTTTTACTTTTTGTCCGAATGGGTTACCCCCACACGATGCCAGAATTAGTATTACAACTAAAGAGGAAATCAATTTTGTTTTCATATTGAAAGAGTTAATTACGATTCTCTATGCCAAATTAGTAAAAATTGTGCCAGAGTTATAAAGATTAGATACGGATTGTCAATTGCCACCGAAATGCCCATTTCCAGGCGAGCTCATAATTTGTGATTCCTGCAGTGCGAAGTATTGTTTGCAACTCTGTTTTAATAAAAGCCCGGAGTACAGATAAGGGCGCATCAAATTTTACCATAGCAGAGCGCGAAAAAGCTTTAGTAAGTAATTTAATGGAATGATACGCTAATGGGTGACGATGAATGTCATTTATAATTATTGCTTTGGAAGTCTGGTTTTTCAACATTGAAAATAATGAGACTAATTCATCTTCATTGAAATGATGCATGAAAAGTGTAGCGAGTACAATATCAAACTTTTGTTGTTGAAATTTGGATGAGAAAACATTTTCAGTATGATAAGAGATATTATCAAACTCTTTTGAATGACTTGCTGCAAACTGTGTGATGTTTGGATTGGCATCAAACCCAAGCAGCAAAACTTCTCTTCCTTCTCGCTTAGCCAGTTGCGAAAGTATGCGCAGCATTTCTCCACTGCCACAGCCTAAATCAGCAATGGTAATCGTTTTATCTTTTGGGATAGTTTGCCAAACTGATTTTACTGCATGGATGGTAACGGCATTTCCACCAAGCCACTGATTAATAAAATCTAATTCACGCAATGTTTGATCGACCACTTCACCTTTACAATCCAGGTCGTCCATGATCTCAATGCCTGTTGAGCGCAAGCTAAAATCTACTGGAGATTGAGATTGTTGCATTGTTTTTCTAATGGTTCTGAATTTCTAATACCATGCTCTCTAAGGTTAAGCCGGGGCCGAACGCAAAGCTTAAGATTTTCTTTCCACCGTCTTCTTTAAGAAGATTTTTGCTAATCTCGTTTAGCACAAAAAGCACCGTGGGTGATGACATGTTACCAAATTTTTTTAGTACCTCATAGGCAGACTGATTATCTTTTTTGGTTAACCCAAGTTCTTGCTCTATTACTTCCAGAATTTTTTTCCCGCCTGGGTGAATAGCATAATAAGAAATATCAGAAAGCTGATTTGAAATTTGTGCGAGAAGTTTTTTGGTGAGACTGGCGATTCCACTTTTAATAACTTCAGGCACATATGCTGATAAACGCATTTCGAAACCCAAGTCTCCTACCGTCCAGGCCATATCTTGTTCACCTTCCGGAGCCAGATCGCAAAAAAAGCTAACGGGTTTTAAATTAACACCATGGCGTGCTGTGCCTTCAATTAGCAGTGCTGCAGACCCATCCGCAAAAAGCGCATTAGCCAATAAATTGTCATCTGTAAACTCCTTTTGAAAATGAATGCTGCATAATTCCGTGCAAACGATAAGCACTTTTGCATTCGGATCAGAGGCGCAATACGTATCGGCAATTTTGATTGCATTAAAGGCTGCATAACAACCCATGAAGTTTATACATAACCGCTGAATGTTGGAAGGAAGGTTAAGAGACTTTACTAAATCAATATCTAATCCAGGAGCATACATACCTGTACAACTGACAACGATTAGATGAGTAATGCTTTTGCTATCAAACGAAGGCATTTTAGCCAGACAATCAGCTATGGCATTATGACTTAATAAAAGGGATTTTTCTCTGAATAATTCAAGCCTGACTTTTGTGGATGGAAGAGGTTCTAAATTAAGATTGTTACTATAAAATTTAAATTCATCCTTTTTGCCATAATCATCAATTACTGAATGGCGCGTTTCGATTCCCGAAGCGCGGAAGATGGTTTTAAGCTTTCGGGCATCATGCTCATTGAGTTGCATAGCCTGAATCATAAAATCCGCCAACTGCGTTTGATTAAATTTATTTGTCGGATTAGCAACGCCAATGGAAGTGATGAAGCTCATAAGTTCAAGTATAACAAAAAACTACCCCAACTGGATTCTCATTCATGCGAATTAATTAACTTACCTTAATTAATTAGATGATAACTATGTTTTTGAAATCCACCTTGCTTCATCTACGATTTCCCTTCTCCTTCTTTTTAATGCCGGTTTACTTCTTTGCATTAGCTATTTCTCCTAACCTGAATGGCAACCGATTGTTATGGTCATTTATCATTATTCATCTTTTTTTATATCCAGCAAGTAATGGCTTCAATAGTTATTTTGATAAAGATGAGGGAAGTATTGGTGGACTTAAAAACCCACCGCCTGTAAATAAAGGACTTTATTATTCATCAATTCTTCTTGATGTTCTTGCTATCGCGTTGGGCGTCTATAAAATAAATCTTTTGTTTGGGGCTATGCTGTTTGTTTATGGTTTGGTGTCCAAAGCATATAGTCATCCTGTTATCAGGTTAAAAAAATATCCGATTGGGGGTTGGCTTACAGTAGGTTTATTTCAAGGTGCTTTCACATTTCTGATGTGTTATGTGGGGATTAATAATTTTGGGTTGGAGAATCTTTTAACCGTACGAGTTCTGATTCCGGCTGGGCTTTCGAGTGTTATCTTATTAGGCACCTATCCGATGACACAAATTTATCAGCATGATGAGGATGCAAAACGAGGTGACAAAACCCTTAGTTTAATGCTTGGCGTGCGGGGCACATTTGTTTTTGTTCTGGTAGTTTTTACGTTCGTCACTGTTGGTTACGTGGGCTACTTTTATAAGTTCCACTCACTTTGGTATGGAGAAATTTTTCTGGTTGCGTTAGCGCCTGTTGTTCTCTTTTTTTTGAGTTGGTTCTATCGGGTTTGGAAGAATCCTGCCAAAGCAAATTTTACTCATACGATGTGGTTAAATTTTCTATCGGCATTTTGCTTGAATGGATTTTTTATTTGGTTCTTTTTAGAAACCAGTCACATTTTGCAACTGTAATCTAAAAAGGCACACCGTGTGTTTTACTAATAATAAACTCAGCTATGGGTTTTGATTTTCGCATGAGGTTAACAGCCAGGTTACTCGTCCACTCATCGCCAAACAATCTTTGTATTTGCCTGCCTGCCCACAGTCTTTTTGCAAAAAGAGAATTCCATTTTTGCGAATAACTTTTTTCAAGTTGCTCGCGCGATAGTTTTTCTTTTGTGTAGTCTATAACCAGTTCGCTTATAATTTTAGCCGAATGAATTGCCATTGCCATGCCATTGCCACACAAAGGAGTAATCATACCTGCGGCATCACCTGTCATAAGAACATGATTTTCGATTGGAGTTTTAGTAGCAAATGAAATTTCATTGATTACTTCTGGGCGGTCGAAAAGAAAATCTGAATTTTGAAAAATGGATTTAAGAAATGGATTTTTGAAAAGTATTGCTTCCTCCATTGCCTTTATACTACCGTGTGATTTTAAATTTTTTCGATGAGTAAGGTAGCAGAGTGTAAACTTTTGATCTTCTACCTGACTTAATCCGCAATACCCATCTTTAAAATTATGAAGGGAGATCAAATCAGCTGGTTGATCAGTGCGAATGTGATACTTAACGCCTGCATAGGGCGATCTTTTTTGAACAAATGATCGCTTCAGGGTGAGATCTAGTTTTGATCGCTTACCAAATGAACCAATTACTACATCTGTTGAAAGTTGCGTTTGACTTGTTTGAACAGAAAACGTGTTATCGCTGAACAAAACGTTTTCAACTTCAGTATTCAGCAGGAAGTTAACTCCTTTGTCTAGCGCCTTGCTGTACAGAAAATGATCGAATGCGTATCGGCTGATTCCAAATCCCCCCAGATCTAACGGAAGTGCTGCCGAGCGTCCATTTACGGAAGTAAGTTGAAATCGATTTATTTTAGGTGGATTAAATCCCTCAGGGTATAAACCATGTGCTTTTAAAAACGGAATGGTTTCGTTGGAAATGTATTCTCCACAAACCCGATGGAAGGGATAACTTTTCTTCTCGACTAAGGTTACCGAAAGGCCCTTTTCAGCCATGTAGTTGGCAGTTACCAATCCGGCCAACCCACCCCCGATAATTACAATTGATTTCAATTTCTTCTATTAAATTTTTAAGAAACTCAATTTTTCATTGATTTGGTCATTAAAAAATAAATTAATTATAAATCCCGAAATCCTTTTTGATCGTTTATCTGTTTAAGTCGTATTATTAGCTTCTTATGGACAAGATTGTAAAACAGTTTGAAGAATTAAAAGTCTTAGTGGTTGGCAACAACCCTATCGATTTAAGCCGCACGTTTGAAAGTCTTTCAAAAATTAGTGGACATAAGGTGATTGCGGAAATTGCTTTTGATCTTGCCAGTATTGTTGAGCGACTTGCTCATTTTACACCAAACTATATATTGATTGACGATAATGTTGGTCAACCCGAACTCAAAGCAACTGTTCTTGCTCTCTCAAGCAATCGTAAAACAAAACATGTTCCTATAACCGTGTTAAAAAATTCAAATTACCATGAAGCCATGAACACCGGGGTGATGAATTATGTTTTAAAAGAAACTATTACAGGAGACTCGTTATATACTGAGCTCAAAAATTCACTAAAGTTTAAGAAGACTCAACTTTATTTGCAGCACGCATATAAAAAAAGAAAAGGGCAATTGCTTCGAATCCTGAAATCCAATTAAAGAGGATCTTCCAACCTAAAATCTTTTTTTATCCTTTCATTCTTCCGGTTTAGTACCAATGTAATTCGCCTGCCTGGTTTTGAATTAAGAAACCCATTGATAGTATTTAGATCTAACTCATCAACGTTAATTCCATTCACACTTACTATACGATCACCTATTCTTATATCGGCTCGCTGCGATGGGGAATTCTCACGAATATCTGTGATCTCAAAATCTTTTAACCTTGATCCTTTGGCACGAATAGTAAGCCCGCTCATGTTAAAGTAAAATCCCTTTTTATAATTTGAGTTTTTTTTGAAGTAAATCTTCTCGCCTGGGAAGTTATAGATAACGGTAAATCGGCTAAGGATTTCGCCACCAATAGATCCATTTCTAAAAACAGACCGACTGGTTTTTAACGTATCCATGTAAGAGTTGGGATCTGGGAAATTTGTGATTACATGTGGGATTTCGTACGGACCAATTTTGATAGCTTTAATCTTTGAAATTTCTCCGGTAATAATTCCACCCAAACCTCGACCTATAATACTCTCCACATGCTTTTCAGGAATTTTAATTTTAGGATTGGAACTGGTTTCTAAAAACAGACCATGACTTGCGCCACTATCTACTAGTAGTTTGGCGCTTACCGATGTGGTGTCATTCATATCCAGGTTAATGGTAATGTAAGGCTTGGTGTCTTCAATGCTTATGGGTAACCAATGAAACTTTCTTCTTTCTTTGAAGCGCTGAGGCAGCATGAGGGTGAGTTGCTTTCTCTCGTAATCAATTTGAACGATAAAACGACTAAACAATTCATATCCTAAAATCCCATGTACATCGGTTCCTAAATAATTTCGAAGTTCAAGATAATCCTGATCGAGCACGAGCATGGCATGCCCACGACCCTGCACACCGGGCATATCTAACGAAACATTGTTAGTGACATAGGCCTCTACAAGTTTTTCGCCACCGGGCCCTGCAATGGAGTATTTTCTTGAGTAGGTTAAATTCAAGATATCGCTATATGCTTTCTCGGTAAGAATAGAGGTGCGAACGCCCGTGTCAAGAATAAATTTTAACGGCAGTTGGTTGTTAAGAATGATGGGAACTACAACAAGATTGTTATAAACCTCAATTGGAAACTGAACCTTGGTTTTGTCAGGGGGTAATGAAAAGCCAAGCACTTGAGCCCCGCAAATGCTGTTATTTAAAAAAAGTAAAATGATTATAAAACAATTCCGTAGCAGCATGAGCACATAAGGCTATCTTAAAGCTAACAATTTTTATACAAGCCGTATTTGCTAAACGGTAATTACCCCAAGTTGGATTAGAAGTTGCTGTGGAGAATCAGAGATTTTTACTTCTTTAAGACTGTTTTGATGAAGAAACCCTTCATCAACCATCGTCTTCATCTGCAACAACAGGGCATCAAAATAGTTATTTGTGTTTAAGATTCCGATTTCGCCTTCAATTAATCCAAGCTGTTTCCAGGTTAGTATTTCGGCAAGTTCATCTAAAGTTCCCCAGCCGCCCGGTAAAGCAATAAAAACATGGGCAAGATCTGCCATGCGTCTCTTTCTCTCATGCATACTTCCCACTACTTCTAGTTGTGTTATTCCTTTATGGCCTACTTCTTTCTCCATTAGAAAATCAGGAAGAATACCAATTACCTTTCCACCCTTCGCCATTATCTGATCGGCAAGTATACCCATGAGGCCAATATTACCCCCGCCATAAATTAATGTGGATTGTGAATTGAATAATTGCGAAGCCATCTCTTGAGCGGCTTCAGCGAAGACAGGATTTTTTCCCGTGCCTGAACCACAAAAGATGCACACGTTCATTGGCAACGGACGAAAGGATTAATGCTTAATATCGTGCTCGTTATCGCTTACGCTCTTGTTTGGGAATAACCAAACAGACGCAATGGCAAGAACAAATAGAGCTAAAACAACACCGAAAACTGACATGATTTGTTATTTAGATGAACAAATTTACCCGAACAATCTTTATTATTTGCAAAATCGCCATTAAAAATTGTAAACTCGTAGCTAATTAAAGTTTCAAAAAGTTATGACCCTATTAAAACAGACCTTTTGATGAAAAAATTTTTAATTGTTCTAGGCGTCATTCTGGTACTTATTCTTGGATTTATCACCTATGTGCGTCTTGTCCAAACAAAAAAGGCAAGCCCCGAAGAAAAAGTAACCCTAACCAATGGAGACTTAAATGTGTCCGTATTCTATAACAGACCCTTCAAAAAAGGGCGAGTTATTTTTGGGGAACTCGTGGCCTATGATGTGCCTTGGCGTACGGGAGCCAATGAAGCAACAGTGTTTGAAACCAACAAAGACTTAATCTTTGGGGGAAAGCCACTTAAGGCAGGGAAATATTCTTTATTTACTATACCCGGAGAGCAAGAATGGTCAATTATCCTTAACTCTGAATCAGGTCAGTGGGGAATAAAATTTAATGGAGAAACTAATCGCGATCCGGCCAAGGATGTTCTTGTGGTTGAGGTTCTTTCTGTTTTACAAGAAAAAGAATTTGAACAGTTTACAATTTCGTTAGAAAAATCAGGCGGAGAAAACGAGATGATTCTAATGTGGGATAAGACACTCGTTTCAATTCCTTTTTCAACCCGATAATAGTCCATTAAAATTATTTTAATATTCCTTAAAGCCGGTAGTATCTTTAAGGTTCAAAAAGTGAATTAACATAAGCACGGATGATACAAGTAATTCCTTCCATAGCCATACGAAAGGGAAAAGTGGTAAAAATGAGAAAAGGAGATCCTTCCAGCGAGAAGGCCTATGACGAAAATCCATTGGATTTGGCTATGCGCTTTGAAGATCACGGTATTGAGGTTGTTCATCTTGTAGACCTGGATGGAGCAGAGGTAGGGAGTCCTAAAAACTATCATGTGTTGGAAGCAATGGCTGGCCACACTGACCTAAAGATTGATTTCACGGGTGGAATTTGTACCGATGGCGACATTGGAAAGGCCTTTGAATACGGAGCCGACTACATTACCGCTTCCAGCATTGCCGTTACAAACCCTGAGTTGTTTGCTTCTTGGATTATTTCCTATGGCCGTGAGAAAATGACCTTGGGGGCTGATGTAACTAATATAGATTCAAGAAATATTGCTTTTAGAGGTTGGCTTAAAAAATCTGAAATCACATTGTTTGATCACCTGCAATATTTTTATGATCGCGGGTTAAAGTATGTCAAATCAACAGATGTATCGCGCGATGGTGTGTTGGAAGGCCCAGCTTTTACTTTCTATAAAGAAATAATTGATCAGTTTCCTGATCTGCAAGTGCTGGCAAGTGGCGGTGTGCGTGGCGTAGACGATATTAAGCGCCTAAATGATATGGGGGTTTTTGCCGTAATCTTTGGCAAAGCCTATTACGAGGGCGTTCTTAAATTAAAGGACCTTGAACAATTTGTTGTAAAGGGGACTTAATGCGTCAATCCATTGCGATCACTGATCGACAATATCAGAAATCTTAAACTTTTGTATGATGTAGTAAAGAAAGTTGAAGGAGAGCGCATCTTCTTCATTCTTGGAAGGAGCAGCTTTTGCAGGTTCTGCCGTTTTTGTTTTTGCTTTTGAAGATGGGGTAGTTGTATTTACAGTTTGTTCTTTCTGTGTTGGTTTTCCTTCGGGCTCATAGAGCAAAGGTTTGTCTTCTTTTAGCGTAGGGTCTTGAAGTGGACTAAGTTCAGGATATTCGTTTAAGGGTGCACCATCTTGTGCAGACGCTGAACTAACCGTAGATACGGTGAGGACAAACGTGACAAGTGCCAGTAAATGTGATAAGTTTAACTTCATCTTAATTCCGGACTTTTGTTCTGCTGATTAGCTTTGCAATCTAATAAAATTTTGATAATGATCACATTAGAAGAATTTAATAAAATTGACTTTAGGTCTGGTACCATAATACGAGCGGAATCGTTCCCGGAGGCCAAAAAACCTGCTTATAAACTTTGGATTGATTTGGGAGCCGATTTAGGGGTAAAAAAATCCAGCGCCCAGATTACCGATTTATATACAATCGACTCGTTAATTGGCAAACGGGTAGTGTGCGTGGTGAATTTTAAACCCCGACAAATTGCCACTTTTGTTTCTGAGGTTCTGGTTACCGGTTTCCCGGATGAGAATAATAGAATTGCCTTAACAACAGTTGATGGGGTTGTTCCAAACGGATCAAAACTTTTCTAGCACATGATTTTGTTTTCTTCCCTTGAAAAAATTTGCGATGGACAGGTGCTTCAGCTTTTTAATGATCGCCCTGTTCAGGACTTGTTTATTGATAGCAGAAAGTCCATTCTTTCACAGCACTCTTTATTCTTTGCCATTACGGGTGAGCGGCATAATGGGCATCACTATATTTCAGCGTTGTACAAAGCAGGCACTCGCCAATTTGTTGTGGAGGAAAATATTGACGTTGGTCAATTTCCAGAAGCTAATTTTTTGCTTGTTAAATCTTCGCGCAAAGCGTTACAAGCCCTGGCTCAATTCAAAAGGATGTCATGCACCATTCCAGTTATTGGAATCACGGGAAGCAACGGCAAGACAATTATTAAAGAATGGCTTTTTCAGCTTTTGCCCGATTTAAAAATTGTTAAAAATCCGGGTAGTTATAATTCACAGGTGGGGGTTCCGCTTTCCGTTTGGAATATGCAACCTCATCACGAATTAGGAATTTTTGAAGCAGGAATTTCCAAGCCCGGGGAAATGAAAAATCTTGAAGAAATCATTCGGCCAACCATAGGTATTCTTTCAAATGTTGGAAGTGCACACGATGAAGGATTTACTGATCAACAAGAAAAGATAAGAGAGAAATTGAAATTATTTGCACGAACAGAAATTCTTGTGTGCAGTAGAGACCAACCTCAATTATTCGAAGAAATAATAAAGACAAAACGTAAAACTCTTACCTGGGGATTCAACTCAGGCGCAGATTATCAGGTAGTTCAACGTGAAAATAAACTTTCACTTAAATCTCGGGAGGAGGAATTTGAAATAACCCTCCCGTTTTCGGACAAAGCATCAGTTGAAAACATTCTACACTGTATTATTGTCCTTCGACATCTAAACTATTCTCCACAAATAATTCAAGAACGGATTCATCGTTTGCGATCTGTTCCCATGCGGCTTGAGTTGAAACAGGGAATTAACAATTGTCAGGTAATTGATGATAGTTACAATAATGACTTAGCGGGTCTTCAGGTTGGGCTTGATTTTTTAGGAAGCTTGCCGAATAAAAAAACGGTTATTCTTTCTGATGTTTTACAATCAGGTCTTGATGACGATACGTTGGGGACTCGTATTTCTGAACTCTTTTCCCAAAGTAGTATCGATCGATTCATTGCAATTGGGAAAGTACTATTTGATCAGCAGCAGAAGTTTAATACACTTAGGTGTCAACGTAACTTTTATAGAACGACAGAAGATGCATTGAGTAAATTCAACTGGGATGAACTCAATCGCGAAACAATTTTAGTAAAAGGAGCGCGCCCTTTTCAGTTCGAAAAAATAGCGGCACGTATTCAGCGTAAGATCCACGGAACCCGCATGGAGATTGATCTGAATAAGATGGTTCACAATCTGAATTTCTTCAAAGCGAGACTTAATCCGGGAGTGAAGTTAATGGTAATGGTGAAGGCTTTTGCCTATGGAAGTGGTAGCGAAGAAGTAGCCAGTTTGCTGCAATATCACAAGGTGGATTATTTGGGAGTTGCTTACGCGGATGAGGGAATCGAACTTAGAAAGAGTCAGATTCATCTACCCATTATGGTAATGAACCCTACAGAAGAAAGTTTTCCTGCCATAACCTCGAATAGTCTGGAGCCTGTGATTTATAGCGTTTCTATTCTAAAGGCTTTGGTAGAATTTCTTCAAGAAAATCCATGTCGAATTCATTTGGAGATTGAAACAGGTATGCACCGCCTGGGATTGGAGCCACAAAATTTAGAAGAAGTAATCTCCCTTCTAAAACAGAATAAAAATATTTCTATTGCCAGTATATTCTCCCATTTGGCCGGTGCCGATGACTCCAACCATGATGAGTATTCTAGTCAACAATTGCATCGATTTGAATCGGCCTATGAAAAAATTTCAAGTGAGCTCAACGTAAAACCGATTCGGCACATTTTAAACTCACCCGGTATTTTGCGTTTCCCAAATTTTCAAATGGATATGGTGCGGTTGGGAATTGGGTTATATGGGGTTAATCCAACCGAAGAATCCTTTGATCAACTTCAGCCTGTGGCAACATTGAAAACAGTTATCTCACAAATAAAAAATATCAAGGTGGGTGAATCAGTAGGGTACGGTCGCTGGGGCAAAGCAGAACATCACATGAAGTTAGCCACTATTGCCATTGGCTATGCCGATGGATTTACCCGAAGTTTTAGTAGAGGAGTTGGTTCCGTTCTGATTAATGGAAAACGTGCGCCTGTGTTTGGTAATGTTTGTATGGATATGACGATGGTTGATATCACCGATATTGAAGCAAAGGAAGGTGACGATGTAATTATTTTTGGGGAAGGCTTATCAATCCATGAAGTAGCAGGTAACGCTAAAACAATTCCTTATGAAATTCTTACCAACACGAGTGAGCGCGTGAAGCGAATCTTTTTTACCGATAGTTTTTAATCAAGTGCATTAATAGTTACCCAATAGCGATAGGCAACCAATGCCTGATCGAATTTTGAAAGCCGTGTGATATCTTTCTGACTAAAGCGTGGCATAATTACTTTATTAATTTTTGCGAGGATTTTGAATGCAGTTTTTTTCATCGATTGTTATTTTAACTAACTCTTATCCACAGCCAAGATTTTTTTTCAAATCTCTCTTTGGCAATCCACCAAAGTCAAATTGATCTTCCGCTTCCTTCTGTTGAGGTTCAGAAATCTTTTCTGGCTTTTTGCTTTTTTTAGGCTTCGAAACTTTCTTTTTCATGACCTGAAATAACCGATTTGATTGTCTTCAAATTAGATGCTATGGTAACAAGGGTTCTTCTAGCAAACAATTTCCAAAGCATGAATATAATCATTGTTTAACTCTACCTGTAAACCTATATTCGCGTTGTTTAAAATCAATCTAAATAAGAAGTGGAGTTAAAAAGGAATGTGGCAGGCATGAAACCCGGTGAAACAGGAGTAATTTCTGGTTTTTCGGACGATACGCTTTCGGCAAAACTCCTGGAAATGGGATTTCTTCCTGGCACCGCAGTGCGCTTTAATTTTAGTGCCCCTTTTGGGGATCCGGTTTGTGTAAGTGTTTCGGGGTACGACTTGTCGCTTAGACTTGAGGAGGCTTCAATCATTGTGATTTTGAGTTAGACATGGATGGCACTCGGAAAAAAATAGCGCTCGTAGGCAAGCCCAACTCTGGTAAATCCTCACTATTTAATCAGCTGACTGGTCTTAATCAGAAGATTGGAAACTTTCCGGGCATCACGGTAGATAAGCGAACTGGAATAACGATGCTACCCAATCGTGAGCAAGCAGAAATTATTGACTTGCCAGGCATTTATAGTTTATATCCGCGCACGCTAGATGAGAAAATTGTTGCTGAAATTTTTGCTGATCAAAGAGGAGAAAACTACCCCGATTGTGTAGCCCTTGTGGCCGATGCAACCAATCTTAAAAACTGTATGCTGTTGCTTACGCAACTGATGGATTTGAAACTACCCATAGTACTTGTTTTGAACATGATGGATTTGGCTGCTAAGTCAGGACAGAGCATTGACATTCAGGAATTATCAGCTTCGTTGGATTTACCCGTTGTGATGATTAACGCGCGCACGGGGGAGGGAATCCAGGAACTTAAAGAGGTTATTTCAGGGTCTGTAGTGCCTTCCAGTAAATCCATTTTTCAAATAGGAGACGAAATCAAACCCCTTGTAAAAAAAATAAGGGAAAGGTTTAATCTTTCAACAGACTATGAAGCTTATCACTTTCTTCAACAAACCGAGAATCTGGTTTTCTTAAACCAAGCAGATCGTGACTATATTTTAAGTGAGGCTAAGGCATTCAATTTTTTCCAACATAAATACCAGGGGGCCGAAACAATTTTACGCTATGGTTTTATTCAAGACTTGTTGAATAAAGTTATTTTAAAAACCTCCGACCCCGAATGGAAAAAATTCTCATACCGCATTGATAAAGTACTAACGCATAAAGTGTGGGGGTATCTTATTTTCTTTACTGTACTGTTTTTAATCTTCCAATCCATTTTTGCCTGGGCGCAAGTGCCTATGGATTTTATTGATTCATCCTTTGCTAAACTCAGCAACTTCCTTGATCATACATTTCCAGACGGCCCCCTCTTTGATTTAATCACGCAGGGTATTATCCCTGGCATTGGCGGCATTCTTATTTTTATTCCCCAAATCGCCATTCTTTTCGCATGCATTTCAATACTTGAAGAAAGCGGTTATATGGCACGCGTGGTTTTTCTTATGGATAAAATCATGCGCAAATTTGGATTGAATGGTAAAAGCGTAGTGCCTTTAATCTCAGGGCTTGCCTGCGCTATTCCAGCTATTATGGCTACCCGAACCATCGAGAATTGGAAAGAAAGGTTGATAACAATCTTTGTAACACCTTTTATGAGTTGCTCGGCCAGGCTTCCGGTATTTACTATTCTAGTTGCGCTTATAATACCAGAAAATAAGCTCTTTGGATTTTTTAACTATCAGGGGTTAGTGTTAATGAGTTTATATCTGCTTGGTTTTGTAGCAGCTATGTTTTCTGCTTTTGTAATGAAACTGTTACTAAAGACGAAAGAAAAAAGCTACTTAATTATGGAGATGCCTACCTACCGTAGGCCTAAGTGGGCTAATGTTGGCTATACGGTTGTTGAAAAAACAAAAGCATTTGTATTCGAGGCCGGTAAAATCATCTTGGCTATTTCAGTTATACTTTGGGTATTGGCAAGCTACGGACCTGGCGATAAAATGCAACAAGCCGAAGAGGTAGTGCGCTCTGAATCAAGAGAACAACAGGTAACGGAACAAGAACTTGAGGCACGCATATCTTCTTACAAACTGGAGCATTCTTACGCTGGTATTATGGGAAAAACATTAGAGCCCGTGATAAAACCCTTGGGTTACGATTGGAAAATTGGAATTGCTTTGGTCACTTCCTTTGCGGCACGAGAAGTATTTGTAAGTACAATTGCAACCATTTATAGTTTAGGGGGCACCGATGATGAACAAACCATTAAAGGAAGATTGAAATCAGAAATAAATCCAGAGACAGGCGGCCCCCGGTATACGCCAGCGGTGGGGTTTTCTTTGCTTGTATTTTATACATTGGCCATGCAATGCATGAGTACGTTAGCCATCGTAAAGCGCGAAACAAAAGGGTGGACATGGCCGCTGATTCAACTTGCTTATATGACAATCTTGGCATACGTATCAGCTTTCATAATTTTTCAAATTTTGTCATAATCTTACATGGTTCTGTCATGTAGGTTAAATGGACTCAAAACTCCTTATATTTCGTTATAAAATGTATTAAATGGTAGCAAATCGAAATTCACAATTGGGTCTCCTATGTCTTGCCCATATTCTGATTAGTGCTGATGGAATGATTGATCAAAAGGAGTTTGAGGCGTTATCAAAAATTAAAGTAAAGGAGTCAATACCAGATTCGTTGTTTAATGAATTTGAAGAGGACATAAAGGATAAAAAAGGGAAGGACATTTATATTACTGGTGTCGATCTACTGAATTCATGTTCCGATGATGAAAAACTTAACGCATTTGCCCATCTCTATAAAATGGCCGAGGCTGATGGAAATGTTCATATAAAGGAAGTTCGATTGTTGTTGTATACTATCAAAAGCTCCCGAATCGAGTTTAATGATGTGGTCGCTAGGGCCAAATCAATGGTCGATTATTAATCGCAAAGAAGTATTTTTGGGATTGAATAATATTGGGGTGCGCCCATGGCGAATACATTTTATCAGAATTATACGGTAGGTATTTTAGGAGGCGGTCAGCTGGGGCGCATGCTTATTCAAGCAGGCATTGATTTAAATATAAATTTCAAGGTGTTAGATCCAGATGCCCAGGCTCCCTGCTCCCTGCTTGCTCCCTTTACCCAAGGTAAATTAACGGATTACCAAACAGTGTTAGATTTTGGTAGTGCTTGCGATTTACTTACCATCGAAATAGAAAATGTAAATACTCAAGCACTTGCTGAGTTGGTTAAAGCGGGCAAGAAAGTTTTCCCTCAACCACACATTATCGAACTGATACAAGACAAGCGAAAGCAAAAGGAATTTTTTATCAAACATCAAATACCTACTGCTGAGTTTATATTGGTTAACGATCGAAACGAAGTAGAGGCCAATAAAGATTTCTTTCCTGCTGTAAACAAACTTGGAAAGGAAGGCTATGATGGAAGGGGAGTCCAAATGTTAAGAAGCTCAAAAGATCTTTCGAAAGCATTTGATACACCTGGATTGTTGGAGAAGCTAATCGATTTTGAAAAGGAGATTGCAGTAATTGTTTCGCGTAATGAGCGCGGAGAAATTTCTTCTTACCCGGCTGTTGAAATGATTTTTCATCCGGAAGCGAACTTAGTTGAATATCTTTTTTCACCTGCACGACTCAAGCAATCTATTGCTGTTGAAGCAGACCGCATTGCGAAAGAAGTAATTGAAAAGCTTGACATGGTTGGATTGCTGGCCGTTGAAATGTTTGTAACAAAAGATCAAACTGTTTTAGTAAATGAAATAGCTCCGCGACCACACAACAGCGGACATCAAACTATTGAAGGCAACGTTACTTCTCAATATGAGCAACACTTACGTGCTATTTTAAATTTATCACCAGGCGAAACCACACTTACAAGTCCAAGTGCCATGATAAATCTATTGGGTGAGGATGGATTTACAGGACTGGCCCAATATGAAGGGTTGGAGAAGGTTATGGAGATTTCGGGTGCTCATGTTCATTTATACGGAAAAAAAATAACCAAACCGTTTCGTAAGATGGGACATGTTACGGTGGTTGATGCTGATCTGGATAATTTGAAAAAGAAAGCCAACTTTGTAAAACACACTCTTAAAGTAAAGGCATGAGTAAACCAGTAGTAGGCATTATCATGGGCAGTCAGTCTGATTTAAAAATAATGAAAGAAGCTGCTGAGTTTTTAGAGGAGTTGAATATTCCATTTGAACTAACTGTGGTTTCGGCTCATAGAACTCCGCAGCGCATGGCTGATTATGCAGCCTCAGCACGATCAAGAGGGTTGAAGGTGATCATTGCAGGGGCAGGTGGAGCCGCTCATCTTCCTGGTATGGTAGCATCGTTTACTTCTTTACCCGTTATTGGGGTTCCTATAAAGTCCTCAAATTCTATTGATGGGTGGGATTCAATATTATCCATTTTACAGATGCCATCAGGGGTGCCAGTTGCAACTGTTGCATTGAATGGAGCAAAGAATGCTGGCATTCTGTCGGCTCAGATTTTAGGCACGGAGAACAAAGTCATTGCAAAAAAATTGGAAGCCTTCAAGCGAAATCTTCAAAAAAAAGTGGAGGACTCTTTTCGAGCGATTGAAAAGAAAGGATGGAAACACAGCGAGTAGTTTCGCTAAAAAAAAAACCGTATTTTTCTTCCCTTTTATTTGAACCTAATGTCCATGAACCCGGGAGAAGCAGGCTGGCTTAAAGAGTACCTTGATTTTCGCAAGGAATTGTTGAAAGATATTACAGAAGAGCGCAAACATTCTTCTCATCCTGAGCATTCGTTATACAGCATCATTCAACCCAGTGGGCTTATGTATGGTCAACCCGTTGGCACCTATGATATCCCCAATTCTGATTATTGGAATGAGAAGGACAGAATGAAAATCTTATTGGCAGAGAGTTTAATTAGCAGCTCACTTCTTTTTTACGATAAACCAATTAAAACACCCGATGATCTTTCGAAGGTGATTGTAAAAACACTCGAGAACATTGGTAATTTTTACAACAATATTTTTCCTGAACTAGCTACCCCCTCCAAAACATTCTTTGGAAAAAGAAAAACATCCCTCGAGCTTGCTGAAAAAATTCTAGATAAAAGGATTGATTATACAGGTGAGTTTGATACAAACTTTTGGGTTCAGTTTTTTCATAACAGCCTTCTGTTTTTAGACATCTTTATTTTTGGGCAATGGATACACACAAATGCCGATCGTATTGTTTCTGATTTTTTTAAGTATGAACGAGAAGAACTTCGCTTTTCAGTAATAAAGATAATTGCTTGTGCGGCTCATTCAAATTCTAAAATTGAACCTGAGGAACGAAGACTTTTAGAGTTCTTTCTTCAAAGCACCGATTTACCACAAGATAAGAAGCGTGAGGCTAAGAAGATTTTCGAGGAGGGAATAAGCCTTGAAGAGATCAATCTCCCAACAAATAATTCATGGATTCTTAAAAAGTATTTTTTAGAGATTGCTATCCTTACTATTTGGGCTGATAAATTAGTAGAAGAATCAGAACTGGGTTTTTTAAAGCACTTATGCAGCTATCTGGGCTTTACTGAAGATGATCTTGAAAATAGTCTACTGGCAATAGAAGGGTTTGTTCTTGAATATTGGGATAAACTAAACTATCTACAGAATAAGCAAGACTATAACCAGTTAAGTGAACAGTTCATTGAACGTATGAGTAAAGCTACGGGAGCAAATAAGAACCGCCTGCTTAAAGAAGTGCAGGATAGTAGTGAGTTGATGGACTTACTTAAAAAAGTTAGGGCTCATGAATTAACAGAAGAGGAAAAGGAGCGAATGCAAGAATTATTGATAATAGCAATAAAGACAATTCCAACTTTTGTAATTATCTCGTTGCCACAACGGTTTCTCACACTACCCATCCTAATGAAAATCTTGCCAACCAATTTCTTTGCAGAAGTAGCCTGATTCAGATAAGATTAATTTTCTGTCTCATCATCCAATTCCTTTTCCTTTCGGGGAATAAGAACAGAGAAAACAATTGACATAGTAAGGGTGATAAGGATTATCACGAAAGACACTGTAGGAGGCATGTTGGTAAGCACGTCTGGCAGGTAGTCACTACCTTGGCCAATTTCCAACAACATTTTTGCTCCGATAAAGAAAAGAATAATAGACAATCCCTTTTGGAGTAGGTAAAACTTATCAATAATACCAGACAAGAGAAAGAACATGGCACGCAAGCCCATCACTGCAAAAATATTGGAAGTATAAATTATAAACTCATTGGTGGTAATGGCAAACGCAGCAGGAATGGAGTCAACCGCAAAAATCAGATCGGTTGTTTCAATTAAGACAATCACCAGAAAAAGAGGAGTAAACATTAACTTTCCATCTACACGAGCCACAAACTTGCCACCCATTTCATCTTGTGTAATTGGCAAATACTTTCTACAGAATTTAAGAATAGGATTTTTTTCAGGATCTATTTTTTCATCACTGTCTTCGAAATAGATTTTTATACCAGAATAAATAAGGAATACACCAAAGATGTACAGTATCCAATGGAATTCGTGGATTAGGATGGCGCCAACAAAAATGAAAAAGCCCCTGAAAAATACAGCCCCTAAAATTCCCCAAAAAAGTATTTTGTGAAAATACTCTTCTTTTACTTTAAAGAATTTAAGAATAAGGAGGATTACAAAGATGTTATCTACAGAAAGTGCATATTCTGTAAGGTAGGCTGAGAAGTATTCTAGCGCTCCGTCAGCACCACCACTTTCCTTATCTAGTGCATAGATTAGATAGCCAAAAACGGTACTTACAAATACCCAGAAAATGGATTGATAGAGAGCTGATTTGGTAGAAATCTTATGAGCCGTCTTGTTAAAGATTCCCAAGTCCAAGAGCAGAAACACGAAGATTATAGCCCCAAAAATTCCAAAAAGAAAGGTCTCATCGCTGAGATCCATACCAAACACTGAGAATGCCAACATGCTCGTTTTCTAGGGTTTTTGGGTAAAAAAGATAGCGATTAAGGCCTATACCGGCACAAAAATCAGCGCTCATTAGCGCCAAAGCTACAAATTAATTTTATTCAAAATACAATGACTTAGGCTTAATGCAGAAAGGCTTGAAAAAGAAACCGTTTAGGCATATCATTTAGGGAGAACCTAAGTGCGAGTGCTACTCACCGCAATTCTACCTGAAGTTTTAACAGGTTGTTATAAATACCATCAGGAAGGGATGATAATTCCTCGTGCGATCCTGATTCAGCTATATGACCATCTTTAATTACCAGTATTTTATCCACCTTACGAATTGTACTCAGTCGATGGGCAATGACCAGCGTTGTTCTATTCTCCATCAGCATTTCAAGCGCTTGCTGCACTAATTGCTCAGATAAGGCATCTAATGAGCTAGTCGCCTCATCGAGGATAAGAATCGCTGGATCTTTTAAGATGGCGCGAGCAATAGCCACCCGTTGGCGTTGTCCACCAGAAAGTTTTACACCCCGATCACCAACAAGGGTTTCGAGCTTCTCTGGAAAGCTGTCAATGAACTCCCAGGCATTTGCCTTTTTTGCTGCCTCCATTATTTCGTGCTCAGTGGCACCCGGTTTGCCGTAGGCAATATTCTCTTTTATACTACCTCCAAAAAGAATCACTTCTTGAGGTACGATACCAATGTTCTTCCTGTAGTCGGTTAGATTATATTCCTCATTCAATTTTTGATCCACCGAAATTGATCCTGATTGAACAGGATAAAAACGCATGAGCAAATTAATGATAGTTGATTTACCTGAACCACTAGGACCCACTAACGCTATTTTTTGACCAGGCTTAATTTTAAAGCTTATGCCCTTCAGTACCTCAACATCCTGACGGGTGGGATATGAAAATGATACGTTATCAAATTGGATATGGCCAGTTAATTTAAGTTCATTGGATGTTGAAGGTTGCTCATCGGGTTGATTCAGAATTTCTAAAATACGTTCTGACGCACCGATTGAACGTTGTAACTGACTGAATATATCCCCCAGCCCTGCAATAGATCCGCCAATAAAAGCTGTGTAGAGAACAAAAGAGAAAAGCTCGCCAACCTCAGCTTCTTTGGCTTGTACCAGAGAAGCTCCATACCAACTAACAGCAACAATACCACCGAACAATGCGACAATAGTAAATGAAATGAACACTCCGCGATAGCGTGCAGCATGAATAGCCGTTTTTACAACTTCGTCCAACGACTTTTTGTAGCGGAATACTTCAAACAACTCATTCGTAAATGATTTTACTACAGCAATGGATTGTAAAGTCTCTTCAACAATCACATTTGAACTGGCCAACTGATCCTGAGTTTTTTTAGAAAGCTTCCGGATGAATTTACCAAAGAATAATGCAGCAAGCACCAATACCGGAAAGGTGAGCAACATGAAGATGGTAAGCTTTGGATAAAGGAAAAAGATAACCGGAATACCAATCAAAAGAATCAACACTTGGCGAAGCAACTCGGCAAGGGTAAACGTAAACGTATCGTAGAGTGTACCTACATCTGAAGTTATTCTGCTAATTAGCTCACCGGTTCTGCGGCTGTCAAAAAATGAAAGAGGCAGCCAAACAATTTTGGTATAAATGTGCTGGCGCAAATCAGCAAGTGTTCGTTCACTTACAAAGGTGAATGTATACACACGGATAAATGAAAACACACCTTGAACTAATAAGATGGCAATTAGCGCGAGAGCAATTTGATTAATGCTGGTAAAGAAAAAATCCTTTTTCCCTTGCGCAACATCTAACAACTTGCCCGCGAAGTAAGGAAATGCCAACAGTGTTCCGCTGGAAAGGGCTAGCGCAACCAATCCAAGAATGAACGGCCACTTATGTGGTAACACAAAGCGAAAAACCCCAAGTAATTTTTTTAATCCTGATTTATTGAGCGGGCGTTTTTCACCTTCCTCTAATCCTCTTCGTTTTGCCATGGTTTGTCTAAGGACTAATTATTTAATAAGCCGGTGTAAATGAGGCCTCAATTGTAAACTTAACTGAGTCACTTAAAATCATTTTTTGTGAGCCAGTCATTTTATACTTGCTTAACAACATGGTTCCGCTTGAATCATCGAACTCTAATTGCAATTGGCGCTTGGTTGCGTACAGCGAATTGGTTTCCTGATACACCGATTCAATTTTTTTGATTTGCTTAAAATCCTTGTGATAATAGAAGGTGACAAAAGCAATAGGGGCTGGAGTTTTTGCTTTGTATCTTCTTACGCTCAAATTGCTTTGAGTATCTTTTTCTCCATCGGTGATTTCGTACGTATTCCTATAAAGAGGTTTATTGATCAAATCAAGCTGACGGAAAACGTCTAACTCCTGAGCAACTAATGTACTGTCAGTCGCATGTGAGGATTGATCAATTTTTCCATCCAGCGATACTGATTTGGTAAGAGTTGATTTTGCATTGGCAAGCACATTTACCTGCACATTAATCAAACTATCAAAATCAAAATATACTTTGTCATAGGTTTCATTCTGCTTGTTGCAGGCAGCCAACAGAATAAGAGTAATAAAAAAACAGAGCGCAGCGAACTATCATTCCTTATCAATCAATACAGTGCCTGTCATTTCTTTAGGGATTGGAACACCCATTAACGTAAGAATGGTTGGAGCGAGATCGCCAAGCTTACCGTCTTTAAGTTTTCCTTTATAGTCATCATCAACAAGAATGCAAGGAACCAAATTAGTGGTGTGAGCTGTGTTAGGCGTGCCATCTTCGTTGATCATTTTATCGGCATTACCATGATCGGCAATGATGATAACAGCATACCCATTTTTACGAGCTACTTCAGTAACGGCTTCGTTGCATTGATCAACTGTTTCGCAGGCTTTAACAGCGGCTTCGAAAACACCGGTATGACCTACCATGTCTGGGTTAGCGAAGTTTAAACAAATGAAGTCGGCCGATTTTTTTTCTAGCTCAGGAATGATTTTATCACGAATATCACGCGCACTCATTTCAGGTTGAAGATCGTAGGTTGCAACTTTAGGCGATGGACACATCAATCGTGATTCGCCAGGAAATACCTCTTCGCGCCCACCAGAAAAGAAGAAAGTAACATGGGGATATTTTTCGGTTTCTGCAATGCGGATTTGTTTTTTGCCCGCTTTAGAAACAATCTCACCTAAGGTGTTTTCAAGATTATCCTTATCAAAAATTACATGTACTCCCTTGAATGAATCATCGTAGTTTGTAAGCGTAACATAATATAGGTTGAGCTTATACATGTTTTGCTCATGAAAATCTTGTTGGGTAAGTGCCATGGTAATTTCACGACCCCTATCCGTACGAAAGTTAAAACATAGCACCACATCACCTTCTTGTATGGTTGCAAGAGGATTGTTATTTCCATCAACCGCAATAATTGGTTTTATAAATTCATCCGTTACTCCTGCTTCATAAGATTGCTCAACAGAATGTATTACATCAGTCGTTTTTTCTCCGGTGCCGTGTACCATGGCATCATAGGCAAGCTTTACCCGTTCCCAGCGCTTATCGCGATCCATTGCATAGTAACGACCTACTACGCTCGCGATTTGCCCGGTAGTTTTAGTAAGGTGATTTTTTAAATCAGTTAAATATTCTTTGCCCCCTTTAGGATCGGTATCGCGACCATCCATAAAGGCATGGATAAAAACATTTTTGAGTTTGTGATTATTCGCAATGGTGCAAAGTCCTTTCAAATGATCGATATGAGAATGAACCCCACCATCCGATAGAAGTCCAATCAAGTGAATTGATTTATTGTTCTTCTTCGCGTATTCCAACGCTTCGAGTAAAACCGGATTGGTATCTAATTCTTTTTCTTCAACTGCTTTATTCACGCGCACCAAATCCTGATATACCACACGGCCGGCTCCAATGTTCATGTGGCCAACTTCAGAATTACCCATCTGCCCCGCAGGCAAACCAACAGCTAATCCAGATGCTTCCAGTTTACTGTGGGGATACTTTTTGTATAAAGAGTTTATATAGGGAGTCTTGGCATGGTCGATTGCAGAAACTTTCAAGTTTTTGGCAATGCCCCAACCATCTAATATCATTAACAACACTTTCTTATTCATAGATAAATTTTTTGAATTTGAGAGGTCAAATATATGGGTGATTTATCGCAATTGCCCTTTTTTTAAGATTGTTCTCGGGCATCATTAAGAAAACAAATGTTAGTTTACACAAAGATCAATTACTAATTTTTGGTTCCCGTATTAATGGCATAATTTTGGTCTAATGCATAACACTATGAAGAGCAAAATGTGGGTTTTTACGGTCGTTTTTGCACTAATCGCGAGTCTTGCATCCGCTCAGGCGGATATCTTTTCACCGATGAAGGATGCATTGAAGGCTGGGAATGCCAAGGAAATGGTAAAACACCTCAATCAATCTGTGGATATTAACCTGGAAGGTGAAGTAAATACCTATAGCAAAGCACAGGCAGAGTTTGTGTTGCGCGATTTTTTTAAGAAGTATCCGGTTTCAGATTTTACGATTGAGCATACAGGTTCCTCTAAAAACGGATTGCAATATGCGATCGGTAATTATAAGAGCAACAAAGATCAGTTCAATGTGCTCATCCGCGTAAAGCAAGCAGCCAACGTTTACTTAATTCACGAAATCAGTTTTGTGAAGGAGTGATGCAACCTGCCTATCTAACGGAACAAGCCATTCATCATTTTATACAACAAGCGCTGGCCGAAGATCTCGGTGAAGGCGATCACTCTACGTTAGGGTCAATTCCAGCATCAAAAAAAAGTAAAGCGCACTTGCTGGTTAAAGATGATGGTATCATTGCCGGACTTACCATAGCACAAAAAATTTTCCATGAAGTTGATCCTGCTTTGCAAATTACTTTTTATAAAAAGGAAGGCGACACTATTCAAAAAGGAGAAATAGCTTTTGTTGTTGAAGGCTCTGCACGATCCATTTTGTCAGCAGAGCGCCTTGTGTTGAATTGCATGCAACGTATGAGCGGTATTGCGACTTACACTAACCAACTTTGTAAACTCATTGAAGGAACTGGTGCGCAACTGATGGACACACGCAAGACTACTCCCAACTTTCGTTTGATGGAAAAGTGGGCCGTAGCTATTGGTGGAGGTAAGAATCATCGGTATGCGTTGTATGATATGGTAATGCTGAAAGACAATCACACTGACATGGCAGGAGGCATTCGTGCTGCAATTGAAAATATTAAAAGATATCTTGCTGAAAATAAAAAAGATTTAAAGATTGAAGTGGAAACACGCACTCTTGCAGAAGTAGAAGAAGTGCTGCACGTGGGTGGAGTAGATGTGATTATGCTTGACAACATGAGTGTGCAAGAAATGAAGCAAGCAGTGAAATTGATCAGTGGTAAATTTAAGACCGAAGCGAGCGGAGGTATTACAGAAACAACGTTAAGGTCTGTTGCTGAGTGTGGAGTAGATTATATTTCGGTAGGAGCACTAACTCACTCTGTAAAGAGTTTGGATTTAAGTTTGAAGGTGGAGAAGTAAATTGCTACTTTCAGAATAAGAAACGCAGATTCACTGATTATTTATCTCGTATTTTTCTTTGACTTTAGCCATAAAGTAAACAATTGGATTCAAGACAAATGTATAATGCAGCATCGCACTTAAGTTCATCGGTAACTTGGGATAATGACTGGGTACATTTTGGTACTAACATCGAGATAAAATTCAAGGTAATAGATAATCTCGTTAATACTCATCTGAACAGTAACGCAATAATATTTATTAACGGACGAACAAACTCTGAACAGTTGGAAAGAGATTTAATCATCGAAAGAATTAAACCCTTTTTATGGAAGGCAAGCTTCCAAATATGGAATATGTCAATGGATAAAGTAATTCAATTTGATAAAATTGGTGTTTTAAGACTTGGTGCAAAGCACAATTGATTTACTATAAAAAACCTAATCTGTGAGGAGTTAACAAGTACTAAATCACTTCTTAAGAAAATGATAAAATCAGAAATGTCAATTTCAGTTAATTTAAGCGAGCAGCCAGAGAATTGCTATGAGGTTACAATTGGTTCTTTTGAGGAAAAGCAAATGGCAAGTGGCGGGGCTCCTAATTATTCAGGGGGGACATCAGTACCAATAGGTGGGATGAATGTGCAAATTCCGAATAATCCAACATATTCGGGTTATTTGAAAAACACATGGACTAAATCAGTTTTTTTCAAAACAAAACTTAAACAAGAAAATTTTTCACATCTACAAGGCAAGATTGAAAAAAATGAGTTTGATAGAATTCAAGATTTTACGAATCGATACTCGGATAAGATTGTTACTGAAACAGTGTTTTATAGAAATGGCCAATACTACTTGTTGCATTATACTAAAGACTCCAAAAATATAGTCGTAACGAAATTTTGAAATATTGGTCAATAGATGATCTATGGCTAACTTTTATGATTAGAAAATCCCACAAATCTGCCCTATTTTTGCCCTCCTTAAAATTAGAACGTAGGTTTTTATGATCGTTAAAACACGCAATTACAGGCTAGAAAAGAAGGATTATATAAAAATGGCGCTAAAGGCCATACTGCTACAACAATGGTGGGTAAGTCTTATTGTAGTGGCTATTTGCCTGGGCTATGTTTGGATTCCCAGTATCTGGTGGTTCATAGGAGCAGGAATTGGTGCCGCCTTGTATTTACTTTTTTGGTGGATTCAGTTTTATGGAGTTACTCAATTAGAACAAGGCAAGATGTTGTTCGAGCGATTCTCCTACGAAATAACAAGTCAGCAGATTGTGATGAAACTTAATGCCCGCGAAGGCATGCCCATGAAGTGGGATCAAATCAAACGCGCCCAAGTGGGTAAAGATTATTTTTTGCTGTTTGTAAATAAAGCTCAACTCATTCATTTGCCTTTTAAAATTTTCAATACCGAAAACGAGCGGAAGTTTTTAACAAGCATCCTACGAAATAAGGGATTGCTTAAGTAGATACTGGATACTGGATGCTTGATTCCGGGGAAATAGCTTCGGATATTTGATCATGTTCAGTAACCAGGATCAAGAATCGAGGATCAAGAAAAAATACAGTCCTGCTGAGTCACTGGCAAGAATTCAACGCTACTGCGCTTATCAGGAGCGCTCGCACAAAGAAGTAAAAAACAAACTTTATGATTATGGTCTTTATTCCACGCAAGTGGATGAGATCATCTCACAACTAATTACCGATGGTTTTCTAAATGAAGAACGATTTGCAAAAGCGTATGCGGGTGGAAAATTTCGGATTAAGAAATGGGGACGTATAAAAATCAAACATGAATTGAAAGCGCTGGGGCTTACAAAAAATTGTATCCAGCGTGGGTTGAACGAAATAGAATCTGCAGATTATTCCAAAACCTTAAAAGCTCTCATAAAAAAGAAAGCAAGTGAATCCACGGAATCAAACCCATTTAAGAAACGTGATAAGATAGCGCGCTTTGTAATTGGCAAAGGCTATGAAGCCGAGCTTGTATGGGAATACGTTCGAGATATTTTGGCTGATTAACTGCTTTTGCAATCCGCGCGACATTACTGGCATTTAGTAAAACCGATCTTCATGCTTTCATCGTTAGTAAGACTATGAAACTGTTACCCATTCTCTTATTATTTTGTTCCTCGCTTGTTCTTGCTCAGTCAAACGATGTGCGCACAGCACAGTTTAATTTAAAAAAGACGGTTGCTATTGAAGGCTATGATCCGGTAAGTTATTTCGATAGCAAGCCCGTTGAAGGAAAGAACGAATTTAAAATCACCCACAAAGGGGTAACCTACCTATTTGCTAACTCCTCTAACCTTGAGAAATTTAAAACAAACCCTGATAAATATGAGCCAGCCTACGGTGGCTGGTGTGCTTACGCGATGGGAGAAACGGGTGAGAAAGTGAAGATAGACCCCGAGACGTATAAAATTGTAAACGGCAAATTGAATCTGTTTTACAACTTCTGGGGAACGAACACGCTGAAAGATTGGAATAAAAATGAGGCACCACTAAAAGCAAAAGCCGACCAAAACTGGAAGAAATTTGTTCAATAAATCCTTTACTCGACCATTTTCGTAAATGAGCTAAGCAAATGGTTATCTTTGCAGCGGCTTAAGTTTGATTTAACGTATGACACAACTTTTTAAAGCGGGCACAACAATCCTGTCGCAATTAGCAGACATTGTGCACCAACTAACAGATGAAGATTTTCGAAAGCCCTCAAAAGCTTTAAGCAACTCCACCATTGGGCAACACCTTCGGCATACACTTGAGTTTTTCATTTGTCTTGAACAAGGGTGTGAACTAGGTGTGGTTAACTACGACAAGCGCATTCATAACAAAGCAATGGAAAATGATAAGCTCATTGCCTTGCATACCATTAGCCAAATTCAGGAGTTTGTTAATGCAAATCAAGAAGACAAGCCATTAAAACTAGAAGTTGGTTATGAACCCGCTAGTGAGACTTGTGTAACGATTGAAACAAATTATTTGCGTGAGCTCACTTATAATATTGAACACAGTGTTCACCACATGGCGATTATGAAAATAGGCATTCGTGAAGTAGCAGACTACGTAAAACTGCCTTCCGATTTCGGAGTTGCTGTTTCCACCTTACGCTATAAGGAAGCCGAAGTAACTTCGCACTAATTCTTTCTTACTTTTGCGCATCTGAATCTTCGTGCAAAAAATCTTTCGCAGTAATTTCTTTATTAAGCTCACGCATTGGGAGTATTGGCCTTTTGGGATTATCCAGGCGCCAATATTTTTTATGTGGGCTTGGTATGCGCTGAAAGAACGGTCACTATTTTATTTTTCAGCTTCCAATCCGTCTATTCTTACGGGCGGTATGATGGGCGAATCGAAGTATGATATCTTAAGACGAATACCTGATTCGGTAAAACCAAAAACTGTTTTAGTAAAATTGCCATCATCATCGCAGCAAGTTCTTGATTTATTGAAGCGGCATAGTTTTTCTTTTCCGGTAATTTTTAAACCAGACTTGGGCGAGCGCGGCTGGATGGTGCGCAGAATTTATAATGAAGTGGATGTTGAAAAGTATCTTTCCGAAATAAAGATAGATTTCCTGATTCAGGAATTCATTGACTCACCCCTGGAGTTTGGAATATTTTATACTCGTTTCCCTTCGCAGGCTAATGGATTTGTAAACTCAATCACCGGAAAAGAATTTTTGTCTGTAACCGGAGATGGTAAAAAAACAATTCAGGAATTGATCTTAGAAAAGGATCGTGCTAAAATTCATTGGAATAGGTTAAAGCAGAAGTATGCAGATCGCTTGACCGAAGTACTTTCTGTTAACGAAAGACTTGAGCTGGTTTCCATTGGCAATCATTGTTTGGGAACGATGTTCTTGAATAAGAATCATTTAATTACACCCAAACTAATAAACACCTTTGACTCCATCAGCAAGCAAATAGAGGGATTTTATTTTGGACGATTTGATATCCGATGTAAATCAGTTGAAGATTTGGAGAACGGAGATATTAAAATAATGGAACTAAATGGATGCGGTGCGGAGCCATCACACATTTATCAACCTGGGTCATCGTTATTTGCAGGTGTGAGGGCCCTTATAGTGTACTGGCAAAATATGTATCGGGTTAGTAGAGAGAACCATGAACGAGGAGTTCCTTATCTTTCGTTTCAAGAAGGGAAAAAAATTTATTACCATTTCAAGAAATTAAGTTCCTGATTCATTATGCTACTTCAAGTTTTCTTAGCGGGTTTCATTTTCAGCTTTTTAGGTTCAATTCCCCCAGGTACATTAAATCTTGCAGTTCTTCAATTGGGGTTGGAGCACAAAATTAAAATCGCACTTCGATTTACGTTAGCAGTTGCTATCATTGAGTATCCCTATGCGTGGATTGCAGTTGTTTTTGAAGATTGGGTAACATCTTCTCCATTGATTGTAGAGAATTTTCAATTGATTACAGCGGTGGTGATGACTGTAATTGGAGGGTTTACCCTATGGTCAGCGCGTAAGCCCAGTGATTTCTCAGTTCGATTCAATGCGAGTGGTTTTCGAAGAGGGATCGTCCTAAGTATTTTAAATCCGATGGCAATTCCTTTTTGGATTGGGATAACGGCCTATTTGAAAGCGCAAGGGTGGATTGATTTGTCAACACCTGTTTTGCTGCATAGCTATGTGTTTGGCACATCCATAGGTGTATTGGCGCTATTATTTCTTTTTATTTTTTTAGCCAAACGACTTTCTCCGTATATAAAAGACAATCGGTATGTAAAGTTGGTACCGGGTGTTACCCTTCTTGTATTAGGGTTGTATGCGTTTGCAAAATATTTGCTGCTTCAGTTTTAAAGCACTCGTTAAATATTCACATGCTTTTTGCGAACGGCCCAATAGTAAAAGATGGGAAAGATGAGCAATGTAAATGCAGTTGCAGTTACCAGGCCACCAATAATTACAATTGCTAATGGTTTTTGAGACTCGGAGCCAATACCCGTTGAAAGCGCGGCAGGCATTAGGCCGATAGCGGCCATTAGTGCAGTCATAATAACCGGGCGAGTTCTTATTTTCACAGCCTCGGTAATCGATGGAATTAGAGAGAGTCGCGTTCTTAAATTGTTATGAAATTCTGAAATCAGGATCACTCCGTTTTGAATACAAATTCCGAATAAGGCAATGAACCCCACACCAGCAGAAATTCCGAAGTTCATTCCCGTAAGGTGAAGAGCAAAAATTCCACCGATCAATGCAAAGGGCACATTGGCTAGCACGAGTGATGCATCCTGAATATTGCCAAACAAGATAAACAACAGCACGAAGATTAAGATTAAACTGATGGGCACAACTTGCCCTAATCGTTTTGTGGCGCGCACCTGATTTTCAAATTCACCCGTCCAGCCAATGGAGTAACCAGAGGGGAGTTTTATATTTTTTGTTACGTTTGCTTGCGCTTCGGCTATGGTGCTTCCCAAATCGCGTTCGCGCACTGAAAACTTTACACCAATAAAACGTTTTGTGTTATCCCGATAAATAAACGCGGGGCCAGTGGTTTTTTGAATGCTAGCAATTTCCTGCAAAGGAATCTTATCCCCACGAAGGGTGGGCACCATAATGCGCATGATATCCTCTTCGTCCTTGCGATAATCTTGCTGATAGCGGATTCGAATATCAAACTTGCGATCACCTTCAAACTTTTCAGTGGCTGTTTTGCCGCCAATCGCCATTTCAATAGTGCTTTGTGCTTCTGCTTTTTGCACTCCGTAGATTGCCATTCGCTCTTCATCCAACACTACACTTATTTCGGGCTGGCCCAGATTACGTAGAATGCCAACATCCTTAATGCCGCGCACATCTTTAATTTTTTCAATTACCTGATTGGCAATCTCATCTAGCCTATTCAAATCATCGCCATAAATTTTAACAGCGTTTGAGGCATTGATCCCGGCCACGGATTCTGCAACGTTGTCGATAATAGGTTGCGAATAGTTGTAAACAATACCTTGATATTTTTTCAACTCCTTATCCATTTCCTCAACCAAACCATCCATTGAAATAGGGCGCTCCCATTCTGCTTTCGGTTTTAGGTTTACCTGCATTTGCACGTAGTAAAAACCACTGGGGTCAGTTCCATCATTGCTGCGCCCGGTTTGAGAAAGCACCCCATTAACTTCAGGAAACTGTTGCAGTTCTTTTCTCAACAGAGAAACAGTTTTTATGGTTTCGGTAAGAGAGGAACTCATGGGCAGTTTGGCTTCTACCCACAGAGCCCCTTCGTTGAGTTGAGGTAAAAATTCAGTGCCCATCCATTTTGTTGAAAAGAGAGATATCCCCAGAATGATAAATGAGATAATAACACTGGCTGTTTTAAACTTAAATGTTCTAATAAATCCCTTCTCTACAATTCGATTAAAAAAATCCACAATTGGATTGTGTTTTTCGTACACATTTTTCTTAAGGAGAATAGAAACTAAAACGGGCACCAATGTGAGGGTAAAAATTAAAGCCCCCAACAAAGCAAAGCCCAACGTGTAGGCAAGTGGCGAGAACATTTTGCCTTCTACTTTTTGAAAAGCAAAAATGGGTAACAGTGCCGAAATGATGATCAGTTTTGAAAAGAAGACAGCTTTGCCCAATCCGGTTCCTGTTTTTTTGATCAGTCCTAATTTGGAAAGTTTATTAAACCGTTCCATCCCATTCTTTTGTGCGTGATGGTCGAGTGCAACAAACAATCCCTCCACCATCACCACAGCGCCATCAATGATAATCCCAAAGTCAACGGCACCAAGGGAAAGCAAATTGGCGCTCATGCCTTTTAGTTTAAGGCATAAGAAAGCAAAGAGGAGAGACAAGGGAATGATGATGGACACAATTACGGTGGTGCGCCAGCTTGCCATAAAAAGCAAAACGACAACGGTCACAAACAAAATGCCTTCGGTAAGATTGCCCATTACCGTGTGAGTGCAGTATCTCATCAGGTTATCCCGATCATAAAAGACTTCCATTTTTACATCGTGGGGAAGTACGTTTTCATTGATTTCAGAAATCTTGCTTTTTAATCGCGCTAATACTTCACTTGGGTTTTCTCCTTTGCGCATCACCACAATTCCTTCAACCACATCATCATTTTCATTTAAGCCTACCTGCCCTACTCGTGGTGCATTAGACTCAATAACAGCGGCTACATTTTTAACAAGCACAGGATTGCCGTTGTAACTGTCAACAATTGTGTTTTCGATATCTTTAATTGAGTTCAGAAGACCAAGACCACGCACTACATAAGCTTGCCCGTTTTTTTCAATTACATCGCCCCCCACATTCAGGTTTGCTTTCGATACAGCTTCGTATAGCGCAAGGGGAGTAAGATCGTACTTCTGAAGTTTAATGGGATCTACCGAGATCTCATAAATTTTTTCCTGGCCACCAAAGGCTACCACATCGGCAATGCCTGGCACAGCGCGTAGTTGCCTATCAATTACCCAGTTTTGTATTGTTAATAATTCGCGTGTATCGCGCGTGGGACTTTTTAATACATAGCGATAGATCTCACCTGTAGGTCCGTAAGGTGGTTGCACGTCAGGCTCTACTTCTTCAGGTAATCTTACATTTCGCAATTGATTGTTTACTTGCTGACGGGCAAAAAAATCTTCCACATTATCATCAAAAATTATTTTGATTACGGAAAGCCCAAACATAGTAATGCTACGCACATTGGTTTTGCTTTGCACCGAGTTCATGGCAATTTCAATAGGCGTAGTAACAAACCGTTCTACTTCTTCGGCACTTCGGCCATTCCATTCAGTAACAATAATTATTTGTGTGTTTGTTACATCAGGAAATGCTTCTATTGGAATATTGACAAAACTTATCCAGCCAGCAATAGTTAAAACACCTACCCAAAAAAAGGTAAAGAGTTTGTTTTTTAACGAGAAGGAAATGATTGAGCGGATGAACTTATTCATAAAGATTCCTTCCAGTTAGTCGTTCAGAGCATCATAAATCATCAGACCACTTTTTGAAATCACTTTCTCATTTTCTTCCAACCCGGAAAGAATGTAAGTGACATCATCCAATTGCCTGTAAACCTCAACTTGCCGGGTTTCAATGTGTGTGCGGCTTTTAAACACCATAACCCAGTTTTTACTTTTATCAAAAATGATTGATGAAGAGGGAACGGCTATCAGCTTTTTATTTTCTGAATATTTAAGAGTGATGGTAGCATTCATTTCTGGTTTTAAGAGCAGATCAGGATTGGTTATTTTAACCAGAATTTTCATTGCTTTAGTGGCAGGATCGATCGCATTAAAAATGCGATCCACTTTACCGGAAAATATTTTTTTGGGATAGCTGATTGTTTTTACTTCTGCTTCGTAGCCAACCAGTACAGTTGAAATATCCGATTCATTCACATTCGCCAATACCCACACTTCGTCTATTTGTGCAATGGAAAAGATAATATCTGCTTTATCGCTTCTTAGCTGTTCGTTTTGAGTAATGTCTTTATAAACAATAAATCCACTAATGGGTGCGGTTATATTAAAGAGGGAGCCCTCACGTAAGCCATAAATCCGATAGACTTCTTCAATGCGATCTAACTCGGCTTTTGCTTTTAGTGTTTCCTTTTCGGCAGCAATTACATCGCGTTCTGAATTTATTTTTCCTTCAAATAATTCTTTGGCTACTTGTACATTTTTTTCGGCCAAGGCTAAATCTGCTTTTGCATCTAATAATTGACGCTGGAAATCGGCTACCTCACTGCTTCGCATGGTGGCAAGTTTTTGGCCTTGCTTAACATAGTCACCTAACTCAGCATGAATCTCTAGCACGTTACCACTCATAATAGGATAGATGCTAGCTTGTTTATTATTGTCGGCTGCTATTTTGCCAAACAGCTTCAGTTCGTTCTTTACATCCTGACGGGTGGCCGAGGTAAATTCACAACGTTCCATCATGGTATCGCTAATGGAAAAAGCAATTTCATCTTCTTCAGGTGGCTTACTCTTGCACCCCACCAGTAGCAAAAGGATACTTAGTGATGTTAGGGTGTACGGAAAAATGTGTTTTATCATTTTAGAAGATTTTAGAGGCCGTGGCATAATTGAGTTGCATGGCTGAGTTAGCGAGATGGTTTTTAACTCGTTCGTATTCACCAAGAGATTCATTGTAGGCTTCGAAAAAATCTACAAACTCCAAAATGGAAATATTTCTCTTTTGAAAATTGCGATTGATGCCTTCAAAGACAAGATCAAAGTCATCAGAATAATAGTTTTTGATTTTACGAAATTCAGCAACACTTAAGGTAAGTGTTTGCCAGGCCGCAAGCACATCGGTTTGTACTTCCCTTGCTTTTTGTTGCTGATACAATTCAGCTGTTTTGCTACCATATTCTGCGGCTTTAATATTTCCGCGATTACGATTCCATACGGGGAGTGGAATACTTACCCCCACATTCACCTGATTATTGAATGCCCCGCCCCGCTGATCATACGAAGAATTGATAGCCATGTCCGGTATGGCTAACTTTTTTTGGTACTTAAGGTTGAGCAGTGCAAGAGCTTCTACCTGATATGCGAGTTTTAAATCGGGGCGTTGCTCCAACGCGGTTGTTAATAGCTCATCGTAATTGGTTACTGATGTGAGTTGCTCAAATTGACTTTCATTTAATTGGGGAGCGAGGTAATCATTTATTTGAAGTAGCAATTGAATTTTTTGTTGTTCGATAAAGTATTCACTGGCTAATGCCGATTTATCATTATTTATTTTGAAGTAAACAGACTTTAATCTGATTACATCCTTGGCGGGAAGATTTCCTTTGCTTGCCTGGATTTCAAAAGAATTGATCAACGTGTCGAGCAATGCTAACTGTCGGGCATATTTATCCAAAGTATTAATCTGGCGATAGATTGTATAGTAGCTTGAATGCAATTGATACTGAAGATTTCGCAGTAAGTCTTCCAGCTCAAGCTGTGCCACTTGTTTGTTTTGTTTGGCAAGATCTATTTCCGTTTTCCGTTTGCCACCCAGTAGAATTAATTGTTCCAGTGAAAATGCTTTTTGTCCCGATTGCCCTGCATGAAACATTTTCTTATTGTCAGGATCATAAGCATTAATATCAGCAGTAACCAATGGATTTGGGTATGCCTTAGCTTGAAGAATGTAGGCATCCTGAGCATCAACATTATATTGCTGGGCAAGGAGTAAAAGATTACGACTAAGAAAAAGACTATCCGCCTGTGCCAAAGAAAGCTGAAGCGAGCTTTGACCAAAGCAGAAATAAGATGACAGAAGAAGTAGAATGAAGGCGCCTATAAATTTCACGCTGCAACATTATATACAGCAACCTTAAGATTACCTTAAGACAAATAAAGATTAGCTTAACTTTTTTTAAGACTGAGTTGAAAGGAGTTTTTACCTTGAGCTGAAACAGTGTAACGGATTGAGCCTTCATGTAATTGAGCTATTTTATCTACCATCACCAATCCTAAACCAATTCCAATTTTTTGACGACTATTTTCACCCCGGAAGAAATATTCGAATAGTTTCCCCTGCTCAGTAGCGGTAAGCGTGGCTCCACTGTTGCTAACGCTAACAAAAACCAATTCTTCTGTGGCCGAGATTTCAACTTTCACGGTTTGATTTTCGGAATACTCAATTGCATTTTTGAACAAGTTTATAAAGGCAATGGTAAGCATTCGCTTGTGACCCATAATAGCAAGTTCTTCCACGTCCCTTATATTTTCATGAATTTCGAGTTCGAAGTGTGCATGGGGGCTAAGTTGTTTCAAACTATCAAACACTTCGAAAGCAATTTCATCCACCCGCAGGTGTTCTTTTATAAGGTGATCTCTATTCGTTTCGAATTTTGAAATATCCAGCAGCGTTGTGATTACGGAGGCCATCTGCATAAGCCCGTTTTTCTGAAACTCAAAATGATCTTTAAAATTTTCACGGTTGAGATCGGTCATTACCCTTTCAATATTCGAAATAAGAACCGCAATGGGTGTTTTAAGTTCGTGCGAAATATGATGAATAAGATTTTTCTGGTATTGATACGATTTCTCAACATTGCCTAACATATCGTTAAAGCTGCTGGCCAACAAGGCAATCTCATCATTGGTTTTGGGTATTGTAATACGCGACAGATCATTGATGTTTTTGTTACTAACAGCAACACTTAGTTGTGTAATGGGCTCTGTTATTTGTTTTGATAGATAGATGGCTATCGCTACCTCTAAAAGCAAAGCGAGTATAAACGCTCCGGCCAAGAGCCACGCAAGAAAGGTTAGTTTTCCTTTTCCATACAGATCGTTTGCTTTAGCAATGGCAAAAAATGTTTTTTCTTTATCATCCATTCGATGGGCATACACATCATAGTCTCCTTCGCGGTAAGAAATCTCCGTTTCTCCTGTTTGAAGTCTTTTCAAAAGTTCGCCTGAAAACGGAATAACAATATCATCAACACTACTGTATATCATGTGGCCCGTAGAGTCGAACAGCAGAATTTTTTCATCATATAAATTATTGATGGTGGTTTCATCTAGCGCCTGTAATAAATCGTGATCAATTTCTTTAACATCAATTAGCAGGCGCAGCGTAGTAGTAGTCTTTTCTTTTAAACGCTGCATAAATTCCTGCTCGCGGTATTCTGCCATGCTAAAAAAAACAACCAATGAAGTGATTCCCAGCACAATGGCGAAGGTGATTGAAAAGTATAGGATAATTCTTTTCCTAAGATTCATTTGATTTGCCACTTAAGAAATAGCCGAACCCGGGGCGGGTATGGATGAGCTTTGGTTCATAGTTTTTATCAATCTTATTCCGGATAGAATTAATAAAAACCTCTACCGTATTTGTGTTAACCTCTACACGCGTTCCCCAAATGTGTTCTATGAAATCGCGCTTTGAAACAATGTTGCCTCTACTGGTGGCAAGCAATACCAACATTTCAAACTCCCTGCTGGTTAACTTTATGTTTTCCCCCATTCTTAACACCTTTTTGGTACCAAGATCAATGGAAAGGTTTTCGATGGATATAATCTGAGAAGGCTCATTCGTAAGAGGGCGTCTTTTTAATAACGACTTGATGCGTGCCAGCAACTCTTGAAAATAGAATGGTTTTGTTAAATAATCATCGGCACCACTATTAAAACCTGTAACCTTATCTTCCACTTCATCAAACGCAGTGAGGATGAGAATGGGAGTTGAGATGCCTTGGTCGCGTACAGTTTTGCAAACGGCTAGCCCATCTTTCCCTGGCATGTTAATATCAAGAACAATGCAATCGTATGAATTTCTAAGTATTAATTTCTCGGCTAATAACCCATTATACACGGTATCGGTTTCAAACCCTTCATCCTGCAGCCGCATCTTTAAATCAGCTGAAATATTTATATCGTCTTCCGCAATAAGAATTTTCTGCATGGGGCTATGATAAACTTTTATATCGGAAGCACGCTACCAAATGATCATTTACCAGTCCGCACGCCTGCATGTGCGCATAGATTACCGTGCTACCTACAAATTTAAAACCTCGCTTTATCAAGTCTTTACTTAATGCATCAGATTCTTTTGTTGTGGGCTTTACTTGACCAAGTGATTTCCATTTATTGACAATGGGCTTGCCACCCACAAATCCCCAAATGTATTTATCAAAGCTTCCGAATTCTTTTTGCACTTCTAAAAAACGTTTAGCATTATTTACCGCGGCATATACTTTTAGTCGGTTGCGAACAATACCTGGGTCCTCTAGAATCTTTTCTATTTTCTTTTCCGTAAAGCGACTCACCTTAACGGGATCAAAATCAGCAAAATTTTTCCGATACCCTTCACGCTTTTTTAAAATCGTTGACCAGCTTAACCCTGCTTGAGCGCCTTCTAAAATCAGAAATTCAAAATGAATACGATCATCATGAACGGGCACGCCCCATTCAGTATCGTGGTATTGAATGTATTGTTCAAACTTGAGGCACCAGGGGCAACGAAATACTTCTGACATAGGTGAAATTTTCTTGAAGTTACTTGTTTCAAATATAGTTCGTAACTTCAATCTATGAATAGTATTCGATTCATCAGTTTGCTCATTCTATTTAGCCTGGTTTACTTTTCGGCTACCGCTCAGTTTAGCAATAAATTGAAATCCTATAACCTATACACCCTTTCAACAGAAGTAAACCGTATTGATCCCAAAATAGTAATGGTACAGGTTCGGGCACCTGGTTATTTTTCATCTCCCCTATTTACAACTACCGTTAATTCCAAAAGCACCTATTGGCTTAGCCAGATGACTACCCAAACTATGAATGATGGTAAGATGGGAACCTATTACTTGTGGGATCAACAAGGCAATTTGCGTGAGTCACGATTTTTTGTTGATATTGGTGGTAAGAATAAACCCGGGCTCAAACTTGTGTTTCCAAGACGTTGATCTTTCCATAATTTAAAATCCACACCATGAAAATTTTTCTATCACTCATTTTAATTTTATTTACAACTGTTGGGTTTGCTCAATCTAAAATTGATTATGATAAGAAGTTAAAAGAACTGGGAGTCGAATTGTTTGTACCCTCTAAGCCGATGGCAAATTATGTGAAGGCCGTTCGCGTGGGTAACTTACTCTATTTATCAGGGCATGGCCCGGGTAAGGCCGATGGAACAAATATAACTGGTAAAGTAGGAACTGAATTAACTACCGAAGAAGGATATGCTGCGGCCAGGCAAACAGGAATCTCTATTCTCTCAACGCTGAAAAGTGAGTTGGGCGATTTAAACAAAGTGAAGCGAATTGTAAAAGTATTAGGCATGGTGAATTGTACGGATACATTTACGGACCAACCTAAGGTGATCAATGGATTTTCTGATTTAATGGTAGCCGTGTTTGGAGATAAAGGAAAGCATGCCCGGTCAGCCGTTGGTATGAATTCATTGCCGAGTAATATTACTGTTGAAATTGAGATTATAGTAGAAGTTGAGTAGTAGATCCATTTCTTCAACTCGACCGATTTCGGACAAGCGCGACCGATCATGGGTAAACTGCCATCTCAATTTGCTTATAATCTTCTTAATAATAAGGATTGAGACTTTTGGTGCTGAATTTGTAATCGCCCGGCTATCCTAAAGTTATTGCCATGATTCGAAATTATTTTACAGTCGCGTATCGCACTTTGTTGCGCAATAAATTTCATTCTATAATAAACATAACAGGCTTAGCCATTGGCATCAGCGCCTGTTTAATTATTTATTTGATTGTAAATTTTGAATTGAGTTTTAATAAGGAGATTTCGGGCTACGATCGTATTTATCGCATTCACTCTAAATTCGCGGGCACGTTTTCCGGATTAAATCGCGGGGCACCAACAGCCGTGGCTCCTTATGTTCGCACCAATTTTTCGGGAATAGAATCCGCAACACTCTTCTTTTGTTTTGGTTCGAAAGTAGAAATCCCAACCGGAACAGAAATCAAGAAATTGGAGAAGCAAAAGACAGTGGCGATTGTTGATACCAGTTACTTTAAGGTAATTGACTCTTACGAGTGGATGATTGGCGCGCCTGATGTTCTATTGAAGCCTCATCAAACTGTGTTAACTGAAAGTCAAGCAAAGAAATATTTTGATGGGCTGGATTTGGCTCAGGTAATTGGTAAAGAAGTTATCTATCGCGATTCGCTCGTAACTCATGTAGCGGGGATTGTTCGTGATCTGCCCTTCAACACCGATCTTTCTTTTACAGATTTTATTAGTGCCCCCACCACGCAAGCGAGTTGGCTTAAAAAAAATTATAACCTGGATGATTGGACCAGCACAAACAGCAGCACGCAGGTTTTTATAAAAACATTGGAAGGAACCACACACCAAACAATCCTTGATCAACTTCCGCAGTTAACAAAAATTTATGATGAAAAAAGTAGTTGGGACGCTACGAATACATTTGCAGCCCAACCACTTTCAGATATTCATTTTAATTCAGAGACCGGCATTTTTGATTTTAGCCGAAGCGCCACCCATTTGCCCACCATGATCACATTAATTTTTGTTGCTATTCTCTTGTTAGTGATTGCGGCTATCAATTTCATAAACCTGGAAACAGCCCAGGCAATAAGAAGAGCCAAAGAAGTGGGTGTACGTAAAGTATTAGGAAGTTCACAAAGCCGGTTAGTTGTACAGTTTTTGTGCGAAGGTCTTTTACTTACACTGATTGCAATTATTATTGCTTTACCATTAACTGAGATTGGTCTAAATTCTTTTGACGAGTTTGTTCCAGAAGGAGTGACACTCAATTTTCTAGATATTATACCTTTTATTGTTGTTTCAATTTTATTTATTGGATTGCTTGCCAGTGCGTACCCTGCATTTGTTCTTTCTTCCTTTAGCCCTGCGTTAGCATTAAAGAATCAAACTTCCGTGGGGGGTTCTCAATCACGAACTGCTTTTTTACGAAAGTCATTAATCGTTTTTCAATTTTCTTTTGCACAGATATTAATCATCGGCACACTGGTGGTAGGCTGGCAGATTCGTTTTCTGTTGAATAAGGATTTAGGCTTTAAAAAAGATGCGGTTATTTATATACATACTCCTTGGTGGGGAGATTTTTCAAAACAACAAGTGTTTGCTAATGAGATTGCCACAATTCCTGAAATCGCAGAAATCTCCATGAGCAACGACCCGCCAAGTTCAAATGGCTGGAGCTCACAATCCGTAAAGGTTGATAATGGCAAAGAAGAAATCTCGGTGAATGCTTTCCGAAAGTATGGAGATACCAAGTATCTTAAATTTTACAACATTGAATTATTGGCCGGCCGAAATTTAATGGCTAGTGATACCGTAAAAGAATATCTGATCAATGAGACAATGATGAAGACCTTAGGGTTTACAAAACCCGAAGAGGCGCTTGATAAAATTATTACGCAGGGTAATAGCAAATTTCCAATTGTGGGGGTGGTAAAAGACTTTCATACAAGATCGCTTCACGACCCGATTGACCCCGTAATGATGGCCAACGAGCAAAAGGATTTCAGTTGTTTTAACATCCGTTTTCAAACGATAAATCAATCCGGAGATAAGTTGAAAGCCGGGTTGGACAAAATAGAAACGGCTTGGAAAAAGGTTTATCCCGAAGTACCGTTTGAACATCAATTTCTGGATGACACAATAAAAAATTATTATAAAACAGAGCAGCGTACCTCTAAGCTTACAAAAACAGCTATGGGCTTGGCCATCTTTATTTCGTGCCTTGGGTTATTTGGTCTTGTGTCGTTCACAGCATCGCAACGAACAAAAGAAATAGGCATTCGTAAAGTATTAGGCGCTAGTGTGCAACAAATTGTTATGTTATTGTCAAAGGATTTTGTTTTGCTGGTAATACTTGCTTTTGTTATAGCATTGCCTGTTTCATTATATGCCGCCAATCAATGGCTAAGTAGTTTCCCATACCGAACAGACCTGCCCGTTTGGATGTTTGCGGTCACAGCAATTGCTGCAATAATAATTGCGTTTATTACGGTCAGTTTTCAAACAGTTCGTGCAGCCACCGTTAATCCTGTAGAGTCACTTCGAAATGAGTAGATAGAATTTTCTCTATTTAATACCCAACCCTTCGGCAGGTTATCATGTTAAGGATTACCTCAATTTTTACATGATTTCGAAAAATCTCATTCATTAAATTGGTTTACAATTTGTTATATTTGTAATCCATGAAGAGATTATTTCTTTCCTTTTGTTTCTTTGCCTTCTTTGTCTTTCCCTATTCAAGCGAGGTGCTTGGGAATTCCTCCGATGTTGAATATACCCACACTTTGCTTGTACAAGACATATCTGATGAAGAGAATCAGGAAGATGAAAATAATAATGATGAGTCACCCGCAGATCAAGATAGCAATGAAGAGCAAGATGATGACGTCCGATTGCCTATTGATAGTATAAGATTAGTAACAGCAAAGGACGTTTTTATAAACGCACCTTTATTGACAGTGCATACCACAGGTATCCGGGAAATAACGATACCCCCACCACGCTTCATTAGTGAATAAGATTCACTGATTCAAAAACTCCCTTTTTATTTTTTTCACAGCTCCCGTGCACCTACAAGTGAACGCGTTGTTAGTTAATCACAATTATTTTTATGAAGTTTTATTCTAAAGATTTCCTGGGCGACCTGGCCGCAGGATTAACTGTAAGTTTTGCCGCTATTTCATTGGGTGCAGCTTTCGGGGTAATGTCTGGACGGGGAGCGTTTGCTGGTATGATAGGTGCCGCGGTTATCCCCATAATTACTTCCATTTTTGGAGGAACACGAATTCAGGCATCCGGACCGACAGCACCGATGACTGCCGTTTCGGCACTTGTTGTAGCTTTTGCATATGATGGGTTTGCCGACAAGATGCTGGCCGAACAATTCGTCACGCTGGTATTTATTTTAAATGCTATCGTACTAATCATAGCGGGGATAATTAAATTAAGCAAGCTTATTAAACTTGTGCCCAATGTTGTGGTGTTGGGGTTTATGAATGGCATTGCTGTTCTTATTTGGTACGATCAACTTTTGAAACTCTTTGCAGTTAACGGAAGGGCATCCATGCTGGGGGGTATTGGAGTAAATCTGATCATAGCACTAGCCACATTCTTCCTGATCTTTTTTATTATGTACCTGACTAAAAAAGGGAAGATTCCACCACAGATCAGATCGTTGATATCGGGGGTTCTTTTTAGTATTTTAATTATGACTGCTGTTTCTGTAGTATTTGATTTTGATGTTGAAAAAGTAGCACTTGGAAATACCATTGGTTCACTCTCAGAATTTGGAAAGATGATTTCAAATTATTGGCCATCCGAAATATTAACAGTAGAGAATATTTTGCTGGCATTGCCTTTCTCTTTGCAACTGACACTTCTCGCCTATCTGGATTCTTTGCTTACAGCGTTAGTGGTGGATAGAATGACTAAGGAGAAATCCAACTTAAACAAAGAGCTGGTAGCACAAGGATTGGCAAATGGAGTGTCAGGAATTCTTCAGGGAATTCCAGGTGCGCAGGCAACCATCCGATCCGTTCTGCTTATTAAAGAAGGCGCCAACACCCGAATGGCGGGCATTTTTCTTGGAGTTTTTGCACTGTTAAGTATTGTGTTGTTGAAGGATTATTTGGCGATGGTGCCGGCTGCAGTCTTTATGGGTGTATTATTTAAAGCAGGACTTGATGTAAGCGATCGTGATTTTCCAAAATATTACTTTGGTAATCAATGGTATAAATCTTCAGAAAGAAATATTCAATTTGGCTTTATCATGTTTACAACACTGGTTACCGTTATCGTTGATTTAAATGTGGCGGTAGTATCGGGTACGATATTATATTATGTAGCTAAATATTTTTGGAAAATAAAAGATGTGGAACCTGACTTTCAGGAAATTTCGGAACAAGAATATAATCAGGTAATGAGATAATATGAACAACACAAAAAATTTTTGGTATGACTTGAGAGCATCGGTTGTGGTGTTTCTTGTTGCCTTGCCATTATGCATGGGAATTGCCCTTGCTTCTGGAGCCCCCATTTTTTCAGGAATACTGGCAGGTATTATTGGAGGTATTGTGGTAGGTGCATTAAGCGGTTCTTCAGTGAGTGTGAGCGGCCCGGCAGCGGGACTTGCTGTTATTGTTGCGGCCTCAATTTTAGATTTAGGATTTGAGGCGTTTTTGCTAAGTGTAGTGATAGCGGGATTATTTCAAATCGCATTGGGATTTGCCAAAGCAGGTTCAATCGGACATTTTTTTCCTGTTTCGGTTGTAAAAGGAATGTTAGCGGCAATTGGATTGATTTTAATTCTAAAACAAATTCCGCATGCCGTTGGATACGATATTGACTTTGAAGGCGATCAAAATTTCTTCCAACCCGATGGAAGAAATACATTTTCAGAAATTATTGAGGCTTTGTATTTTCTAAACCCAGGCGCTATTTTGATTAGCATAATCTCTATAGTCCTTTTGATTTTATGGGATAGCAAAGCCTTTCAAAGCTTTAAAATTTTTAGAATAATACCAGCTGCGTTGGGGGTTGTAATTTTGGGAATAGGGTTGAATAGCCTTTTTAATTCTGTGCTACCAAATTTCGTAATTGGCGAAAAACATCTTGTTTCAATTCCTGTGCTTTCTGAACTGAAAGCTATTGGTGGATTTTTTATGTTTCCGGATTTTTCATTTTGGCAAGATCCCAAAATATATATCACAGCTTTTACCATTGCTATTGTTGCGAGCTTAGAAACACTTCTTACTATTGAGGCGTGTGATAAAATAGACCGTGCCCATACAATGACTTCTCTTAACAGAGAATTAAAAGCACAAGGCATGGGAAATCTTATTTCTGGTATGCTAGGCGGATTGCCTATGACTTCGGTAGTTGTAAGAAGTTCTGCAAATATTAACGCGGGCGCCCGATCCAAAGTCTCCGCTATTTCTCAGGGGCTAATACTCTTGATTTCAGTTTTGCTTTTTCCTAATTTATTAAAATTGATTCCTCTCTCTTGTTTGGCTGCTATTTTAATTGTGTTGGGATTTAAATTAACTAAGCCAGGTTTCTATAAGGAAATGTACCACAAAGGAATGTCTCAATTTCTTCCTTTTATTATTACTGTCCTTGCTATCCTGTTTACAAACGTATTGCAGGGCGTGTTTATAGGAATGCTTGTTGGCATTTATTTTATACTGAAAACAAATTTCCAAAAGGCGGTAATCCTGGTCTCTTCGGACGAGAACTATTTGATACAGTTTACGAAAGACGTTTCGTTTCTTCATAAAAACTCATTGCGTCAAGCACTAACCAAAGTGCCTGGTGATACGCATTTGTTAATTGATGGTTCGAAAGCTCAGTTTATGGATGAAGACATTAAAGAGATGGTGCTGGATTTTAGGGAATCGGCCAAAACAAAAAATATTGAAGTAGAATTAAAAAACATACGTTAACTAAGCGTGATTATGAAAAAGTACGAACAATTGCTTCTGCAAAATAAAGCCTGGGTTGAGCAGAAGAATCAAGAAGATAAATCCTTTTTCTCTAGACTGGCCAATGTGCAAAAGCCCGATTTCCTTTGGATTGGGTGTGCCGATAGTCGGGTTTCAGCGAATGAAATTACGGGTACTGCACCCGGTGAAGTGTTTGTGCATCGCAATATCGCCAACATGGTTGTTCATTCTGATATGAATATGTTGAGTGTGCTCGACTATGCGGTAAATGTGCTGGAAGTGAATCACGTAATAGTATGTGGTCATTATGGGTGCGGAGGTGTGCGTGCCGCAATGGGTAATAAACAAATTGGATTAATCGACAATTGGATTCGACACATTAAGGATGTGTATCGTCTGCATCAGGACGAGCTACAGGCAATAAAGGACAATAAGCAACGCGAGGATAGATTCGTTGAATTAAATGTGATTGAACAGGTCTATGATTTAGGCAAGACATCAATCGTTCAAAATGCCTGGCAAAAAAGGGGTGGACCCTACGTGCATGGTTGGGTGTATGACATTGCAAATGGAATTATTAAAGATTTGAAGGTATCCATGCATGATAACTCCGAAATGCCGGATGTATTTAAGTTTGAAAAATAGGTGAACAACCTTTTTATTCCACCTGGAGATATAGAAAGCCATCCTGTTTGGGATGGCTTTCTATTTATTTTAAATTTTAAATAGGGGTAAAACTTCTCTGGGTTGTCATAACCCAAACGCCCTAAACACGTAAATTGCACTGAATATCTAAAAAAAGTCAGTGGATTTATCGGAAAAGCAGCTGGAAAAACTCCGCTTGGGCAACGAAAGTGCTTACGAGATGATTTTTAGAACCTATTACCAACCATTGTGCCGATATGCTTATTCATTTCTGCAGGATAAGGAGGAAGCTGAAGAAGTAGTGCAAGCCGCTTTCATTACTATTTGGGAGAAGCGAAATGCGCTCACCATTGAAACTTCCCTCAAATCATACCTCTATCGTATGATTCGCAATAGTTGCCTTAATGTAATTAAACACGCCAAAATAAAGCAGCAACATGTAGCTCATGAATTAGCGGTAGCCGAAGTTTCACACGAATCAGTTTCACAAAAAGTGCATGCCGCTGAACTTGAAACAAAAATTACCGAGGCGATGAAAACATTGCCTGAACAATGCCGGCTGGTGTTTCAACTTAGCCGCTTTGAGGAATTGAAATATCAGGAGATAGCCGATCAATTACAGATCTCAATAAAAACAGTTGAGAATCACATGGGCAAAGCTTTGAAGTTGATGCGACTGCAGTTGAAAGACTACTTGCCTTTGTTTTTACTATTTATGAAGGATTGGATATGATGGAGACAGGAGGCGATATGGATGATTTGATTGGCAAAGTACTTGCCGGGGAAGGCTCTGCGCAAGAACAGGAGCACGTACAGAACTGGGCAGAGCAAAGTGATGAGAATAAACTTTATTACGAAACCCTAAAAACGATTTTTGAAAAGGCTGCATCTACCGAAGTGCAACTTCAGTTTGATACCGATGCCGCATGGAATAAGGTTCGTAAAAAAATAACGGTTCCCGTAAAAGTGATTCCTCTGCATTCTACCTGGTATCAACCACTTCGCATTGCAGCGGGGCTTTTGCTTTTGATTGGGATAGGATACACCACGTACAAAATAACAGCTCCACCTATTCAAACACTCGCAATTATTTCCGATTCAGCAACGGTTAACGACACCCTACCAGACGGAAGTACTGCTTTCTTAAATAAGAAGAGTGAATTAACCTATGAGTTTAACCCACGCGAAAAAACGCGCAAGGTGGTTTTGAAAGGGGAAGCCTACTTTACCGTAAAGCATGAAGAAGAAAAACCTTTTGTGATTGAAGCCGAAGATGTGCTCGTACGCGATATAGGAACGGAGTTTAATTTAAAGGCCTATCCCGACAAGGATACTATTGAAATAATAGTAACCCATGGTGAAGTACAGTTTTACACGCGCCATGATCCGGGGTTAAATTTACAAGCCGGTGAACGGGCCATCTATACCAAAAGCAGCAAGCGGTTTTATAAGATTGAAAAACCAGATACCAATGTGCTTGCTTACAAAACAAAAACATTCAGTTTTAATAACACCGATCTTAAATCAGTAATTAATCTGTTGAACGAAGTGTATGATTCTCATATCAAACTGGCCAACGAGAAACTTTATAAATGCAGGCTTACTGCCAATTTTAAAGAAGACAATGCCGCCATCATTGCCGAAGTAATAGCTGAAACTATGGGGCTCACTTTAACCAAAAAGGATGATGCTATTATTTTGGATGGAGTAGGATGTGATCAATAAAACCGCGGATGAGAGGTTCAGTGGCTTTTCGGCCTCTCGAACGATGCAAGCGGGGAAAGGACAAAATTTTTCTGGATATCGGTTCTATATGCCCCTTCGATCGTTGCGGCATGTTGGTGGTGTGTTCTGACCATTAGGGAATTGCCTCAGAGAAAGAAGGAGACCCATGTCAATCTCTTGAAAGGGCTGCGCCAGGTAACCCGGAACCGTCCTTTTATGATTCTGCTGGTGGCCTACACCATCAGTGCGGTCGGCAACAATCTGCCGGCAACCCTTATCCTTTACTACGTACAGTATGTCCTGCAATCTGATCTTGCCGATCTCTTCCTGCTGATTTATTTTGCATCCGGCATCCTGTTTCTGCCGGGTTGGATCCAGGTTTCGCGCAGAACCGGAAAAAAGTTCGCCTGGCTGGCCTCCATGGCCATCAACACCGGCGCTTTCATCGGCGTTTTTTTCCTTGGACCGGGCGACGCGCTCATTTATGGCATACTGGTTTTTATCTCGGGCATCGGTTTCGGTGCCACGCTGGCCATACCATCGGCAATCCAGGCCGACGTGATAGACTATGACGAACTTATGAGCGGTGAGAGACGCGAAGGGCAGTATATCGGTTTGTGGTCGATCGCCAAAAAAATGGCGGCGGCCGTCGGTGTCGGCATCGGCCTGTCGGTATTGGGACTTGCCGGCTACACCCCCAATGTCGAGCAATCCGAGCAGGTCCGCCTCACACTTCGGGCCCTATATGCCCTGGTGCCGTCGGCCTGTAACATCATTGCGTTCGCCATTGCGCTGACCTACCCGATCAGCAGCCGTATTCACCGAGACATCCGCACGGCGATAACGCTTCGACGCAATGGCCAATCGGTTCGAAACCCTTTAGAGCCCTCTGAGGTGCTGGCGTAGCGTCAACGAATGGATACTTTAGAATGGAGCTATTTACCGAAATAATATTGATAAACCTCACGACTGTGGTGGGAATGATGATCATCGGTTGGATCATCAGCCTCATTTACAGGAACGTAACGGTTGTCGACAGTCTCTGGGGGTTGGGGTTTGTTCTGATTACCTGGATTACGCTGATTCTTTCTGACGGCTACGCGGCTCGCAGGGTATTGATTGCCGCAATGGTGACTCTTTGGGGGCTGAGACTGAGCCTCTATCTGTCGTGGCGAAACTGGGGCAAAGGCGAAGACCCGCGCTACGGTCTATGGCGGAAGGAGGGTGGGGAAAATTTCTGGATTGTGAGCCTGTTTAAGGTTTTTATCCTCCAGGCTGTTGTCATGTGGTGTATTTCACTGGCCCCTCAATTCGGACAAATATCTCCGTCACCAAATCATCTGACCTGGCTCGATATTGTCGGTGCGTGCATCTGGGCGGCCGGTTTCCTTTTCGAATCGATCGGCGACTGGCAGCTGGCCCGCTTTAAGGCAAACCCGGAGAACAAAGGCACCGTCATGGACCGGGGATTGTGGGCATACTCCAGACACCCGAACTACTTCGGTGAATTTCTGGTTTGGTGGGGCGTTTTCTTTGTGGCTCTCGCAACTCCCGGAAGCTGGTGGACGGTGATCAGCCCGGCGATCGTCACCGTGGTGTTGCTCAAAATGACAGGAATACCCTTGACGGAAAAGACTATTACCAGCACCCGCCCAGGATATCAGGAGTACGTAAGGCGCACGAACGCGTTTTTCCCATGGTTTCCAAAAAAGGAGGGAATCTGAAAATGTTGATCGATATGGCAGACAGGGGTCTTCTGCCGGACCGCTTGATTCGGCTGGGCATCCGTTTTCTCGACAAGCAGCGTCTCGCTCAGGAAGAACGGAGCGACCCGCATGAGCAGCGTGAGGCTTTGGATCGATTTATCGCTCACATGCATGCGAGCCCGATTGCCGTGCACACAAGTGAAGCCAACGAGCAGCACTACGAAGTTCCCGCCGGCTTTTTCGAAACCGTGCTCGGCAGGCACCTGAAGTACAGCGGATGCTACTGGCCGGAGGGTGTCCGAAATCTCGATCAGGCCGAAGAGGCCATGTTGGCGTTGACCTGCGAGCGGGCCGAAATCACCGACGGCATGACCATACTGGAACTCGGCTGCGGTTGGGGGTCGTCTGTCTCTGTGGATGGCGCAGCGCTATCCGCAAAGCCGTATTGTCGCCGTGTCGAACTCTGCGTCGCAACGGAAATTTATCACCGCCAAGGCGGCTGAACGGAACCTGACCAACCTCCAGGTGATCACCGCCGACATGAACGATTTCAGCACGGACCAGATTTTTGACCGCGTGGTATCGGTAGAAATGTTCGAGCACATGCGCAACTGGCCGCGCCTGCTTGAGCGAATCGACACATGGCTGGCGCCCGAGGGCAAATTGTTCATCCACATCTTCACTCACCGGAAATTTGCATACGCCTACGAAACCGGCGGTAGAGGAGACTGGATGGGCCGTTATTTTTTCACCGGCGGCATCATGCCCTCGGACGATTTGCTTTTTCACCTTCAGGACAACCTGAAGGTCGAACGGCACTGGCGGGTCAACGGCCGGCATTACAGCCAAACGGCCGAAGCCTGGCTGACGAACATGGACAACAACAAAAGTAAGATTATGACGCTCATGCAGCAGACTTATGGGCCTGAAGACGCGGCGCGCTGGTTTCAACGCTGGAGAATCTTTTTTATGGCCTGCGCCGAGCTTTGGGGCTATCGCGACGGTCGGGAATGGCTCGTATCTCATTATTTACTCGGCAAGAAGTAAACGACAAATAAGGATTTCTCATGATTGCACACCTCGATCCGGTATTGTTGGCGCGTATTCAGTTCGCCTTTACGATATCTTTTCACATCATCTTTCCCGCTTTCACGATCGGCCTGGCCAGCTGGCTGGTGGTCGTCGAGTGGCGGTTGTTGAAGACCGGAAACCGGATTTACGAAGACATTTACCGTATGTGGGTCAAGATATTTGCGGTAACCTTCGGCATGGGAGTCGTTTCCGGTGTGGTCATGTCGTATCAATTCGGCACCAATTGGTCAGTCTTTTCGGACAGGGTCGGCAATGTCATCGGCCCGCTTCTCGGCTTTGAGGTGTTGACGGCTTTTTTCCTGGAGGCCTCTTTTCTCGGCATCATGCTGTTCGGCTGGAATCGGGTCAGCCCCAAGATGCATTTCGCAGCAACCATTATCGTCGCATTCGGCACCCTGCTGTCCGCTTTCTGGATCCTGTCGGCCAACAGCTGGATGCAAACCCCGCAAGGTTTCCGAGTCGGTGAAAACGGCTTGCTTTACCCGACTAACTGGATTCAGGTTGTTTTCAATCCCTCCTTCCCCTATCGCTTTGTGCACATGACCATCGCGGCATACTTGACCACCGCGTTCGTTGTGGGCGGCATCGGCGCGTATTACCTGTGGCGCAAACGCCATGTCAAACACGCCCGGATTATGTTCGGGATGGCCATGCTGATGGCCGTTTTCGTTGCACCGCTGCAACCCGTCATCGGCGATTTACACGGGCTGAACACCCTGGAGCATCAGCCGGCCAAGGTTGCGGCCATGGAGGGTCTCTGGGAAACCGAAACGGGCGCCGCCCTGAAACTTTTCGGCTGGCCGGATCAGGAGGAGGAGCGCACCAAATATGCCCTCGAAATTCCCAAGCTGTCGAGTTTGATCCTCACTCACGACCTCGACGGTGAGGTCAAAGGGCTCAAGGAGTGGCCGAAAGACGAACGCCCGCCGGTTGCCTGGGTCTTCTGGTCTTTTAGAGTCATGGTGGGCATCGGCATCCTGATGGTTCTTACGGGCATCATTGCGGTGGTGCTCTTCTGGCGCAAAAAACTCTTTGACACCCGCTGGTTTCAATACTGGTGCATGGCGCTCACGCCGTCGGGATTCGTTGCCGTCCTTGCCGGCTGGTTTGTCACCGAGATCGGACGACAGCCATATGTGGCCTATGGTGTCCTTCGAACGGCCGATGCCGTCTCTCCGGTTATCGGTCCTCAGGTGGCGCTATCCCTGCTGGCCTTCATCATTGTCTATACCTTCGTTTTCGGTGCGGGTAGCTACTACATCCTGCGCCTGATCCAAAAAGGTCCCGGCACCCAGGAAAAAGACTACGGTGCGCACGGACAGGACAAGCCGCCGCTGTTCACCGACCTGGCCGCTGATCAAGGAGGGAAAAGTGTTTGATTTCAGCGCATATATCGATTTGCCGCTCGTATGGTTCGGACTGATCTCGACGGCCATTTTTCTGTATGTCGTTTTGGATGGGTTCGATCTGGGAGTTGGTATCTTGTTTCCGTTTGCCCCCTCCGACACGTGCCGTGACCGGATGATGAAGTCGATTGCACCCTTTTGGGACGGCAACGAGACCTGGCTTGTACTCGGCGGCGGCGGGTTGTTCGCCGCTTTTCCACTGGCCTATGCCGATCCTCATGCCGGCGCTGTACATCCCAGTCATCATCATGCTGCTGGGTCTGGTGTTTCGCGGGGTGGCGTTCGAGTTCCGATTCAAAGCCTCCGGCAAATCGAGAATCCTCTGGGACTATGCCTTTCACTTCGGTTCGCTGGCGGCGGCATTTATGCAAGGTATGTATCTGGGGGCCTTCGTGCAGGGAATCGCAGTGGACGGCCGCAGCTTTTCTGGCGGCGCCTTTGATTGGCTAACCGCCTTCAGCACGATGACGGGTCTGGCACTGGTGTGCGGCTACATCCTCATGGGAGCCACCTGGCTGATCATGAAAACCGACGGTGAAACACAACTCTGGGCGCGCAAATGCGCCGGCTATATCACCGTTTTCGTGGCGCTCTTCATGGGATTGGTGAGCCTGAGTATGCCGTTTCTGAACGAAAACATTAAGGCCTTGTGGTTCAGTTTGCCGAATTTTTTCTATCTTCTGCCGATGCCGCTCCTTTCGATCGTATTCGTCATACTCCTTTGGCATGATATTCACGCACAAAAAGAATATCCGTCCCTTCTTTCTGAGCATCGGCCTTTTTATTCTAAACTACATCGGCTTGGGAATCAGTTTATGGCCTTGGATCGTTCCATTCGAAATAACGATTTGGCAAGCAGCCGCCGCACCGGAGTCCCAATCTCTCATGCTGGTCGGCACGGTCATCATGCTGCCGTTGGTGCTCGCTTATACCGGTTACTGCTATTATGTCTTCAGGGGCAAATCGAGTCATGAAACGACTTACTGAAAAGCACCGCCAATGGGCGTGGTTTGTGGCCCTTTGGGCCGGCGGCCTGACCGCGGTTTTCATGCTGGCACAGGCCATACGATGGTTGATGAGGATCGGTTGATCACCCGTAGTATCTTTACATTACTTCTTTAAATCGTATGAACATCAGTCAAATACCACTCTTAAAAGGGGGCCGTTTTGACATTCATTTTCACCGCAGAGACGCTGAGCACGCTGAGGACTTGATTAATTTTTTGCTTTCCGCTGAGAGGGCGGAAAGCAAAAATCAGCAGCCTTTAGGGGCTTCAACTTGCTACTGTCAACGAGACACCCTCATAAGTGCTTTGTTTGTCATATCGAAGCTGAAAGCTTTTCCTGTGCCGTCCTCTCAACGGCAAAGGAAAAATAATATTTTCTCTGCGATCTTTGCGGCTCGAGCGAAGCGGGCGGTTTATACTCACTTACCTACCCGCATAGCATTGCTGAAGGTTTAGATTAATTAAAGGTATCGGATTAAATTATCTTAAACTTTTCATGCAAGGCTTAGGGACGAATTTTACCAGATTGCAAACACATACGGAGGAAAGTACAGATGAATCATGATATAGATGACATACTCGTAACAATTGGAGAAGAGTACGGGGATAATATCGGAGAAGGTGTGCGCAATTATCTTGAGGTTGATATCGGCAGGAAAGCCGACCAGTTGGGGCGACCGGAGGTTGGGAAGAAGTTTCGCAATGTCTATGCCATGGTGCCCCTTAAGAAGCCGACCGGCGGAATGAAGGTTCGCATCGACGGCCGGACATTTGTCGACTATGCCCAGTTCGAATCCGGCGTCGTGGTTCCCGGATACGTGGCCAGGGAGGCCGGATTGATCCTACAAAACTTATGTGGCGTTAGACAGCATGATTCTCAACTTTGCCTAACAGGCTGTTGAAAAACTATTGCGCTTGGCCATACAGTGTTAAAATCCGGCTCAAAATGCTCATTTATCACTTATAAACTCCGCTTTTTCGCCGGATTTTGCCTTGTCTTGCCTGCGCTCATGACGTTTTTCAACACCCTGCTAAACTCTGATTGAAATGGGGCCGGCTCCTGCCGGCCCCATTTCAATTAGGGTAAATGGTCTGCCGGAACATCGGTTTTGCAAACAGCATTTGAACGTCACCGATATACCGCTCGGTGAATCCCGCCTCGCAATAGCAAAGATAGAATTCCCACATCCGTATGAAAGGCTCTGAAAATCCCATCGCTCGAACCATGTCGATCTTTTCGAAAAACCGGTTGCGCCATTCCCTCAGGGTTCGCGAATAGTGCGTGGTGATATCCTCGAGGTGAACGAGCCGCAGGTCGGTGCCGCGGGTGATGGCATTGCCGATGGCCGTAACAGAGGGAATGCAGCTGCCGGGGAAAATATACCGCTTGATGAAATCCGCCGATCGCTTGTGTCGGTCGAACGCCTGGTCGGCAATGGTAATGGCTTGAAGGGCCATCATCCCGTCGTCTTCGAGCAACCGGCTGCAGTTTTTGAAAAAAGTGGGCAAGTAGTGATGGCCGACCGCCTCGATCATTTCTATGGACACAAGCTTGTCGTAACGACCCCGCAGGTCGCGGTAATCTTTTTTTAACAGCTGGACGCGGTCATCGACTCCGGCTTTTTGAAACCGCTTCTTTGCGTATTGATACTGGCGGTCGGATATGGTGGTCGTGGTCACGTGAACGTCATAATTGAGAACCGCATGGACGGCGAAGCCCCCCCAACCGGAGCCGATTTCAACGACCCTGTCCCCCGGTTTGAGCTTCAGTTTGCGGCAAATACGATCATATTTCGCAACGGAGGCGTCCTCTAACGTGCTGTGATCCTGTTCGAATATGCCACAGGAGTAAGTCATTGTCTCATCCAGGAAAAGTGCGTAAAAATCATTGCCCAGATCGTAATGGGCAACGATGTTCTGGCGACTGCCGATGCGG
>CAWBCB010000111.1:0-5156 GCA_963787095.1 uncultured Cytophagales bacterium | reverse complement strand
CACGTATTGCTCAGGAAAAATTTGACTATGCCCAAAATGCTTTTTATGGGTACCAATGATGAGTATTGGACAGTAGATGCCATCAAAAATTACATAGATAGTATCCCAGGCCAAAACTTTGTTCATTATGTGCCCAATGCAGGACATGATTTAGCAGGTGGTGAACAAGCCTTGAAGGCGTTAAGCGCTTTCTTTGGTGAAACACTAGCCAATACTCCATATGCGGTATGTAAATCTGAACTAACCTATTCAGTAAAGAAAGGAATAACTCTTAAGGTAAATGCTTCACCGGATATATTGGTAGATGCTATTCTTTGGTCTGCCAATTCAACCGACAAAGATTTTCGCGATGAGAAGTGGGAAGGGAAAAGTCTTGAATTAAAAAAGAAATCTAACGTGATAACTTCAAAGCAAGCATTTCCTGCAACGGGCTATCGGGCTTTCTATCTTGATTTAAAATACAAAGATCCTATGGGTGGAGAATACACCGAAAGTACCCGCATGTATCTTTCTGATAATGACGAAGTATTTATCAAATAATTTTTAATAATGATTAGACGGGTAGTCTGTTTACAACTTCTCCTGCTTTTTAGTTTTGTTGCGGTTAGTCAACAAAATTCGGATGCCCTACGAAAAGCCCTGCTTGATGCTTCCTCCACTAAGGTGTTGGTGGCATCACACAGGGCTGCTCATAACGTGTATCCTGAAAACTCGCTCATGGCCTTTCAGGAAGCCATCAAATTAGGTGTTGATATTATTGAAACCGATGTGAAGGTGTCAAAGGATGGGGTTCCATTTTTAATGCATGATCGCACGATGGACAGAACTACCACCGGCAAAGGCGATCCGGAAGAATTTACATGGGCTGAGTTGAGTCAGTTTTATATTGTGGATAAAGGGAAGCAAACCCCTTATAAAATTCCAACACTGGAGGAGGCTTTAAAACTGGCCAAAGGAAAAATCTTAGTAGACCTCGATTTAAAAACAGATCGCATCGAAAAAATTGTTGAGGTGGTTAATCGAACCAATACAAAAGAAATTGTTTTCTTCTTTGATAGTGATTATGATGTATTGTCGCGTATTCAGAAATTAGGCAAGGATTATATGCTCATGCCCAGAGCTCACTCCGTGGCTCAGGCAGATTCAGCAATCATGCTGTTTAATCCCGCAATCGTGCATATTGATTTCTCCTTTTACACACCGGAATGCGTTCAATTGATTCGTTCTAAAAATGCTCGTATCTGGATAAACGCATTGGGCGAACCTGATAAACAAATCCGAGATGGTAAATCAAAAGAAGCACTTCTAAAACTGTTGTCGAATGGTGCCAATATTATTCAAACCGATGAGCCCGAATTACTTTTAAAGGCATTAAAAAAACAAGGGTATAGGAAGAACAAGCATAGCAGCAAGAATTAGTGAAGACATGAGAGTTGATAAGATATGGTTGTACCGACTAATTATTGTTGTAATAGTTTTAGGCTGCACAATTCATGCTACTCAGGCCCAGGAGAACAAAGCGAAGTTGCCAATGATTTCAACACATCGAGGGGCATCTAGTGTTACACCAGAAAATACGCTAATAGCTTTTTCTAAAGCCATTGAGTTGGGGGCTGATTTTATTGAACTTGATGTTCGCACATCCGCAGATGGTGTTCAGGTAATCATGCACGATGGTTCGCTCAAGCGAACGACTGGCCTGGATGCAACGGTTGAAAAAACGACCTTGGCCGAAATTAAAAAACTATCAGCAGGATTTTGGTTTGGAGAAAAATACAAAGACCAAAAAGTGCCAACGCTTGAAGAAGTTTGTGAACTGGTGGCTGAAGAAAATAAAAACAGAAAACATCCGGCAAAACTTTATGTGGATAGTAAAGAAATCAATGCCCATGAAGTGCTGCGGATCTTAAATAAGTATGGGCTTCTTGACTCTGCTGTATTTTATGGCAGTGTTAATACATTGGCTGAAATAAAGAAGATTCATGCTCACGCCAGGGTAATGCCCTCCTATCCTGGTAAAGAAAAAATGGATGACCTCATTCATAAAATTGCACCCTATGCAGTGGATGTTGATTACGACCAATTGAATACTGAAACAATTTCCTTTTGTCATGCTAACGGAATCAAAGTGTTTTCTGATTTATTAGGCAAACATGATGTACCCAGTGCATACAGATTAGCCATTCAATTGCAGATAGACCTTATTCAGACTGATAATATTTCCGGTGTACTGCAGGTATATAAAGAAGTTACAGAATCTAAACGAAAATAAAATCTCACATGCCATATCCATCTGCAGAGGTGCCGGCTTGGAGATTCTAACATAAGAAGAAATAAAAATTAACACATGAAATACCTGAACCTAATTTGGTTAATAATACTGATCAGCGCTGGTTGCGAAAAAAAGAAAGCGATTGATACAAATACATTTCAATCAACCATTATTTTTCCTTACCAAGAGGAGCACGTACACGGTTCTACCATTGTTGAATTACCTAATGGAGATCTGCTAACAGCCTGGTTTCAGGGATCGGGGGAACGTTGGGCTGATGATGTTCGCATCATGGGATCGCGCTTACTAAAAGGTGATACCGCGTGGTCAAAAATATTTTTAATGGCCGATGTCAAAGGATTTCCAGATATCAATCCGATCATGTTTATGGATAAACAACAACGGCTTTGGTTGATGTGGTATCCCGTGCTCGCCAATCAGTGGGAGACATCTATCCCCCCCATGTATAAGATCAGCACACAATACAATACCTCAGCCGCGCCCGTATGGACATGGCAGGATATACTTTTTGTAAAATTTGATAAGACCGAACGTGGCATTCAACCCAATGATCGCTTTGTGATGCAGGTAAAAGATCAGATTACTCAGTATGAAGAGTATCTAAAATCATCCTTGTTACCTACCGTACCTGATAGCCTTAGCAAACCCTTATTGAAGCAATGGGAAAAATACAAAGTGAAAATGGATAGTCTTTCAAACGGAAAGAACATGATTCGTGCAGGCCGTATTAAAGAAGGTGAAGAAGAAAAGCCAGCTCAACTTGGATATCCATTAACAAGGCGCCTCGGTTGGCAAACAAAAAACAAAGCTGTTTATCTGGGAAATCGCATGATTGTTCCGCTTTATTCAGACGGGTTTGATTGTTCCTTGTTTGCTATTTCGGATGATAACGGGGAGACGTGGACGTTCAGCAATCCGGTGCTAGGCGGTGCAGGTATCCAACCCACCATCGCTATTGGAAAGGATAGCGTGTTGGTTGCTTACTTACGAGATAATGGTCCTCCACCACAGCGTATGCAACGCACGGAGTCGCACGATAAAGGAATTACCTGGAGCATACCAAAAGATGATGTGCTACCTAATTCTGGAGCTGGCTTTGATATGGTGACTCTTTCAACAGGTGAATGGGTAATGGTATTTAATGATTCGGAACATAACCGATATAACTTATCTGTTGCTGTGTCGGATAACGAAGGGAAAACATGGAAGTGGAAAAAGAGTATTGAGAATGATACGAGAGTAGAGAAAGCTACTTCCAGTCATTATCCTTCCGTGATTGTAGGATCTGATGGACGCATTCATGTTTCATATAGTTATCATCATAGTGACATTAAACCTGGCAAAAGCGTGAAGTATGTTTCCTTTCCGTTGAGTTGGGTGAAAAACGAGGAACAAGTAACCAACAATTAAATTGAAAAATCGTCAAACTATTATTTCGTCATTGATTGTAGCGATGACCTTAGGCACAGCATGGGCCGTGCGCGGAAAATTTGGTCATGAACAAGGCGCAGCATGGGCAGGAGCCATTGGTGGACTTGCTGTAATTCTTGTTGCCAAGAGAAGCGATTGGTTTAATAAAGTTTTTAAAATAGCCCTGGCAGCTGCCTTTGGTTGGGGAGCTGGTGGTATGATTAGCTATGGTGCAGTGGTGGGTTATGGAAGGAGTACTGACTTTATAAATGCATGGTATGGATTGAGCAATGCTTTTTGTAATTGGTGCATTGTATGGATTTTTAGGGGGTGGATTTTTTGGGCTTGCCTTGATTGACTCGAAAGAGTTTAAAGTAAAATGGCATTCGTTGATTGCTGAGATGGTTGCCTTTGGCTTGCTGACGTACGGTTTTCTAATCAATCAATTAGAATGGTTTATGACTCCTCCCCGATCAGAACTATGGGCCGCTTGCTTGGGAGCTTCGGGTGCAGTAGCCTGGTTTATCATAAGGAATAAGCAATGGGGCGTGTTGAAAGTTGCCGTGTGGTCGGCATTAGGTGCAGGGTTTGGATTTGCTTTCGGGAATTTTCTACAAGTGTTGGGAAGAGATTCTTCGTTGCCGTTTAATTTTTGGAACATCATGGAGTATTCCATTGGTTTCTTTGGCGGATTAGGAATGGCTTATGGAACACTTACGTCTCCATGGCCAGTCGCTACTGATGTGCCCGAGAAGAAAACTAATTTAATTCCAATTCTAGTGCTGCTTGTATTCGTTCCCTTTGTGTTGTGGGACAATTCATTTGTGGCCGGGAAACTTAAGTTTATCCTGGAGTCAGGTGGAAATGACACTACCATCTTTGTATTCCAGGTGATTGCGTTTGTATCAATAGTACTGGGCGCTGTCATTGTCTTCACGAAATATTATCAGGCGCTGTATACTTACAAAAGTGTAAGAGCCATCTTTATCCTATACATCGTGCTGTATATTTTTTTAAGTTTTCTACTCACCGGAATCTACACCCATCCGATAGAACAGTATTTATACCTGCTTAATCTTGGTATTATTCTATTTATGTTACCTCGCTTGAAGGATAATTTTGAACTTCGAAATGAGCGTCCTCAAAAATGGCTGGCTGTATTTTTATTGTTAATGCTTATCATTTCATTGCTGGCTGCTGTCGCCATCCATTCTCATGAAGAAATAAAAGGCAGTAAAGACCGATTTGAAATAAAAAAATGATTGGATACTAAACCATTGTAGAATGACAAGTAAACATATCCGATAGAAGACTAAGCAATGGTAAATATTTGTCATTCTAAATCTGATTGAGGAGAAGATCAAGAAACTATGCTCGAACAAAATGATAACAGAGACAGAAGTTTGAGTCTTCGCTAGGTTTTTGTGCTTAATTCTTCAGGATTCCCTTAAGT
>CAWBCB010000110.1:0-16713 GCA_963787095.1 uncultured Cytophagales bacterium | reverse complement strand
ATAGGGCATAAATGGTATTGTGTATAACGTAATTCGCGTGCTGATAGGAATTAGCACAATCGAATAGTAACTTAGGTATCCAGTCTATGTAAAATGATCCGCGTATAATGAGATAAGATGAGGATGGCTATAGATACTTATCATAAAGGAGAAGGTGAAGACAAGATTACAAATCATTAATTGTCTTCTCTCTGCATTGAAAAGCTCTTTTTCCAAGATGCCAACGAGGCTGCACTCAAATTTTCAGGCTATTCTATTTTCTAATTACGAAATAAAAACTTTAGTGAACTGTGCGCACCACAACAAAATGATAGAAAAACTATTTACCAATGCTTTGACTAACCGTATTTTTGATTTTCAAACGGAGGTGGTGGTTGCTACAGGTGGGGGTTGATCCATGTGCCCATTGAAAAAGAAAATGGGGTCTGTTGGTGTTTACTTTATTGCTTCGGATATAACAATCAAACAGAAAGCTGGATGAAAAAACCCTAAATTGATAATATCTCCAGTGTTTTCAAGTGGCGGCTGAAACCTCGAAGAATGTTTGCGCATAACTCTGCATGAAATATCAATTAGAAATTCCCAATATTCTGTTGCGGAAGCATGGATAAATAATTTTGACGAGGATCATTTGATCTTAGCTGTTCGCTACTTTAATTCAACATCGCCCAATAGACGATAAGAGTTGCTTTTGAAAGTGGCAAAGGTTTAATTGGGAAAGTACATCAAACAAAAGAAAAGTATTTTATTCCCAATCTTAAACATTCCATTGATTTCATGCGTCAGGAATTTGCATTGAAGAATGGGCTTCAAATCCCGCGCTGGCATTGCCAGTAATTCACAATCAAAAAATTATAGCTGTACTGGCTTTTTTTGACCCAAGAAGCCTCTGCGCAATATCAGGCATTTTATAAAAGTGATAATTTTATATTGCAGCTAGCGGTTGAAAAACAACGTAAAAAATCAGAAACGGAGTTAATACAATTTTTTAATATCACCCTGATTTCTACGTGTATTGCCGGCATGGACGGAAAGTTCAAAAAGGTCAATGACTCATTTCTAAGGATGCTCGGTCATAAAAACAGAAGCCGGTCAATGACTCGTTTATTGAACTCATTTTTGTTGATGATAGGGCAGCCACTCTACGGGAAAAAGCACAACTTAGCACTGGGTATGCCTACCGCTTATTTTGCAAAACGGTTTTTTAGGTAAGGATGGTTCGTTAAGCGTATCGCCTGGACCGTCACTCCAGATACGGATAAAAAATTAATGTATGCTGTTGGTAAAGATATAACGGAAAATAAAAAACTGGGAAAAGTACTGCAATAATGTTTTTTGCGAATGTTTCATGAGGCTCCGGTAAGTATGGGCGATTGAAAAGGCAAAGATTATATTTTTGTAGCTGCGAACGAGTTATATTATAAGTAACAGGCCGAACTCCTGATATTATTGGAAAGGTGTTTGTCCAAGTATTTCCTGAACTTGAAAATCACGGATATTTTGAATGGTTGAATAAGGTATTTCATAAAGGCGAGACTTTTATTGGGAATGAGACTCTCTTTAATTTGACGTTGACGGCAGCGGCAATCTTCAGAAGCGCTATCTTAATTTTGTATATCAACCTTATAAAAATGAGGAAGGAGAAATAGAGGGTATTTTTATAGCAGGCGTTGATGTTACGGAGTAGGTTCGGGCCCGCAAAAGAATTGAAGAAAGTGAAAATCGATTTAGAATTATTTTTGAACAGGCTGCTGTAGGGGTTGCTATTAAAGACCCAAAATGGACACATTGTTGATGCCAATGATAAGTTCTTGCAAATATTTGGTTTCACTAAGGACGAGAAAAATAAGATTTATTACGATGCAATGACTCATCCTGCAGATTTGCCTGGAGAGCGGAGAAAATTGATAGCCTTATGAAAGGTGAAATCTCTGAATACAATTTGGAGAAGAGGCAATATCGCAAAGATGGTTCCCTTGTAATGGCTTAGATATCTGTTTCGGCAATGTGGAAAGTGGGTGAAAAACTTTTCTCTTTCTATAGCTATTGTGCAGGATATAAATTAGCGAGTAAAAGCTCAATTGGAGTTGAAAAAAAAAGTGAATCAAGACTTGCTTACTCGCAAGCCGTTGCAAAAATAGGGGCAGTCGGGGGACAATATTGCTTGACTTTCGAGACAATTTGGTCTGCAGAGACCTATAGAATATTTGAAATGGATTCGATGGCCACATCCTTGCGTTATCTTGAAGATTTTATTAAAATGGTTTATTCCGGAAGACCGAAATTTGGTGGATCAGGCATTTAAGGATTCACTAACAACCAAAGCTTTTCATTGTATAACACATTCGTATACTCATGTTGGTGGAGTCATGAAATATGTAAACGAGCGATGGCAAATTTTTCAAGATGAGCATGCAAACCAACCATGGCATAAGTGCCAGGATATCACAGAACAAAAGATAACACAAGAAGCTAAGGTGATAGCCGAGAAGAAAGCAAGAATAAGTGAGCAATTGTTATTTTGAAGCCAAAAGAAAGCCTTAAATCATGGAAGATAAAGGAGGAGGAGATTCGAAATTTCGCAACGCATCTGAATGGTATGCTCGAAGAAGAAAGAACAGGACTCCCAGAGAGATACACGATGAATTGGACAACAACTTAAGCAGGTTTACGAATGTCTTTGTCTTCCACTTTAAGGTTGACCAGAGAGCCAAGTCGGCCTAAAAACAGTCAATTACCAAAATGCTTGCTGGGGTGGATGAGGACAATTAAATCGTTGCGTAATTTTGCCAATGAATTCAAGACCCTCTATACGCTGGGTTTGATCTCATCTATTGAATGGCTGGTACAGGAATTTGAGCGAATAGCCGCAATTGAATTTGATCTATTCATCAACGTAGAAACATACCCAAACCCCAAAACCCCTGATGGTCTTTTTAGAATAATTTTTAAATCGCGTTCTTGTAATGAATATTAGGCCTAGTACAATCTTATTTACGTGTAAATGTTATCTATAATACATATTAAAAATGCTATCTATATATATGAAGCTGATTGGTTACTTTGCTTCGTGAATTCATATGCAGGGTATTTAAATATTTTAAAGAAAGAGTTATTCATCGTTTGTGGTTTGAAACTGAAGGTTTCCTAAAGGGTTTAAAGTTACTGTATCGTCCTCTTCGATTGCAGTATGCAATAGAAGTGACGATTCAGTAATTAAAAACTCTTTCGGAAACCTTCAGTCAATTCAAACCACAAACGATGAATAACTCTTTCTTTAAAATATTTAAATACCCTGCATATGAATTAGCAAACAAAGTAACCAATCAGCTTCATATATATAGATAGCATTTTTAATATGTATTATAGATAACATTTACACGTAAATAAGATTGTATTCAGCCTAATATTCATTACAAGAACGCGATTTAAAAATTATTCTAAAAAAGACCATGGGGTTTTGGGGTTTTGGGGTATGTTCTACGTTGATGAACAGATCAAATTCAATACGGGTATTTCGCTCAAATTCCTGTACCAGCCATTCAATAGATGAGATCAAACCCAGCGTATCAAGCATGATGGGTCTTAATTCATTGGCAAAATTACGCAACGAATTAACTGTATCATCCACCCCAGCAAGCATTTGAGTAATCATGCTTTTAGCAACTGGCTCTCTGGTCAACCTTAAAGTGGAAGACAAAGACATTCGTAAACCTGTAAGTTGTTGTCCAAATTCATCGTGTATCTCTCTGGCTATCCTGGTTCTTTCTTCTTCGAGCATACCATTCAGATGCGTTGCGAAATTTCGAATCTCCTCCTCCTTTATCTTCAATTCATTTAAGGCTTTCTTTTGGCTTCGAAATAACAATTGCTCACTTATTCTTGCTTTCTTCTCGGCTATCACCTTAGCTTCTTGTGTTATCCTTTGTTCTGTGATATCCTGGCACGTACCAAATGCAATGGTTGGTTTACCATGCTCATCTTGAAAAATTTGCCATCGCTCGTTTACATATTTCATGACTCCACCAACAGTAACTATACGATGTGTTATAGAATGAAAAGCTTTGGTTGTTAGTGAATCCTTAAATGCCTGATCCACCAAATTTCGGTCTTCCGGATGAACCATTTTAATAAAATCTTCGTGACGCAAGGATGTGGCCATCGAATCCATTTCAAATATTCTATAGGTCTCTGCAGACCAAATTGTCTCGAAAGTAGACAAATCCGTCTCCCAACTACCTATTTTTGCAACCGCTTGCGAGTAAGCAAGTCTTGATTCACTTTTTTTCAACTCCAATTGAGCTTTTACTCGCTCATTTATATCCTGCACAATAGCTATAAGAAAGGAAGGTTTTTCACCCACTTTCCACATTGCCGAAACAGATATATTAACCCATACAAGGGAACCATCTTTGCGATATTGCCTCTTCTCCAAATTGTATTCAGAGATTTCGCCTTTCATAAGGCTATCAATTTTCTTCCGCTCTCCAGGCAAATCTGCAGGATGAGTCATTGCATCGTAATAAATCTTATTTTTCTCGTCCTTAGTGAAACCAAATATTTGCAAGAACTTATCATTGGCATCAACAATGTGCCCCGTATTTGGGTCTTTAATAGCAACCCCTACAGCAGCCTGTTCAAAAATAATTCTAAATCGATTTTCACTTTCTTCAATTCTTTTGCGGGCCCAAACCTGCTCTGTAACATCAACGCCTGTATAAAAAATACCCTCTATTTCTCCTTCCTCATTTTTATAAGGTTGATATACAAAATTAAGATAGCGCTTCTGAAGATTGCCGCTGCCATCAACGTCAAAATTAAAGAGAGTCTCATTCCCAATAAAAGTCTCGCCTTTATGAAATACCTTATTCAACCATTCAAAATATCCGTGATTTTCAAGTTCAGGAAATACTTCAACAACACCCTTTCCAATAATATCAGGAGTTCGGCCTGTTAGCTTATAATATAACTCGTTCGCAGCTACAAAAATATAATCTTTGCCTTTTACGATGGCCATACTTACCGGAGCCTCATGAAACATTCGCAAAAAACGTTGTTGTTCGGATTGCAGTACTTTTTCCAGTTTTTTATTTTCCGTTATATCTTTACCAACAGCATACATTAATTTTTTATCCGTATCTGGAGTGACGGTCCAGGCAATACGCTTTAACGAACCATCCTTACCTAAAAAACGGTTTTCAAAATAAGCGGTAGGCATACCCAGTGCTAAGTTATCTACTTCCCGTAGAGTGGCTGCCCTATCATCAACAAAAATGAGTTCAATAAACGAGTGATTGACCAGCTCCTCTTTTTTATAACCAAGCATCCTTAGAAATGAGTCATTGACCTTTTTGAACTTTCCGTCCATGCCGGCAATGCACATTAAATCAGGCGTGATATTAAAAAATTGTATTAACTCCGTTTCTGATTTTTTACGTTGTATTTCAACCGCTAGCTGCAATATAAAATTATCACTTACCTGAAATACCTGATCTTGCGCAGAGGCTTCTTCGGTAGAATAAAAAGCCAGTACAGCTATAATTTTTTGATTGTGAATTACTGGCAATGCCAGCGCAGATTGAAGCCCATTCTTCAATGCAAATTCCTGACGCATGAAATCAATGGAATGTTTAAGATTGGGAATAAAATACTTTTCTTTTGTTTGATGTACTTTCCCAATTAAACCTTTGCCACTTTCAAAAGCAACTCTATCGTCTACGCAGGGCGATGTTGAATTAAAGTAGCGAACAGCTAAGATCAAATGATCCTCGTCAAAATTATTTATCCATGCTTCCGCAACAGATATTTGGGAATTTCTAATTGATATTTCATGCAGAGTTATGCGCAAACATTCTTCGAGGTTTCGCGGTTCACTGAAAACACTGGAGATTTTATCGATTAGGGTTTTTTCATCCAGCTTTCTGTTTTCAATTGTTACATCCGAAGCAATAAAGTAAACACCAACAATTTCGTTTTCTTTTTCAATGGGCACATGGATAATCTTTACATCAACCCTCGCCCCTGTAGCAACCACCACCTCCGTTTGAAAATCAAAAATACGGTTAGTCAAAGCATTGGTAAATAGTTTTTCTATCTTATTCCTTTGTTGTGGTGCACACAGTTCACTAAAGTTTTTATTTCGTAATTCAAGAATAGAATAGCCTGAAAATTTGAGTGCAGCCTCGTTGGCATCTTGGAAAAAACCATTTCGATCCAGAGAGAAGACAATTAATGATTTGTAATCTTGTCTTCCACCTTCTCCTTTATGATAAGTATCTATAGCCATCCTCATCTTATCTCATTATACGCGGATCATTTTACATAGACTGGATACCTAAGTTACTATTCGATTGTGTAATTCCATATCAGCACGCGAATTATTATTATACACAATACCATTTATGCCCTATTAATAAGTATTCCTTTTAGTATTTTCAAATGCCCGTTAACAAAGGCTTCTGTAGCGGAGGTCACTGTTACGTTTAGACTTAACCGTTTTAGAGCGTGACTATATAACTGTGTCATTGAACCTTCACTAATTAATCTGATTTTGGTTGAGGTGTTTCTCAAATCTTTTAACTCAGTCCCTATTAACAGTCCACTTAGAAATTGATAATTGCTAGCCGCTGAAACTTTATTCAATAGTTGCCGGGTTCGTACCCTAAAAAATTGATTCAGTAAATTTCCCGATGCCGCTTCGTCTAACCCAGCATCGAAAGCGTTTGTATCCTCTCCTTTCTCCATCGAGTTTGATAAAATACTAAACTGAGACATCACATTAAATAATTCACCTGTGATGTAGGTCTTAAAATCTGTCAGCACTCCTGATTTTATGTATGCGTGCTTTGAATGCGTTCCTGGTAAAATGCAAATTTCATCTTCAGTTAAACCGTCAATCCCCAGTAACATAGTTTCTTCACCTCGCATTACATCTGTGTTTGTACTAAACCCGGATACAATATATAGGGGATGCTGAAGTTGATTGTCTCCTTCAAAGAATTGCCAGATAGGAATATCAGTGCTTAATACAAATGGCAAGGGTTGATATGGCATCTCAAGCATGCCAATCGAGGAAGATACCATGCCTGAAATAATTATGGGAGTACCTGATTGAACTATCCCTTGTAATTCTTTCACAGCCTTGCCCAGGTAATTCTTATAAAACGGAACTCTATCTCCTTGACCCTCCTTATTCTTCAACCAATCCTGATGAACTTTATTTATTCCATAGTCAGACCTTACCTCATCACGAATCTCTTTTGTTGTTACATCCAGTGTTCTTAGTCTGAACGTAGAGGTGCCCCAATCGCAACTTAGGATGTGTTCCATTGCATTTTACAAATGACCAGCTAATCAGGATATCTGATTTTTATTACAATCTTCTTTACCCTATTTTTTCCGTCTGAATCAATATTCGGTCTGTGTTTATCATTCGGGAAGAAAATAAAATAATTTGCTGATGACGCGGAAAGCATTTCTCCTCCATCATATTCATAGAATGTAATATCCTTTTCTTTGGAATAGGGAGATATAACCTGCATGGTTGTATCATTTGTTAGCCCTATTAACTCTTTACCGGATATTAAATATTGCAAATCAATCCGCTCCTGATGCGATTCAAATTTCGCTTCATCCAGATTCTTCGTTTCGTATTCAGTCACAAGTGCAAACACATCTTCGCTCAGATCTATACGGCCTACCTCAAGTTGTTCAAGATTCGTCTCACTCAAAAATTTGAAAGCAGTATTCCATCTTTCGGGATGTTTCTTAAAATGAGCTTCTGCCTGTTTAAAATTTATTGATTCATGTGGCTTTGCAGCAAATTGACTTTGAATGGAGTGATCAGTAAACGTTACCATGGTTGTTTCTTTATTTTTATCTGTTGAACACTGCGTAAAGCCAACTGCACATACCGTGTATGCAGTGATTACAAAAGCCCTTACTCTTTTCATTGTTAAGTTTGTTTTAATTTATGAGATGTAAATAGGGAAACTAAAAAGCCTACCAGAAAAATAGAAATTGTACCAAAAACTATGGTGAGATACGTATGAAATAAATTGCCGATTGCATCTTTTCCTAAAAAAATATTAGAAAGGCTTAACCACATGATCACAATAAGCCCTGCAACAACGCCTGCTATTGCGCCAATCACATTTTTATGTTTTGAGATGATTCCTAAAAGGAAAAGACCCAACATGCCCCCACTAAAAATCGATGCAAGTTTCCACCAGGCATCTAACGCACTTTTAACATTAATCATAGCGATTCCTATCGCAATTCCAATAATGCTAATAATCGCTGATGTTATATACAGCACACGAATGCCTTCTTTGTCAGAGGCCGATTTTTTAAAATATTTATTATAATAATCAGTCAAAAAAACAGTAGCTGAACTGTTAAAACTTGTAGAGATAGTGCTCATCCCCGCTGCAAATATAGAGGCAATCAAAAGACCGGTCATTCCTACGGGTAATACATTTACGATGAAGAATGGAAACACCCGATCACTTTTATTAGGATCCTGAAGATCTAAAGGAAGTTCAGCAACAGAATGATAATATGCAAAAAGAGAAGTTCCTATAAAAAGAAAAAGAGCCGATACTGGTACATACATTAGTCCACCTATCAAAGCCGAGCGTTTTGCTTCTTTATCTGATTTAGATGCCATGTAACGCTGAACATAATTCTGATCAATTCCATAATTCTGCAGATTGATAAATACGCCATACACCAACACCACCCAGAAGGTGGGTTCGGATAAATTCAGGCTAAAACTTCCAAGCCCAAATTTTTCATTATTGATGGCAATGTCAAAAATTTGCCCGGCTCCCTCCGGCATGCTAAACAGAATGTAGCCTACACACACAATAGCACCTACTATTAGAATTATGCCTTGAATGGCGTCTGTCCACATCACTGCTGATATTCCACCCAACATAGAATAGATACCAACAACAAGACCGGTAAATATTATAACGGTTGCAATATCCCACCCTGTGATCGCATTCAAGGTTAAGGCAAGCAAATACAAGATGGTGCCAATGCGCATCAACTGTGTAAGCAGGTAGCACATTGAAACATAAATGCGAGCCCACGGTCCAAAACGCTGCTCCATATATGTGTAGGCCGAAGGACTATTGATCTTTCTATAGAGTGGAACAAAAAACTTTACTGAAATGTAAGAGGCAATGGGAAGTGATAAACTAAACGCAAAGGCATTCCAGTTGGAGAGAAATGCATTGCCCGGTAACGCCAAATAACTGATGCTGCTAACAAACGTAGCAAAGATTGACATGGTAACAACCCATCCGGGTATACTATCGCCCAATGTATAGGATTCCGCTGTTCGATCTTTTTTAAAAAAAGATCCACCAAAAACAGATATCCCAATGATGTAAATGAAAAAGACAATTAAGTCGATGCTATTCATGCTAGTAGATTTCAGGCAATAATTGTAATGTAAAAATTCAAAAAGCACACCAAGTTCACATGATTTTTAATGCGCAAAATGCGTAAATTAATGATCAAGCTATTTGAAGATTTAATGAGTCCGGAGTCCAATTTAGTCTGAATTTACAAGTTAAGATCAATTTCCTGACATAAGTCATCCTTTTCTTTGACCGTCATCAAAGGCACCTTGGCGAGGGGGCAATACTTTTGAATAAAAATATTACTGCCATGAAAAAGATACTCGTTCCCTGCGATTTTTCTAAACCTGCTCTTCAGGCCTTTAAATTTGCTTTAGAAGTAGCTAAACAATCTAAAGGAAGTATCCACCTCGTGTACGTTATTGAGTTACCTGTACTTAACGATACCATGCTTATGCCTGCTTTGAACTTTGAAGCAGATTTTTTAAAAGAACTTAAGGAAAAGTCTGAGAAGAGGTTCAAAAAATTGATCGACAAAAACACGATACCGGGAATTGAGATAACATTTGATACTCTTTTTGGCTCAACCTTTACCAGCATACTTGAGGCAATTGAAAAACAATCGTTCGATCTTATCATGGTAGGTTCGCACGGAGCTACCGGATTGCGCGAAATAATTATCGGCTCAAATGCAGAGAAGATAGTACGCTTTTCTCCTGTACCCGTTATGGTAGTAAAAAATTATTTAAAAGATAAGATTAATAACATTATTTTCCCAAACTCACTAGAGATAGAAGGTCAAGAAGATTTAGTGATGAAAGTAAAGGCGATGCAAAATTTCTTTCAGGCACACCTTCATGTTGTTTGGATTAATACCATCACTGGTTTTACTAATGACACTATCACAAACGAGCGATTAAACGCATTTGCCAAGCGCTTTATGCTAAAAAATTACTCATTACATATTTTCAATCACCTTAGTCAGGAAGAAGGCATTCTTGCTTTTAACAACCACATTAAAGGAGACTTGATTGCTATGGCAACACATGGCAGAAAAGGATTGAACCATATATTGAATGGTAGTTTGGCCGAAAATGTTGTGAATCATACAAACGCCCCAGTTTGGACATATCATTTAGACAAAGAGTAAGAAGGTACGCATGAGAAATGACGTGCTTGATCCAGAAATCGAAACAGATTTAGTCTGCTACCACTGCAAGCAACCTTGCATTGATACGTTGTGGATGAATGATAAACCGTTTTGTTGTATAGGTTGCAAAACCGTTTACGAAATATTAGCCGACAATGAGTTGTGCGAATACTATGCGTTAGATGCAGCACCCGGACTCAAAATAAATGAATCTCACAACGATGCCTATGCCTATCTCGACAAAGTGGAGATCCGGAAAGAATTGGTAGAATATGATTCTGCTGATTTTACTAGAATTCAATTTTACATTCCAGCCATCCATTGCGTTTCATGCATTTGGTTGCTGGAAAACTTGCAAAGATTATGTCCTGGTGTTCTGAAATCCGAAGTCAATTTTACAAACAAAACCGTTCTGATCGATTTTAAACCAGATCTCATAAACCTCAGCAAGCTAGCAACAGTCTTAAATCAAATCGGATATTCGCCTAAAATAAATCTCGACAAAGAAACTAAAATCGTTAAGTCCGATACTTCCATGTTGCAGAAGTTGGCCTTGGCAGGCTTTTGTTTTGGCAACGTAATGCTATTTAGTTTTCCTGAGTATCTCGGCATTGATCAGGCAGATCATGAACTCATGCGCATTTTCTCCTGGCTCAATTTAATAGTTGCAATACCTGTATTGCTTTATAGCTCCCGCGATTACTTCTCTTCTGCAATTAATAGTTTTAAACAATACCAGATAAATATTGATGTGCCTATTGCTATTGGACTGATTGCCTTATTTGTTCGGAGCAGCTACGATATTATAACCAACACCGGCCCTGGGTACATGGATTCCTTTACCGGATTGGTTTTCTTTCTTTTAATAGGTCGTTGGTTTCAGGATAAAACTTACCAAGGCCTGGCGTTTGATCGTGATTTTAAATCTTACTTTCCACTAGCCGTTCATAAACAAGTAGATAATGAATGGATACCTGTGATCATTTATGAATTAGAACCGGGAGATAATATCAGAATTAGAAATGGGGAAATCATTCCAGCAGATTGTATTTTACTGAGTGAGGTAGCATATGTTGATTATAGTTTTGTAAGTGGTGAATCAAAACCTGTAAAAGCCAACATGGGTGATCACATGTATGCAGGTGGAAAGTTAATCGGCAAAGCAATACTGTTACAGATTGAAAAGAAAACATCTCAAAGTCAACTCACCAGTCTTTGGAATCACAATGCATTTAGCAAACCTGATGAAAAGCGGTATCAAAAAATAATCGATCGGGTAGCGCGAGCTTTCACTTGGATTGTTTTATTGATTGCACTAGTAACCGGGATTTACTGGTATGAGAAAGATGCATCAAGCATGTGGCTAGTAATTACATCCGTATTAATGGTTGCTTGCCCATGTGCATTATCTCTAGCAGCACCTTTCACCTATGGTAACATGGTGCGCGTATTTGGGCATCATAACTTCTATTTAAAAAATTCGGGGGTTATTGAAAAACTTGCCTCAATTGATTCTGTGGTTTTTGATAAAACAGGAACCGTAACAACAGGAAAGAAACCTACCATACAGTTGGCCGGAATTCTTAGTGAAGAAGAGTTTGGATACGTAAAACTTCTCACCAGTTATTCGGTTCATCCATTGAGTACTATTCTCACAAATCACATTCACAGCAAATCAAATTTCATTGTTAATGATTTTATTGAATTTCCCGGCAAGGGAATACAAGGCACTGTGAATGGAACCATTGTTAGAATAGGATCTGCAAAGTTTACGCAACACAAACCGATGCATAATACAGACGCTTCGCATGTTTATGTTTCCATCAACTCAATCCCAAAAGCGTATTTCACCATCACTACATCGGTCCGTAGCGATGTAAAAGCCATGTTGAATCAATTGGGTGAAAAATGTACCGCATTAATTTCTGGTGACAATGATGGCGAGCAGGAAAAAATGAGTAACCTGTTTGGCTCTTCAGTCCAACTTCACTTTAATCAAAGCCCACTTAATAAATTAAACTTCATTCAGCAGCTACAGCAAAGCGGAAAAAATGTACTAATGATTGGCGATGGACTTAACGACTCCGGTGCGCTACAACAAAGTGATGTAGGCATTGCTGTTACAGACGATACGAGTGTTTTTAGTCCGGCATGTGATGGAATTCTTCAAGGAAATCAAATTACCAAACTGAATCAATTCCTTAAACTCGCCAAATCCTCTACGCAAATCTTAAAAATAAGTTTTGTGATCTCATTTTTATACAATGCAATTGCGATAGGCTTTGCCGTTACAGGACACCTTACCCCTCTTATCGCAGCAGTGTTAATGCCACTAAGCAGCATTACCGTAGTGGTATTTTCGACAGGAGCCGTTAATCTATTAGGCAGAACATTAAAACAACAACCAGTATGAAAGAATATGTGTTGGCCAGTGAGGCCTTAAAAGTTATTAAATCAGAGAATCGGGTATTCATACATGGCGGTGCTGCCACCCCTCACCATTTATTACAAAAGATGGTTGAGCGTTCGGATGAACTCTATGACGTGGAGTTAACAAGTATTAGTCAACAAGGTAAAGTCTATTTTACGGATCCCAAATACAAACAAAACTTTCATCTTAATTCGCTCTTTGTTTCTGCCAATGTTCGTGAAGCTGTAAACGATGGTCGTGGCGATTACATTCCCGTCTTCCTTAGTGAAATCCCAACCCTTTTTAGAAAAAAAATCATTCCGTTAGATGTTGCTTTGATTCATGTTTCTCCCCCAGATAAACATGGTTATTGCTCTTTGGGCGTTTCGGTTGATACCGCGATGGCAGCGGTAAAAAATGCTAAACATGTTATTGCGCAAATCAACCCAAGGATGCCGCGCACCCATGGCGACAGTATGATTCACGTTGATAATCTTAACGCGATGGTCTATTTCGAAGAAGAACTACCTGAAGTCGTTTGCTCGAGTATGTCTGATATCCATAAACGAATTGGAGATTACTGTGCATCTCTGGTTGAAGACGGGGCGACCCTACAAACTGGTATTGGTTCAATACCAGAAGCAGTACTGGCTAGCCTTCAGCATCACAAAGAACTGGGTATGCATAGCGAAATGTTTTCGGATGGAATCATTCCCTTAATTGAAAATGGAGTGATCACTAACCAGCACAAACGCAAACATCGTGGCAAAACGGTTTCTGCCTTTATGCTGGGCAGCAGAAAGTTATATGACTTTGTGGACGACAATCCTTCCATAGCCATGCTTGGCATCGATTATACAAATGATACTTCTGTCATTCGAACCAATCCAAAAGTAACGGCCATTAACAGTGCCATTGAAGTAGATATAACCGGGCAGGTTTGTTCAGATTCAATCGGCACGTATCATTACTCTGGTGTAGGCGGACAAATGGATTTTGTTCGGGGTGCAGCACTCTCTGAAGGTGGTAAGCCAATCATTGCTCTCCCTTCAACAACTACCAAAAATATTAGTCGCATTGTATCGATGTTAAAGCCCGGAGCAGGGGTTGTTACCACGCGAGCTCATGCGCATTACATAGTAACCGAATATGGCATCGCCTATCTCTATGGAAAGAATATGAGGCAGCGTGCAAAAGCACTCATAGAAATTGCTCACCCCAATCATCGCGAAGAATTAGAGCGAGCAGCATTTGACCGCTTTAAGAGTTATGAATTTGAACGTACAATTTATTAGCCATGGAGATCATTATCCTTTTGATTGCAGTTAGCCTTTCTATTGCGATTCTTTTCTTAATCACATTCGTATGGTCAGTTAAAAGTGGACAATACGAAGACACGTATACGCCCTCGATCCGAATGTTGTTTGAACCCAAAAAAAAGAACAATCCAAAACCTGACAAAAATCAGGTTACGCCCTAACTGCAATCAGGGATGCCCGGCAAGGTTGCTCTCTATTTTTACGCCCACTAACCGTCAAAAAAAAATAACACCTCTATGGAATTGGAAAAATTCAGCTACGACAACAAGATTGTAAAAGCCTTCATGATTGCCACCGTAACCTTTGGATTGGTAGGCATGTTGGTTGGGCTTACAGCAGCGATTCAGCTTGTGTATCCTATATTCAATTTCGATTTACAATACACTACTTTTGGCAGGATCAGACCCCTCCATACAAATGCTATCATCTTTGCATTTGTAGGCAATGCCATGTTTGCTGGAATCTACTACTCCATGCAGCGCTTATTAAAAACTCGCATGCTCAGCGATACCCTTAGCTGGATTCACTTTTGGGGCTGGCAGTTAATAATTCTGGCGGCAGCCATTACATTGCCATTAGGCCTTACTACCTCTAAAGAGTATGCGGAACTTGAGTGGCCAATTGATATTGCTATTACAATAATTTGGGTAGTGTTTGGATGGAACATGATTGGCACCATTATAAAGCGCAGAGAGCGACACATGTACGTATCCATCTGGTTTTATATTGCCACATTTATCACTGTAGCGGTTCTTCATGTGGTAAATTCTTTTGCAATACCAGTAACGTTCTTTAAAAGCTATTCTTGGTATGCAGGTGTGCAAGATGCATTGGTACAATGGTGGTATGGACATAATGCAGTAGCCTTCTTTCTTACCACTCCTTTTCTGGGAATTATGTACTATTATTTACCTAAGGCTGCTAATCGTCCGGTATATTCTTATCGCCTTTCTATTATTCACTTCTGGTCACTAATCTTTATTTACATCTGGGCGGGTCCGCACCATTTATTGTATACCTCATTACCTGATTGGGCACAATCTCTGGGAGTTGTATTCTCAATTATGTTGATCGCGCCATCGTGGGGTGGAATGCTGAATGGACTAATGACCTTGCGGGGTGCATGGGATCGGGTGCGTGAAGATGTAGTATTAAAGTTTATGGTGGTTGCTATAACTGCTTATGGTATGGCAACACTTGAAGGGCCACTTCTATCTCTTAAAGATGTAAATGCAATCGCTCACTTTACTGACTGGATTGTGGCACACGTTCACGTAGGTGGGCTAGGGTGGAATGGGTTTATGATTTTTGCAATTCTGTATTGGATGGTACCCCGCATGTGGAACACTAAACTCTACTCATCTAAACTTGCCAACACTCACTTTTGGATTGGCACATTAGGAATTATCTTCTATGCCTTACCTATGTATGTGTCAGGTGTAGTGCAAAGCTTAATGTGGAAAGAATTTAATGCTGAAGGTTTCTTAGTGTACAAAAACTTCTTAGAAACCACCGTTCAAATTCTTCCTCTTCATGCCTTGCGCGCAATTGGTGGGACGTTATACTTGACAGGTGCCATCATAATGACTTATAACCTTATAAAAACTGCATACGCAGGAAGCTTTATTGCGAATGAAGAAGCTGAAGCCGCTCCTCTTGTAAAGGAATACGTTTCTACCAGTGGTGGTTGGCATCATAGAGTATTGGAAAATAAGCCCGTACTGTTTACTGGGTTATCGCTTGTAGCCATCCTGATAGGAGGTGCCATTGAAATGATTCCTACCTTTTTGATAAAATCCAATGTGCCTACCATTGCAAGTGTAAAACCATATACACCTCTGGAACTACATGGGCGCGACATTTATGTGCGTGAAGGTTGCGTAAACTGCCATACACAAATGGTGCGACCTTTCCGATCGGAAACCGAGCGGTATGGAGAATACAGCAAGGCTGGTGAATTTGTTTATGATCATCCCTTTCTGTGGGGATCAAAACGCACCGGACCTGATTTGCACCGGATAGGTAGCAAGTATTCAAACACCTGGCACTATAATCATATGCTTGCACCAGATGCCGTTTCTACTGGTTCTATCATGCCCGCATACCCTTGGTTATTTGAGCAAGTAATCGATAAGAATGAAACTCGTGGAAAAATTTCAGCCATGCGAAAAGTGGGAGTTCCTTATGAAATAGGTTTCGAGGAAGTAGCCGGAAATGAATTGGATAAACAAGCGGAAAAGATTTCCGCAACCTTAAAAGCAGATGGTATTGAAGTTATGCCCGAGGCAGAAATCATAGCATTGATTGCCTATCTGCAGCGATTGGGTACTGATATTAAAGGCGTGAAAACGGCAGAATTAAAACCACAACAGTAAAACAAACATTCTTTCACACTAAAATTAAGTCTTATGTATAAGAACGTTTTGCAAAATATTGAACACATCGCCATCTGGCCAGTGATTTCAT
>CAWBCB010000109.1:0-38885 GCA_963787095.1 uncultured Cytophagales bacterium | reverse complement strand
ATGCAATCCATAATCGTCAGCCGCTGCAACAATTGCATTTAATTCCTCTTGTGCAAACTGCGGACCACTACCATCCTTAGCAACACTCAACACGCCTCCGGTGGCTGTAATCTTAATAAAATCTGCTCCGTCTTTATAACGCTGGCGCACTGCTTTGTATGCATCTTCAGGGCCATTGATTACTCCTTCCTTAGGCCCCGGATCACCCATTAAATCTCTTTTACTTCCATCGGTGGGGTCGCCATGACCTCCGGTTGTTGCAATTCCTTTACCTGCTGTGAAAATTCGTGGCCCAACAATCGTTCCTGCATTTACTGCATTACGAAGCGAAATATTTACCCCTGAGCCTCCACAATCACGCACAGTAGTGAAACCAGCCATTAAATTTTTACGCGCATAGATAGTGGATTTGAAAAGCAACATCCGCTTCGTTTTGTGTATATCGTTTTAGTTGACCATCCTTGCTTGTTTCGCTCTCAATATGCACATGCATATCAATCAAACCGGGCATCACAGTTTTCTTACTAAGATCAATCACCTTATCATCTTTGCCGGCTTTTGTAAATCCTTTATCAACAGAAATTATCTTATTTCCTTCAACAACAATTGTAACCTGTGTTTGAAGATCTTTAGTCTTTCCGTTGATTAAAGTTCCACAGTGAATTAACGTTCCATATAACCGTTCATCGATTTTCATCAACTGCACCAAATTGAAGATGTAATTAAATTTTTGATCAGTTGTAAGTTCTTTGGGAATGATAACATCGTGCGTGGTGTAGAAAAGTGTTTTACGGATGACTCAGGAAAACCATGCGCTTTGCCAATATTAATAATATAAGTTCTCTCACGCGAAATCATCGCACCATCAATGCGAGATAGGTTAACCAACAGTTTTAGCTGTTCTAATAAGATCATAACGGTAGGATCAAAATTTACGCAACAATGTTAAAGGGGTAAAAGTAAACCAAAATCAACTATCTTACACACGGTCTAAATAATGTTTCGGTGTGAATTTTCTTGCTCATCTCTTTTTATCAGGCAACAATGCTGAAATCATGGTTGGTAACTTTATTGGAGATTTTGTTCGTGGGAAAAACTTTCATGAACAGTATTCGCCATCGATTGCGCTAGGGATTGAATTGCACCGCGAGATTGATGAGTTTACGGACAATCATTCGGTAGTTCTTGAAAGTAAGAAAAGACTTAGACCCAAATACCGACACTATTCGCCTGTGATTATCGATATGTTTTATGATCACGTTCTGGCGAAGAACTGGAGCGCCCACAGCACAACCCCGCTCGATCAATATGCACAAGATGCTTAGCTACACGTAAGAAAGACCAGGCAACCGTACCCGATCAGGTAAAGCGTTTACTCCCATACATGATTCGGGGAAATTGGCTTTATAACTATTCGCACATAGAAGGCATTCACCGGGCATTAAGTGGCATGGCACAACGCACTCCCTATGCTTCCAAAATGGAAGAAGCTTCGCGTGACCTGGAAGAACATTATGAATTATTTCAAAATGAGTTCACCCTTTTCTTTCCTGAGCTTCAGGAATTCTCAAGCGATTATATAAACAAGCATCCAACAACCTAATGTTGTTTTGTACACAAGGAAAAATAGGATTGCTATTTTACTTCTAAAGTAACCTCGCTGCTCTCTGCACCATTGCTAAATTTAATCTTGTACTTACCCTTGCTCACATACTTCGTTACTGTGGGTGCTGGCGCGGACTTTGTTTTACCTTTTGCAGGTGTTACCACTTCATTTACTTTCAAATTCCACGTAAGTGAATGAAAGCCCATTGAGCCAACTCCAGTAAGTGTTTGAACCAAATTATCTTTCTCATCATAAACCTCTGCTTTTATAGATGATGCAGATCTTCCAACATAATAAAGAATTGAGATTTCCGGCTCATTTACTTTCGACCACGAATACTGTTTCTTTCCCCAACGCTCGCTTGCGCGGATACTTTCAGGCGCAAATGCAATTACACCTTTCGAAGTTGCGCCATCCCCTAATGCTTGAAGTGGCTTAACATCCGAAATAAAAATACTACGGCCATGCGTACCAATCACCAATTCATTCTCACGCGGATGCACAATCAAATCGTAGCTTGGAACATTTAATGCTTTGTTTAACAATGACCAGGATGATCCGTAATCAAGACTAACAAATGTTCCCAAATCCAACCCGCAATACAACAGTTTTGCATTAACAGGATCTTGAATTAAAACATTGACTACCGATTCTGGTAAATCACCTTTCAAACTCTTCCAGGTTTTACCAAAATCAGAACTTGCATACACATACGTTTTATAATCGTCATCACGATATCCATTGAGCGTAACAAATACAGTTGCTTCATCATGTGGCGATGCATTCACACTGCTCACCCACTTATTTGATGGCAAGCCATTAAAAATACTTTCCCAGGTGCTGCCTCCATTTTTACTAACCCATAGATTTCCATCGTCCGTACCTACATACAACAATCCAAATTGTAATGGCGATTCGGTTATGGATGATATGGTTGAGAAAGGAACATTGCCTTGAGGTTTATTTTTTGTGAGATCATCACTAATCGCTTCCCATGTTTCCGCTTTGTTTAAACTGCGATACAATCGTTGTGATGCGATGTAAACAATATCCGGATTGTGTTTACTCAACATAATGGGTGTGCGCCAGTTCCAACGATTGGGTGTTTGACCAATATCATGCGAAGGCGTGATACGTGTTGTCTTTGATTTATCCAACTCTAGCTTAAAATAATTTCCAAACTGAAATCCCGTATAAACCAATTTACTATTGCGCGGATCAGGTGCTACATACATACCATCGCCACCAAAAATGGCTTCCCAATGTTTTGTTTCGTTGGGAATAGACTTTGATGATCCACGAAGCACGCCATTGTCCTGCAAGCCACCATAAACATTGTATGGAGTTTCCATATCCACATTCACAGAATAGAACTGACCTACCGACATATTATTGATGTGCAACCACGTGTCGCCTTTGTCATAGGTTTGATACAAGCCACCGTCATTACCCATCAACATATGATTGCCATCCGTTGGATTGATCCATAGCGCATGATGATCACTATGCATAGTTCCCACAGTATCGATCTCTTCCCAATTTTTTCCACCATCTTCCGATCTTAACATCGGCACGCCATAAATAAAAATATCTTCCGTATTAGAAGGTGAAACCCGAAGCTCACCAAAATAATAGCCGTAAGTAAAATAGACTCCATCAATATCCGCTGTGTGGGTACGTTTCCATGATTTACCACCATCATCCGATCTATACACTTCAGCACCCTTAATTTTTGTATTGAATAAATCTGAGTTGGCATCAGTACCAAAATATTCGGCCAAAGCTTTAGGTGCGTATTTGCCTGCGCGTACTTCTTTCTTTACAACCTGTGCAGAATATTTTGAGGGGAATCGACTTGCCTTTAATAGTTCATCTAATTTTTTATTGTCAAGCTTCAAAAAATTGTCAGCACTCATTTCTTTCAGATCAGAAAGTTTCAATTTTCCATCGGCCGACTTTTCAACTGCTTTCTTTTCTTCTTTAACTTCTTCCTGATTATCTAAAATAGCATACACAACATTAGGCTTACTCCAACACACGTCCAAGCCAATTCGCCCAACAAATTTTCCTTTCGGGAATCCTTCTGTCGAGGCTGTCCATGTTTCTCCACCATCTTCCGAACGATAGATTGCAGAGCCGGCTCCATTGCCTTTAAAGTCCCACGCTTTGCGCGAACGTTCCCAGGTAGCTGCTAATAGTTGTTTTGGATTTTCCGGATTGATCACTAAATCAGAGACTCCAGTGCTGTCGTTAATATATAAAGTCTTCTTCCAGGTCTTTCCACCATTTGTAGATTTAAAAACACCACGATCCGGATTGGTAGAGTACAAAGCACCTAATGATGCCACCCATACAATATTGTTATCTTTTGGATCAATCAACACGCGGCTGATGTGTTGTGTTCCGGTTAACCCGATGTGGTTCCATGTTTTTCCTGCATCTGTTGTTTTATACATTCCTGAGCCTGCATAGCTTGAACGACTTCCATTCTTTTCGCCCGTTCCAACATATAGTATGTTTGGGTCCGATTGTGATAATGCAAAGTCGCCAATGCCCATCACATCTACTTGATCAAACATGGGTTCAAAGGTTATTCCATTATTCTTGGTCTTGAATATTCCACCAGAAGCATAGCCCACATAAAACTCTTTTGAGTTTTTAAGATTCACTTCCACATCTACAATTCTTCCTCCTTGCACGGTGGGTCCAATATTGCGCACCGGGAATTCCTTTAGAATAGAATTCTCCTCTTTTTGCTTACGCGCCCTGTATGACGTTTCAATTTCATTTATGCTACTTGGTTGTGCATAAACCGAAAAAGCTAAGAAGAGAAATACAGGTGCAATTAATTTTTTCATGTAAGAATAGTTTCTGCTAAAATAGGGAATTCCTACCTTGGCGGTGAATGCAACGCTCGTAATTATACTAACGGCATAAGAAACATAACATGAACAACGATCCAGAGTTAAATGGTAAATATCTTGGTACTATTTCGCAAGACTTTATTAAAGTAGCTGATACCTTAAAAGAGGCCTCCTATCAAATCCGCAAAGCAGATTTTGATTTTCCCATTTTCGCGATTTCAAAAAAAGAATTACCGATTGGCCAATTGCTAATTCCAAAAGATCCGATGGATCTCACCTGGAATTACTATGCTTCGTTTCTAAATGAATTTGTTCAACGGGAATTAGTAGCTCCTGATAAAGAAGAAGAGTTTAAGAAAACCTATAAAGATCCTGACGAGTTTTGTTGCTTGTTCGTGATTGATGAAGACTTTGCCAACTTCGTCTACATTCCCTTTCCGGAGGATTAATCTTTTTCACGCAAAGACGCTAAGGGCGCAAAAAGATAAAAAAAAGCAGAATGACCGAAAATGAAATATCAAAAATAGTTGTCAATTCTTGCTACCAAATTCATACTGAGCTCGGTCCCGGACTTTTTGAGTCTGTCTACGAGGAGTGTTTGCACTTTGAACTAATTCAACAAGGTCTTTTGGTTGAACGACAAAAAGAGCTTCCTGTAATTTATAAGTCAATAAAAATGGAGGTCGGTTTTAGAACGGATTTAATTGTAGAAACCAAAGTAATTCTGGAAATTAAGTCTATTGAATCAATTGCACCGGTTCATCAAAAACAACTTCTTACTTATCTAAGGCTGACTAACTTAAAATTAGGTTTATTAATCAATTTCAATGAACCACTCATTAAAAATGGGATTCAAAGGATCGTTAATAATTTATAATAAACCTTGGCGAACTTTGCGTCTCTGCGTGAATCAAAATTATTCCTTAAAGTGATTCCACCCTTGCGCGGTAATAGGCACAATGGTATCCTGTTTAGTAACCATAACATGTTGGGTAGGATCGTTGTGGATGTGACCAATGAAATGAATATCAGGATGGTTCTTTATCTTTTCATAATCGGAAGGCTTGATGGTGAATAGTAATTCGTAATCCTCGCCACCGTTCAACGCACAAGTAATCGGATCTAACTTAAATTCGATAGCGGTGTCAAACGCACCATTATCGATCGGCACTTTGTCCTCAAATATTTTTATTCCCACATTAGATTCCTTACCAAGATGCAGCAACTCGGATGCAAGACCATCCGATACATCAATCATAGAAGTAGGCACACATTCTTTTTCTCTCAGTTCATGAATGATATCCATACGTGCTTCAGGCCGCAATTGACGGCCCACCAGATATTCATATTTTTCTAAATCAGGTTGCATGTCTGGATTGGAAAGAAAAACTTCCTTCTCACGCTCCAACACTTGCAAGCCGAGATAAGCGGCTCCTAAATCGCCCGTAACACAAATGATATCATTCAGTTGTGCACCACTTCGCTTTACAACTTCATCTTTTTTCGCACGACCTATTACTGTAATGGAAATAACTAATCCCGAAACAGAAGAGGTTGTATCCCCTCCAACCAAATCTACTTTATAGTTTTTACAGGCAGTGTGTATGCCTTCAAACAAAGCGTCAACCGCTTCCATTGAAAATCGATTGCTAATTGCAATTGAAACCGTGATCTGCTCCGGGGTTCCATTCATAGCAGCTATGTCAGAAACATTCACAGCCACCGACTTATAGCCTAAATGTTGCAAAGGCATGTATGACAAATCGAAATGAACTCCTTCTAACAGCATGTCGGTTGACACAAGTTTCAAATCATCGCTAGCGGCAATAATAGCAGCATCATCGCCAATGCCTAAAATTGTTGATGGTTGTGAAACAGTGAACTTGCTTTTGATTCGGTCAATCAATCCAAATTCGCCAAGTTTCGAGAGTTCTGTCCTTTTTTCACTCATGGTAAGCCCCGTTAGTCGGTCATTTTGTTAATTCGTCCGGCAAAAATACTATTTGACACTGATACATAAGCATAGGTGCTATATCACGGTATATACAAGCCAAACAATCAGGCTATGAAAAAATTTATTGTGATGTGGGTAGCTTTATTGATGTTCGCTTCATGCGCCACCCCGAAAGCGTATTACGAAACCAAAGAGGGTAAACGGAAGCAGAAATACTACAATGAAATTCAGTACGGTGGTAATGCCCATCCAAAAAGAAAATTCTAGTCCACCTTTTCCTGACAAAGTTCTATTAATACATGATTGGTTGTTTTTGGATGAATAAAAGCAATCATTTTATTATCCGCCCCAGGCATCGGTTTGCTAGATAATAATTCAAATCCGTTACCTGACAGCTCATCCATTTTGCTTTCAACGGGCTCGGCATCAAACGCCAAATGGTGCAATCCCTCACCGCGTTTCTCAATAAATTTTGCAATGGCCGAATCAGGCCGGGTAGCTTCCAGCAATTCAATTTTAATTCCACCTACGTCAAAAAAAGAGGTTCTTACACCTTCTGTTGCAACTTCTTCAATTTTGTAATGGGGTTTACCCAATAATTTAGCAAACAATTTGTTTGACGCTTCCAGGTTTTTAACGGCAATGCCAATGTGCTCAAGTTTGTTCATATCGGTGTATTAAACTGATTTTGTTAATTTTGACTGGAAATTGGGAAACTTTTAAGGGTTTACGAAAGTTTAAAAAACGAAATGCCAAAAATTACCATAGAATCGAGCAGTGACGTTCATGTAGAAGCCGCCCGGGTGCAGCAGCAGATTAAAGATCATTTAGGCCTGCGCACCAGCGACCTTATTTTTGAGTATAGTATCCTGGATGGCAAGACTAAACTTGACCTGATTACTATCAATCCGCGCCATAATCAATCTTTTCTCTTTCATTCCGAAACCGGAGCCGATAAGGTTGATGCGCTAAAAAAGCTTCTGGATTACGTTCAAAACAATAAGGAAAAAGAAAATTCTTATACTATCCAATGGGTAGCCAAAAGCGACAATGAGTTGCACACTTCTTATTTCAGGGCTAGTAATATTTTAGATGCGTTAGAGAAATTATATTATGGCCGCGACAGGAACACTATTACTGTGTTTAGTGTTGTATTGAATCCTATATCGTAGAAATTTATGATTACTGTAACAGATAAAGCCAAAGAAAGAATCGTCCTCCTGCGTCAGGAAGAAGGAAAAACAACCGAACATAATATTCGGGTATCTGTAAAAGGTGGCGGTTGCTCAGGCTTAATGTATGATCTTGGTTTCGATGAAGAGATCAACCCAGCCGATCAGGTGTTTGAAGATAAGGGCGTAAAAATATTAGTGGACAAAAAGAGTTTGTTGTATCTCCTCGGAACAACGTTAGATTTCTCGGATGGATTGAATGGAAAGGGATTTCAGTTTATCAATCCAAATGCATCGCGCACGTGTGGCTGTGGTGAAAGTTTCTCTATTTAGATTTCTCAGCCATTCCTTTGCAAGACTTCTTAAGAAAGCTTTTGCCGCTATTGCTTTCCTTTTTTTGGTTACCCCTTCGTTTGCGCAACCTGTTACCGACCATGAAATTGGTTATTGGTTTAGATATTTTAATCAAATTAAACTAAATCAAAGATGGAACTGGCAAACCGAGGTAGATGAAAGAAGGCTTATTAATCCTGATCGTCAGGCGCAGTTTTTCATTCACACACATGTTCACTACACCGTTAATAAGAAATTCGATATCGCTAGTGGTTTTAATTTTAATCAATCAAAACGAGCTAACGGATTATTGATTAACGAATGGCGACCCTGGCAGGAAATCAGTTTCACCCCGGAACTACAAACCCGAATTAAACTTAGTATTCGGTATCGCTTAGACGAGCGCTTTATTCACAAGTTCGTGGGCAGCGATCTTGAACATGGCTACAATTTTAATTTGCGCCATCGGTTTAGAGTTCAAGCAGCATCTACCCTAAACAAAAGTGGAAACATTACCCTAAGACTCTCAGATGAGGTGATGATTAACTCAGGAGGAAACACGGATTTATTCGATCAGAATAGAATCTATTTGGGTGCAGATTTTAAACTTACCAAAAAATGTTCTATTGAGGTGGGGTATCTTAACCAACTCGTGCTGCGAAGCGATCACTTAATTATGTTCAATGTGCTTCGCACAACTTTTTGGCATAAGCTAAACTGGAAGAAAGCCAATGGCTGAGGGTGAAGAATTAAGTATTCAAGTGCGGAGTAGCGAAAGATCGAGTTCAAATCCCGCAACGGTTCCTTCGCCTTTTAATTTCTTGTCTAAACCTTTGATAACTCTTATTTCCTTTCCGGGATAATAAAGGTAAGATGTTTTGTCTCTCGGATCAATTAACCAGGCTGATTGCGCTCCATTCTTAATCCACACATTCATTTTATTTTGTAAATCTTCCAATGAATCTGACTTAGACCGAACTTCGATAATAAACTCAGGACAGATGGGTGCAAACCGGTCTTTATCTTCATCCGAAAGAGCATTCCATTTTTCTAACGAGATCCAACTTGCATCAGGCGATAAAACTGAGCGATCAGGCAACGTAAATCCTGCAGAAGAATCGAAATGAATACCTGTGCCATTGGCCACCGACCAATTGGCCAATTGCCGAAATATTTCTCCGCTATGATTACCTGATCGAGATGTTACAGGCGACATAATTATTATTTCAAGATTGCTGTTTCTTTCAATACGTAAGTCATTGTTCTCCTGACAAAACCAGAGAAACTCTTCATCCGTCATACTGCCCGTAAAGCGATCTTTCAATATAATGGCATCCATACTTTAAAAATACAAAACTTCTTCTCAAAATTTAAATACTAAATCGTAGCAATACATTTCAACTCAATCGCAATGGGTGTGGGCAATGCATTTATTTCCACTGTAGTGCGGCAGGGCTGTGTAGCCTTATCGGGAAAGTAGGTGGTATAGATTTTATTAAACACCGCAAAATCATCTTTCATGTTGGTGAGATACACCGTGATATCAATCAGGTTTTCCCAATGTGAGCCGGATGCTTCCAAAATATGTTTCACATTATTAAATACCGAATGACATTGTTCTTCGATGTTGTATGAAACAATGTTTCTGTTTTCATCCAAAGTAACACCTGGGATTTCAGCATGATCCTTTTTTCCTTGGCCCAACTCCAGAAAGAAATAAAAGGTTACCAACTTTCCTTGCATGAGGATACGATCCCACCGGGTCAGGAGCTTGCGTAGAATTTATGATATCGCTCATATTTTAAATCTGTGAATCAGTGGCACACAATAATTAGATCCCAAACACTAAACTCGCCCACAAGCTATGATAGTCAGCACCAGGTTTTTCAGCGTGTATCATCCGAACACTGCTCACCATCCACGGTCCTGTAGCACTGATTGGAAACCGAACCGTGCCATCACTTTCAGTAGTATAAATTTTGCAGGAAGGTTGTGTTGTTAACCTTGTTCCAAATTTTTACTAAAGCATGTGGAGCCGGTTTGCCCTCAAACAAAACCTTGCATTGCAAGTAATCACCTGCTTTGAGTAGATAGGGATTTTGCTCTGGAATGATTTCGTATCGCAGACCCAAGCTTCTTTTTAAAGGTATCGTCCGTTCTATCACCCACCTGCACCAATAATTTGGCATAACGGGTATAAAATTCTTTCGAAGGCTGATTTAATATTCCTGCTTTGGTTCGTTCATCTAAAATGTAATCAAGCCCATCTTCCTTCAGATAATCATTGAACTTTTCACCTTCCAGCTCGATGTATGCTGCATTACTTTGCAGCGAAAACAAATACGTGCCTACTTGATCTCCCTTTACTAACAGATTATTACCAGCCGTTGATTTAACTACTTTAGATAAGTCACGTGCGCCACTTGCCCGATGGAGTTCTGCCTTCTCAACTTTATGTCGTTTTAAATCCCAAAACTCGCCTTCATAACTTTCACCCACTCTAAAATCAATCTTAATTTCCTCACCTATGCTATAGGTGAGGAGATTAAACTTGATTTTAGGGTAGGTGAAAATTATGAAGGTGAGTTTTGGGATTTAAAACGACATAAAGTTGAGAAGGCTGAATTATATCGGGCAAGCGGCTCTCGCGACTTGACAAAAGTAGTTAAACCAACTGCTGGTAATAATTTATTGATGAAGGCAGATCAGATCGGTACGTATTTGTTTTCGCTGCAAAGCAATGCGGCATACATTGAACTTGAGGGTGAAAAGTTTAATGACTACCTGAAAGAAGATGGACTCGATTATATTTTGGATGAACGAACCAAGGCGGGAATTTTAAATCAGTCTTCAAAAGAATTCTATACCCGTTATGCTAAATTATTGGTGCAAGTGGGTGATAGAACGGATGATACCTTTAAGAAAAAGTTGGGATTGCGGTATGAAATCATTCCCGAACAAAATCCCTATCTGCTAAAAGCTGGTGATTATTTACAGTGCCGGGTTTTATTTGAGGGTAAACCGGCTCCACATGCTTTAATAAAAATTTGGAACAAGGTTAACAACACAACCTTCCTGCAAAATTTATATACTGAAAGTGATGGCACCGTGCGGTTTCCAATCAGTGCTACGGGGCCGTGGATGGTGAGCAGTGTTCGGATGATTCACGCTGAAAAACCGGGCGCTGACTATCATAGCCTGTGGACGAGTTTAGTGTTTGGGATCTAATTATTGTGTGCCACTGATTCACAGATTTAAAATATGAGCGATATCATAAATTCTACGCAAGCTCCTGACCCGGTGGGATCGTATCCTCATGCAAGGAAAGTTGGTAACCTTTTATTTCTTTCTGGAGTTGGTCCAAGAAAAAAAGGATCTGCTGAAATCCCTGGTGTTACTTTGGATGAAAACAGAAACATTATTTCATACAACATCGAAGAACAATGTCATTCGGTATTTAATAATGTGAAACATATTTTGGAAGCATCCGGCTCACATTGGGAAAACCTGATTGATATCACGGTGTATCTCACCAACATGAAAGATGATTTTGCGGTGTTTAATAAAATCTATGCCACCTACTTTCCCGATAAGGCTACACAGCCCTGCCGCACTACAGTGGAAATAAATGCATTGCCTACACCTATTGGGATAGAGTTAAAATGTATTGCTACGATTTAGTTAGGGAAAGGATTTTCTCAACTCTTAGCGCTCTTCCAGTTTAGCTTATGCCAAAAAGTTGTGCGAAGCACATTGAACATAATTAAGTGATCGCTTCGCAGCACGAGTTGGTTAAGATACCCCACCTCAATAGAACATTTTTTGGTAAGTTTAAAATCTGCACCCAAATAGATTCTATTCTGATCGAATAAATCCGTGTTTCCTCCTGAGTTAATCATCACCTCATCTGAGAGTCTTAGGGTAATGTTTCCACTTTTGTTTAGGGTAGATGCTGCTTGAACTCTAAACCGATGGCGCAAATTAAAATTGTAGCCATGTTCAAGATCGCTGCCCACGAACTTGTGACTAAAGCGCTCGTCTAAGCGATACCGAATACTAAGTTTAATTCGGGTTTGTAGTTCTGGGGTGAAACTGATTTCCTGCCAGGGTCGCCATTCGTTAATCAATAATCCGTTAGCTCGTTTTGATTGATTAAAATTAAAACCGCTAGCGATATCGAATTTCTTATTAACGGTGTAGTGAACATGTGTGTGAATGAAAAACTGCGCCTGACGATCAGGATTAATAAGCCTTCTTTCATCTACCTCGGTTTGCCAGTTCCATCTTTGATTTAGTTTAATTTGATTAAAATATCTAAACCAATAACCAATTTCATGGTCGGTAACAGGTTGCGCAAACGAAGGGGTAACCAAAAAAAGGAAAGCAATTGCGGCAAAAGCTTTCTTAAGAAGTCTTGCAAAGGAATGGCTGAGAAATCTAAATAGAGAAACTTTCACCACAGCCACACGTGCGCGATGCGTTTGGATTGATAAACTGAAATCCTTTTCCATTCAATCCATCCGAGAAATCTAATGTTGTTCCGAGTAGATACAACAAACTCTTTTTGTCCACTAATATTTTTACGCCCTTATCTTCAAATACCTGATCGGCAGGGTTGATTTGTTCATCGAAACCAAGATCATACATTAAGCCTGAACAACCGCCACCTTTTACAGATACCCGAATATTATGTTCGGTTGTTTTTCCTTCTTCCTGACGCAGGAGGACGATTCTTTCTTTGGCTTTATCTGTTACAGTAATCATAAATTTCTACGATATAGGATTCAATACAACACTAAACACAGTAATAGTGTTCCTGTCGCGGCCATAATATAATTTCTCAAACGCATCTAAAATATTACTAGCCCTGAAATAAGAAGTATGCAACTCATTGTCGCTTTTGGCTACCCATTGGATAGTATAAGAATTTTCTTTTTCCTTATTGTTTTGAACGTAATCCAGAAGCTTTTTTAGCGCATCAACCTTATCGGCTCCGGTTTCGGAATGAAAGAGAAAAGATTGATTATGGCGCGGATTGATAGTAATCAGGTCAAGTTTAGTCTTGCCATCCAGGATACTATACTCAAAAATAAGGTCGCTGGTGCGCAGACCTAAATGATCTTTAATCTGCTGCTGCACCCGGGCGGCTTCTACATGAACGTCACTGCTCGATTCTATGGTAATTTTTGGCATTTCGTTTTTTAAACTTTCGTAAACCCTTAAAAGTTTCCCAATTTCCAGTCAAAATTAACAAAATCAGTTTAATACACCGATATGAACAAACTTGAGCACATTGGCATTGCCGTTAAAAACCTGGAAGCGTCAAACAAATTGTTTGCTAAATTATTGGGTAAACCCCATTACAAAATTGAAGAAGTTGCAACAGAAGGTGTAAGAACCTCTTTTTTTGACGTAGGTGGAATTAAAATTGAATTGCTGGAAGCTACCCGGCCTGATTCGGCCATTGCAAAATTTATTGAGAAACGCGGTGAGGGATTGCACCATTTGGCGTTTGATGCCGAGCCCGTTGAAAGCAAAATGGATGAGCTGTCAGGTAACGGATTTGAATTATTATCTAGCAAACCGATGCCTGGGGCGGATAATAAAATGATTGCTTTTATTCATCCAAAAACAACCAATCATGTATTAATAGAACTTTGTCAGGAAAAGGTGGACTAGAATTTTCTTTTTGGATGGGCATTACCACCGTACTGAATTTCATTGTAGTATTTCTGCTTCCGTTTACCCTCTTTGGTTTCGTAATACGCTTTCGGGGTGGCGCATGAAGCGAACATCAATAAAGCTACCCACATCACAATAAATTTTTTCATAGCCTGATTGTTTGGCTTGTATATACCGTGATATAGCACCTATGCTTAGGTATCAGTGTCAAATAGTATTTTTGCCGGACGAATTAACAAAATGACCGACTAACGGGGCTTACCATGAGTGAAAAAAGGACAGAACTCTCGAAACTTGGCGAATTTGGATTGATTGACCGAATCAAAAGCAAGTTCACTGTTTCACAACCATCAACAATTTTAGGCATTGGCGATGATGCTGCTATTATTGCCGCTAGCGATGATTTGAAACTTGTGTCAACCGACATGCTGTTAGAAGGAGTTCATTTCGATTTGTCATACATGCCTTTGCAACATTTAGGCTATAAGTCGGTGGCTGTGAATGTTTCTGACATAGCTGCTATGAATGGAACCCCGGAGCAGATCACGGTTTCAATTGCAATTAGTAATCGATTTTCAATGGAAGCGGTTGATGCTTTGTTTGAAGGCATACACACTGCCTGTAAAAACTATAAAGTAGATTTGGTTGGAGGGGATACAACCTCTTCTGTTTCGGGATTAGTTATTTCCATTACAGTAATAGGTCGTGCGAAAAAAGATGAAGTTGTAAAGCGAAGTGGTGCACAGCTGAATGATATCATTTGTGTAACAGGTGATTTAGGAGCGGCTTATCTAGGTTTGCAAGTTCTTGAACGAGAGAAGGAGGTTTTTCTTTCCAATCCAGACATGCAACCTGATTTGGAAAAATATGAATACCTGGTGGGCCGACAGTTGCGCCCTGAAGCACGTATGGATATCATTCATGAACTGAGAGAAAAAGAATGTGTGCCTACTTCTATGATTGATGTATCGGATGGTCTTGCATCCGAGTTGCTGCATCTTGGTAAGGAATCTAATGTGGGAATAAAAATATTTGAAGACAAAGTGCCGATTGATAATGGTGCGTTTGACACCGCTATCGAATTTAAGTTAGATCCGATTACGTGTGCACTGAATGGTGGCGAAGATTATGAATTGCTATTCACCATCAAGCCTTCCGATTATGAAAAAATAAAAAATCATCCTGATATTCATTTCATTGGTCACATCCACAACGACCCTACCCAACATGTTATGGTTACTAAACAGGATACCATTGTGCCTATTACCGCGCAAGGGTGGAATCACTTTAAGGAATAAGTTTGTTCACGCAGAGGCGCAAAGTTCGCTAAGGTTTATTATAAATTATTAACGATCCTTTGAATCCCATTTTTAATGAGTGGTTCATTGAAATTGATTAATAAACCTAATTTTAAGTTAGTCAGCCTTAGATAAGTAAGAAGTTGTTTTTGATGAACCGGTGCAATTGATTCAATAGACTTAATTTCAAGAATTACTTTGGTTTCTACAATTAAATCCGTTCTAAAACCGACCTCCATTTTTATTGACTTATAAATTACAGGAAGCTCTTTTTGTCGTTCAACCAAAAGACCTTGTTGAATTAGTTCAAAGTGCAAACACTCCTCGTAGACAGACTCAAAAAGTCCGGGACCGAGCTCAGTATGAATTTGGTAGCAAGAATTGACAACTATTTTTGATATTTCATTTTCGGTCATTCTGCTTTTTTTTATTCTTTTTGCGCCCTTAGCGTCTTTGCGTGAAAAAGATTAATCCTCCGGAAAGGGAATGTAGACGAAGTTGGCAAAGTCTTCATCAATCACGAACAAGCAACAAAACTCGTCAGGATCTTTATAGGTTTTCTTAAACTCTTCTTCTTTATCAGGAGCTACTAATTCCCGTTGAACAAATTCATTTAGAAACGAAGCATAGTAATTCCAGGTGAGATCCATCGGATCTTTTGGAATTAGCAATTGGCCAATCGGTAATTCTTTTTTTGAAATCGCGAAAATGGGAAAATCAAAATCTGCTTTGCGGATTTGATAGGAGGCCTCTTTTAAGGTATCAGCTACTTTAATAAAGTCTTGCGAAATAGTACCAAGATATTTACCATTTAACTCTGGATCGTTGTTCATGTTATGTTTCTTATGCCGTTAGTATAATTACGAGCGTTGCATTCACCGCCAAGGTAGGAATTCCCTATTTTAGCAAAAACTATTCTTACATGAAAAAATTAATTGCACCTGCATTTCTCTTCTTAGCTTTTTCGGTTTATGCACAACCAAGTAGCATAAATGAAATTGAAACGTCATACAGGGCGCGTAAGCAAAAAGAGGAGAATTCTATTCTAAAGGAATTCCCGGTGCGCAATATTGGACCCACCGTGCAAGGAGGAAGAATTGTAGATGTGGAAGTGAATCTTAAAAACCCGAAGGAGTTTTATGTGGGCTATGCTTCCGGTGGAATATTCAAGACCAAGAATAATGGAATAACCTTTGAACCCATGTTTGATCAAGTAGATGTGATGGGCATTGGCGACTTTGCATTATCACAATCGGACCCAAACATACTATATGTTGGAACGGGCGAAAAAAATGGAAGTCGTTCAAGCTATGCAGGCTCAGGAATGTATAAAACAACAGATGCAGGAAAAACATGGAACCACATCGGGTTAACCGGAACACAACACATCAGCCGCGTGTTGATTGATCCAAAAGATAACAATATTGTATGGGTGGCATCATTAGGTGCTTTGTACTCTACCAATCCGGATCGTGGTGTTTTTAAATCTACAAATGGTGGAAAGACCTGGAAGAAGACCTTATATATTAACGATAGCACTGGAGTCTCTGATTTAGTGATCAATCCGGAAAATCCAAAACAACTATTAGCAGCTACCTGGGAACGTTCGCGCAAAGCGTGGGACTTTAAAGGCAATGGAGCCGGCTCTGCAATCTATCGTTCGGAAGATGGTGGAGAAACATGGACAGCCTCGACAGAAGGATTCCCGAAAGGAAAATTTGTTGGGCGAATTGGCTTGGACGTGTGTTGGAGTAAGCCTAATGTTGTGTATGCTATTTTAGATAATCAGGAAGAAGTTAAAGAAGAAAAGAAAGCAGTTGAAAAGTCGGCCGATGGAAAATTGAAACTTTCTGATCTGAAAGAAATGAGTGCTGACAATTTTTTGAAGCTTGACAATAAAAAATTAGATGAACTATTAAAGGCAAGTCGATTCCCCTCAAAATATTCTGCACAGGTTGTAAAGAAAGAAGTACGCGCAGGCAAATACGCACCTAAAGCTTTGGCCGAATATTTTGGTACTGATGCCAACTCAGATTTATTCAATACAAAAATTAAGGGTGCTGAAGTGTATAGATCGGATGATGGTGGTAAATCATGGAAACGTACCCACACAGCGGATATTGATGGAGTCTATTTTACTTACGGCTATTATTTTGGTGAGCTTCGGGTTTCACCTTCTAATACTGAAGATATTTTTATTTATGGTGTGCCGATGTTGCGATCTGAAGACGGTGGAAAAAATTGGGAAGAGATTGATACTGTGGGAACCATGCATAGTGATCATCATGCGCTATGGATCAATCCAACGGATGGCAATCATATGTTGATGGGTAATGACGGTGGTTTGTATCAAACCTATGACAAAGGCGATACGTGGTTGCACATCAATAATATGTCGGTTGGTCAGTTCTATTCTGTGAATGTGGATATGGAAACTCCATACAATGTTTATGGTGGCTTGCAGGACAATGGCGTGCTTCGTGGATCATCAAAGTCTATTCCCAACGAAACAAAACATTGGGAAGCCATTTTTGGTGGCGATGGTATGTATGTAGCACCTGATCCGCGCAATAGTAAATTGGTTTATACGGGATTTCAGTTTGGAAACTATTTTAAGCTAGAGTTGGATAAATCAAAGACGACACGTATCACGCCTTCGCATGATATTGGTCAAACACCCAATCGTTGGAACTGGCGCACACCCATTATGTTGAGTAAACACAATCCGGATATTGTTTACATCGCATCACAACGATTGTATCGCAGTTTAAACAAAGCGGAAACATGGGAAGCGATTAGTGATGATCTCACAAAAAATAAACCTCAAGGCAATGTTCCTTTCTCAACCATATCATCCATAACCGAATCGCCATTACAATTTGGATTGTTGTATGTAGGTACGGACGATGGAAATCTATGGGTTAGTAAAAATGGAGGCAGCACCTGGGAAAGTATTTTTAATGGCTTGCCATCAAATAAGTGGGTGAGCAGTGTGAATGCATCGCCACATGATGAAGCAACTGTATTTGTTACACTCAATGGATATCGTGATGACGATTATAAAACGTATGTGTATGCAAGTTCTGATTTTGGTAAAACCTGGAAGAGTTTGAAAGGTGATTTACCAGAATCGGTAGTCAATGTTTTAATTCAAGATCCTGTTAATGCAAAACTGTTGTATTGCGGGTTGGATTTGGGAACATTTGTTAGTCTTGATTACGGATCATCCTGGTCATTGTTAAACAAAGCATTAAATGTTCCAAGCTACGATTTGATTGTGCATCCGCGTGAGAATGAATTGGTGATTGGTACACATGGCCGTAGTATTTTTATTTCGGATGTTAAGCCACTTCAAGCATTAGGGGATGGCGCAACTTCGAAAGGTGTAATTGTATTTGCGCCTGAAAGTATCCGCGCAAGCGAGCGTTGGGGAAAGAAACAGTATTCGTGGTCGAAAGTAAATGAGCCGGAAATCTCAATTCTTTATTATGTTGGAAAATCTGCATCATCTATAAAAGCAGAGGTTTATGATGAGAAAGATAATTTGGTTCAAACACTTACTGGAGTTGGCTCAATGGGCTTTCATTCACTTACGTGGAATTTGAAAGTAAATGAAGTGGTAACACCTGCAAAAGGTAAAACAAAGCCCGCGCCAGCACCCACAGTAACGAAGTATGTGAGCAAGGGTAAGTACAAGATTAAATTTAGCAATGGTGCAGAGAGCAGCGAGGTTACTTTAGAAGTAAAATAGCAATCCTATTTTTCCTTGTGTACAAAACAACATTAGGTTGTTGGATGCTTGTTTATATAATCGCTTGAGAATTCCTGAAGCTCAGGAAAGAAAAGGGTGAACTCATTTTGAAATAATTCATAATGTTCTTCCAGGTCACGCGAAGCTTCTTCCATTTTGGAAGCATAGGGAGTGCGTTGTGCCATGCCACTTAATGCCCGGTGAATGCCTTCTATGTGCGAATAGTTATAAAGCCAATTTCCCCGAATCATGTATGGGAGTAAACGCTTTACCTGATCGGGTACGGTTGCCTCGTATTTCTTAAGTGTAGCATAAGCATCTTGTGCATATTGATCGAGCGGGGTTGTGCTGTAGGCGCTCCAGTTCTTCGCCAGAACGTGATCATAAAACATATCGATAATCACAGGCGAATAGTGTCGGTATTTGGGTCTAAGTCTTTTCTTACTTTCAAGAACTACCGAATGATTGTCCGTAAACTCATCAATCTCGCGGTGCAATTCAATCCCTAGCGCAATCGATGGCGAATACTGTTCATGAAAGTTTTTTCCACGAACAAAATCGCCAATAAAGTTACCAACCATGATTTCAGCATTGTTGCCTGATAAAAAGAGATGAGCAAGAAAATTCACACCGAAACATTATTTAGACCGTGTGTAAGATAGTTGATTTTGGTTTACTTTTACCCCTTTAACATTGTTGCGTAAATTTTGATCCTACCGTTATGATCTTATTAGAACAGCTAAAACTGTTGGTTAACCTATCTCGCATTGATGGTGCGATGATTTCGCGTGAGAGAACTTATATTATTAATATTGGCAAAGCGCATGGTTTTCCTGAGTCATCCGTAGAAACACTTTTCTACACCACGCACGATGTTATCATTCCCAAAGAACTTACAACTGATCAAAAATTTAATTACATCTTCAATTTGGTGCAGTTGATGAAAATCGATGAACGGTTATATGAGGAGGAAATAAAATTTTGCGCAAACGTAGCGGCTAAATTGGGATACCAACCTCAAGTTATGTTCGAGTTGCTACTCAAAGTAAAATCTGAGGATATGAGTCAGGACGAGATTGATTCTTTAAAGGAATTGACAACAACCTATTTGACTAACAGTATTCAATAACATTACATTAAGCCAATCTACGTATGAAAAAAATTACCTTATTCTTACTTCTACTTAGTGCTGCTTCTTTTACGTTTGCTCAACGAACGTTAATTCACTGTGGAACTTTAATCAACGGAAAGACTAAAGATCTTCAAACACAGGTTACAATTGTTGTTGAAGGAAATAAGATAATTTCTGTTGATAAAGGATTTACAAAAGCCGGCAAAGATGATAAGGTGATTGATCTTAGTAAGAAAACTGTGATGCCCGGTTTGATTGATATGCATGTGCATATTGAGAGCGAAACAAGCAAGGATGGTCAACTAAAACGATATACACAAAACGAAGCGGATGTTGCTTTTCAATCCACTATCTATGCGCGTAAAAATTTAATGGCTGGTTTCACTACTGTGCGTGATTGTGGAGGCTCAGGGGTAAATATTTCGCTTCGTAATGCAGTAAATGCAGGAACGATTGTTGGGCCACGAATTTTCACAGCAGGTAAAGGAATTGCAACAACCGGAGGTCATGGCGACCCCACCAATGGAAGTAAAAGAGATTTAATGGGTGATCCAGGGCCTAAGGAAGGAGTAATCAATGGTCCTGAAGATGCATACAAAGCAGTGCGCCAGCGTTATAAAGACGGAGCAGATTTTATTAAGATTACAGCCACCGGAGGCGTGTTGAGTGTCGCTAAGGATGGCAGTGGTCCGCAGTTTACACAAGAGGAATTAAATGCAATTGTTGCAGCGGCTCAAGATTATGGATTGCATACAGCTGCCCATGCGCATGGTGCTGAAGGAATGAAGCGCGCGGTGCTAGCTGGAATCACTACCATTGAGCACGGAACGTTAATGAGCGATGAGGTAATGGATTTGATGAAGGAAAAGGGAACGTATCATGTACCAACCATTATTGCAGGCAGATCTGCAGCAGAGTATGCAAAGATACCAGGCTACTATCACCCATTGGTGGTGCCGAAGGCAATTGAGATCGGATCAAAAATTCAGGAGAACTTTGCACGAGCATACAAGCGTGGTGTGAAGATGGCATTTGGCACCGATGCTGGTGTGTATCCACACGGTGAAAATGCGCGCGAGTTTGGCTATATGGTAGAAGGTGGAATGCCAGCGATTGAAGCGTTGCTTTGCGCGATGCAAACCAATGCGACTATACTTGGTGTAGGTGATAAAATAGGTTCGGTAGAGGCAGGTAAATTAGCTGATCTGGTTGCGGTAAATGAAGACCCAACAAAAAACATCAAGACGATGGAGAAAGTGACATTTGTGATGAAAGACGGTGTAGTGTATAAGAATGAATAAATCATGTTAAAATGATATTTTGAAAGGTCATTTGCGAGAATGACCTTTTTTTGTGCTTAAGAAAAATTAATTCCTGGTTCATTCGGTATTTAACTCCTGCAACTACATTCGATAAAATTTAAAACGCATGAGCAAGATGAGATTTATTTGCTGAGTAGGAACTGAATGATGACTTGATTAAGTACTGGATTGGGGATGGGATTGTGGATCTGCGATCAGTTAATGAACCTGCAAAATGGAAATCTTGTTTTAAGACAACAAGACAAGCAATTTGAAGCAGGAGTGTATTTGTAATTACCTTGTTTAATTAGGGGGATATTGCGATTATTGTTTAACCAAATCAAGGAATTATGAAATGGATGTATAGAATACAACAAAAGGCGCAGATAGCGTTTTTATTGGCAATTATTCTTGTGGGGATTTTGGTGAAGAACGTGATGGAACGTAATAATGTCTCCGAATTGGGTGATTCATTTTCTTCCGTTTATGAAGATCGGTTGTTAGTAGAAAGTTATATCTATCAACTCTCGAATCATTTGTACCAAAAGAAATTGATTTTTGATAATTGCAACGTGGATGGAAATTTAATGACCTATCAAAATCAACTTGAGAAACACAATAACGATATCTCCAATTTAATTAAGGAGTATGAGAAAACTAAGTTTACCGAAACGGAGTCAACGTTTTTTCAGTCCTTCAAAAATTCAATTCGTAAAATAACTTTTTTGGAAACCCAATATATGATGTCTGCTTTGGGAAAAAACAATCCTGAATTAGATGAGCAATTCAAATTGGCTGCTGCCGATCTTCAGCACCTATCTACTATCCAGATTTCGGAAGGTAAAATACTGAGCGATCAGTCAAAGAAAATTGTAGCGGGTTCCACCATATTAACTCAATTTGAATTGGGTATGATTGTAATCATCGGGCTTATTATTCAAGCATTAATTTTTGCTTCTCAATCTCTTACACCTAAGGTTACCCAAAACCCAAACCTAAACTGACATAAGCCTAATTCAATAAAGCAGATTTGTTTTCCAGTTGTTTTCCATTCAACAGAGTGTTGATATTGTTTAAGGTAATGTCCGAAATTTGTTTTAGTGCATCCTCGGTAAAGAAAGCCTGATGGGCAGTGATAAGTACATTGGGAAAACTCATTAATCGCTGAATTACATCATCGTCAATTATTTGGGTAGACAAGTCGCGAAAGAAAAGTTTTTCTTCTTGCTCATATACATCAATTCCTAAGTATCCAATGTGGCCGGATTTTAATCCCTTTATAGCAGCCTTTGAGTCGATAAGACCGCCCCGGCTTGTGTTGATTAACATGACACCTGGTTTCATGGATTTAATTGTTTCTTTATTGATCATGTACTTCGTTTGATCATTCAAGGGACAGTGTAATGAGATAATGTCTGACTGTGAAAGCACATCGGGTAAGGGTAAATATGATACGCCAAGATTTTTCAGTTCATCATTCGGATAAAGATCAGAGGCAATAACGGTGCACCCAAATCCTAACATGATTTTACAAAATGCTTTCCCAATGTTCCCGGTGCCTACTACACCTATCGTTTTATTATGGACATCGAACCCTAAAAGGCCTTGCAAAGAAAAATTTTGTTCGCGCACGCGATTATAAGCCTTGTGTGTTTTTCTGTTTAGCGTTAGTAGCATAGCAACTGCATGTTCACTTACTGCTTGTGGAGAGTATGCTGGAACCCTGCAAACCTGAATGCCATGTGATTTCGCGGCAGCCAAATCAACATTATTAAATCCGGCACACCGGAGAGCGATCACTTTAACGCCTTGCCTGGCCAGACTTTCAATAACCTGAGCATTTACTTTATCGTTTACGAAAACGCAAATAGCGTCTGTTTTTGTAACTGCATTTATAATGTGCGGGCCTAAATGAGTTTCAAAGTATTCGATCTCAAAACCAAAGTGTTCATTTTCATTATTGAAGAACTCTATATCGTAAGGTTTGGCAGAAAAGAAAGTGATTTTCATGATAAAATTTTTAAGAATGGTAACATACCCAAAAATATGAATTGATGGAAGTAGCGGGGTACTTCAAATTTAAACCATCAGGTTGCTGGGATTTTGATTTTTTAATCTTGAATTTTAAATAATCGAAATAAAGAATGAAAAAACTTTTCCTGTTTTGTTTAGTGATTGCAGCCGGATGTTCAGATAAAGACCCCGGCTTTACTTCACCCGAAGGCACGTGGAGTTATACAACTCCGGATGGTAAAATAGCAGTTACCTTTGAAGTGACAAAAGTCTCAGCGAATGTGTTTGATATTCAGAATCAAACGATGAAACTTGACGGTACCTTGGTTAAGGCGGAAAAGGAAGTAATAGCATTTACATCCACTACCATTGAAAAGATCAGAATAAATGCCAATGACTCAAAGGCTGTTTATCCGTACAACATTGTGTTTAACAACGCTACCATAAGTAGTGATTTCAAAATGATAAGTGTTCCAGCAGCAACGTACACCTATCCATGGGGTACTACAGTAACGCTTTCAAACATTACGATGGGACGACTGTAGTGTTCTTTTTTGCACTTTCACGGCTGGTCCAAGAAATAGGATTTTCTCAGCTTTTATGGGGAAATCCCCATTTCGCCACCCCTTATTTCTTGCTACATTTGCACCCTTAAAATCAAGACCTGAATGACGGGAATGAAGAACATCCGCAATTTTTGCATTATAGCGCACATCGATCACGGCAAAAGCACCCTGGCAGACAGAATGCTTGAGTTTACAGGCACGCTTAATCAGCGCCAAATGGAAAATCAGGTGCTGGATAACATGGATCTTGAAAAGGAAAAGGGCATAACCATCAAGGCGCACGCCATCCAAATGAACTACAAGCTGGAAGGGGTGGAGTACACGCTTAACTTAATTGATACCCCCGGTCACGTAGATTTCTCTTACGAGGTTTCACGTGCTATTGCAGCATGTGAAGGAGCGCTTTTAATCGTAGATGCCAGCCAAGGTATTCAAGCTCAAACAATATCAAATCTTTATTTAGCCTTAGAGCATGATCTGGAAATCATTCCGGTCATGAATAAAATTGATCTTCCACATGCTAATCCAGAAGTGGTAGCCGATGAGATTATCAATTTGATTGGCTGCAAGCGCGAGGATATACTTTCGGCCAGTGCCAAAGAAGGGAAAGGAATTGAAGAGATTCTCCATGCTATTATACATCGCGTAAGTGCACCGAAAGGCGATCCGAAGGCACCACTTCAGGCTATGATTTTTGATTCCGTGTATAACTCCTTCCGTGGAATTGAAATTTACTTTCGGGTATTCAATGGAACCATGAAGAAAGGGGAGCAGGTTAAGTTTATTAGCACCGGACAAGAATATGGTGCGGATGAAATTGGTGTGTTGAAATTGGATAAACATCCACGCAATGAAATCAGTGCCGGAAATGTGGGCTATCTTATTTCGGGAATAAAAGTAGCCAGCGAAGTTCACGTAGGAGATACAATTACGAATGCCATTAATCCGGGTGAATCGGTAAAAGGTTTTGAAAAAGTGAAGCCCATGGTGTTTGCTGGTATCTATCCAGTGGATACTACTGAGTTTGAAGAACTTCGATCCTCTATGGAAAAACTTCAACTCAACGATGCATCCCTGGTATGGGAGTTGGAAACTTCTGCTGCCTTAGGTTTTGGGTTCCGATGTGGGTTTCTGGGAATGCTCCATATGGAAATCATTCAAGAGCGTTTGGAGCGTGAGTTTGATATGACGGTGATTACAACCGTTCCTTCCGTTCAGTTCAAAGCACACTTGACGAATGGCGAAGAGATTTTTATCAACGCACCTTCCGAAATGCCTGATCCTACAAGGATGAAAAGCATTGAGGAGCCTTACATAAAAGCGCAGATCATTACGAAGTCGGATTACATTGGTGCTATTATCAATTTGTGTATTGAAAAACGAGGCATTATCATCAACCAGAATTATCTGACTACTGATCGGGTAGAGATGTCGTTTGAGATGCCACTATCAGAAATTGTATTTGATTTCTTCGATAAGCTAAAATCTATTTCGCGTGGATACGCTTCATTGGACTATCATTTGATTGGCTTACGCGAATCGGATATGGTGAAGCTAGATGTAATGTTAAATGGTGAAAAGGTAGATGCGTTAAGTGCGATTGTACATCGCTACAAGTCGCAGGACTGGGGACGGAAACTTTGTGAAAAATTGAAAGAGTTGATTCCTCGTCAAATGTTTGAGATCGCCATACAAGCAGCCATAGGACAAAAAATAGTCGCCCGTGAAAACATTAGCGCTATTCGTAAAAACGTATTGGCAAAATGTTATGGTGGAGATATCTCGCGTAAGCGTAAGTTATTGGAGAAACAGAAGAAAGGTAAGAAGCGGATGCGTCAGGTAGGCAATGTGGAAATTCCACAGGAAGCGTTTATGGCTGTACTGAAAATTGATTAATGGAATTCAAAATACTTCCAATTCTTAAAAAGTAGTCTTAACTTTCTATCTAAAATGTTGTGGTATGGAAAGAAACTATGACGAGGTGATTTCTGAAATGCTAATTGGGCTGGAACAAATACATGCGCGAGGAGAAAAGCTTAATAAAAGATTGGACTTAACGATCAAACGGATGGTGAAGGCTGAGAGTCGGTTGGAAGATGTTGATAAGAAGTTAGAGTTGTCCATAAAAGACCAAAGATCACAAAGCCAACTACAGGCAAAAGCAAACGCATTTTTTCTAAAGCAGCTAACTCAACAAGGAAAATTATTAGATACCATTATAAGAAAAAATGGTTTAAAGACTTGATCTAGATATTAATGACTGAAACACAAACTCATACACTTATTGATGGCCGAAAGATCTCCATCGACATAAAAAAGGAGATTGCTGAAAAGGTAGCGTTGCGCAAACAGGCTGATAAAAAACTGCCGCACCTCGCTATTATTTTGGTGGGTGATGATGGAGCAAGCCAAACGTATGTAGATTTTAAAGTAAAAGCTTGTAAGGAAGTAGGCTTTCATTATACCATGATGCGCTTTGCGGATACCATTAGCGAAGATAAGTTGATGAAGCATATTGATCAGGTGAACCGCGATGAAGACGTGGATGGCTTTATTGTTCAGTTGCCATTGCCGGAACATATTTCAGTTGAAAAAATTACAGAGAAGATCAGGCCCGATAAAGATGTAGATGGTTTTACCAATCGCAACTTTGGTAGCATCGTTTCAAAAAATCCGTTATTGCTTCCGGCTACTCCGTTTGGAGTAATGGAATTATTAAAGCGTTATCAAATTCCTACAGAAGGAAAAAATTGTGTAGTGGTGGGTGCAAGTCGATTGGTTGGTGCTCCATTAAGTATGATGTTAGTGGAGGAAGGAAGAGCAACCGTTACGATTTGTCATAAGTACACGAAGGATCTTGCAACGTTTACTCGCCAGGCGGATATTTTAGTAGTGGCTGTTGGAAAACCCGGAATCATTACTGCAGATATGGTAAAAGAAGGTGCTGTTGTTATTGATGTGGGCACTACCCGTGTAGAAGGCCCTCAATATAAAAATGGATATGCATTGAAGGGAGATGTTGACTTTAAAGAAGTTGCTCCAAAAACTTCGTTCATTACCCCAGTGCCTGGTGGTGTTGGTCCTATGACAATTGCATCGTTGTTACTGAATACACTTCGAGCTGCAGAACTTCGTAATCCTTAAGAATAAATTAATTTTTGAAATCGATGACCTCACTTCCACTCATGGAGGATTTTTACACCATTCAGGGTGAAGGTTTTTACCAAGGGCATGCTGCATACTTTATTCGATTAGGTGGATGTGATGTAGGGTGTGTTTGGTGCGATGTGAAAGAATCGTGGGACGCAAAAGCTCATCCATTGGTTTCTGTTGAAGAGATGGTGAGTAGAGCTAAAGCAAGCAACACGCAACTTGTTGTGATTACAGGTGGTGAACCCGCCATGTATGATCTTACTGAACTCACAAATGCATTGCACGCTGAGAGTTTAAAAACGAACATAGAAACTTCAGGTGCGCATCCATTAACAGGCAATTGGGATTGGGTTTGTTTTTCGCCTAAGAAGTTCATGGCACCAAAACCTTCTATATACAATCAGGCTGATGAATTGAAAATCATTATTTATAACAAAAGCGATTTTGATTGGGCAGAAGAGTTTGCCGGAAAAGTAAAACCTGAATGTGAATTGTTTTTGCAGCCGGAGTGGTCGAGGGAAAAAGAAATGATTCCTCAGATAATTGAGTATGTAAAGACTAATCCCAAATGGAAAGTTTCTTTACAGATTCATAAGTATATGGATATTCCATAGTCAAATTACGATCGAAGATTTGCAAAGTACGAATGATCACTTTCGAAATAAATTAGAAGGATGTCTATTTCAAAATTTATAGATCAACTAAACGAGTGGGGACGCAAGCAAGTCCCTTTTTTATTTTTGATCGATTTTGAAATGCAGAAGCCAAAGGCGTGGCGATTGGATCAAGTTAATTCAGACGAGATATTGTTTTCTTTTAATGGATTTTCGAATGCGCGGGATAATTATGTTTTGTCAAAAGACATCCGGATGGATTCATTCCCAATCTCGTTTGAAGAATACAAGGCTAAATTTGATTTCGTACACAAACGACTTTCCTATGGAGATTCATTTTTAGTAAACCTTACCGTTAAATCACGGATTGAACCAACCAGTTCTTTGTTGGATTTATTTTATATCAGTAATGCAAAATATAGGTGGCTCCTTCAAAACGAATTTCTTTCCTTTTCGCCCGAAACATTTGTTCAGATTAAAGACGGAAAAATATTTTCGTATCCGATGAAGGGAACGATAGATGCTTCGCTGCCAAATGCTGAGCAAGAATTATTGGAAAACAAAAAAGAATTGGCAGAACACATTACCATTGTTGATCTGATTAGAAATGATTTGAGCAGGGTGGCAACTAATGTTACCATAAAACGCTTTCGATATGTTGAGGAAATTAAAAGCAGCGATAAGAAATTGTTACAAGTAAGTTCCGAAATTATGGGCGACTTGCCTCCAGACTATGCTAAGAAATTAGGCAGTATTATTGTTTCCTTACTCCCTGCTGGCTCTATTAGTGGCGCACCAAAGCCAAAGACAATTGAGATTATTCATGAAGCGGAAGGGGAAAAGCGTGGGTATTATACAGGTGTCTTTGGTTATTTTGATGGTAAGAATCTGGACAGTGGGGTGGCTATCCGCTACATAGAACAGGATGGTGATAGTACATTCTATAGAAGTGGGGGTGGAATTACAAGCCAAAGTAATGTGCGAGATGAGTATGAAGAAATGATTCAAAAGATTTATGTGCCAGTTGCTTGAATCCATATATCTTAAGGATGGTGAGTTTAGAAATCTTCTTTACCATGAAGCAAGGATGCAACTCAGCACAAAAGCTGTATTTAACTCAAATCAAAAAGTTGATCTTTCTGCATTAAAGAATGAGGATTTTCCACCCACCGGTTTATATAAAGTTCGGGTTGTGTATGACACGCAAATCAGAAATGTGGAGTTTGTTCCGTATGAAGTTCGTCCGGTTAACTCATTGAAACTTGTTTACGATAATAATATTAATTACCATCATAAATTTTTGGATCGAACTAAGTTAGAGCACTTGTATTCCCTTCGCGGGAAAGCTGATGATATTCTCATTGTAAAGAATGGATTGATAACGGACTCTTTTTATGCAAATGTTATTTTTAAGAAAGGCGGAAATTGGTTTACACCGGCATCTTATTTACTGAATGGCACAATGCGTCAAAATTGGTTAGACAAGAACATAATTAAGGAAGCGGTTATTACAGTCGAAAATTTTCGTCAATATCAATCTTGTAAGCTTATTAACGCTATGCTTGGTATGGATAATCCTGAAATTCCGATCGAAGCAATTTCTTAATACATACCATTTCAACAATACTGTCGTTTTAAGAACCATAGATTTTTACTTTTCTGCTAACGTCTTTAACTTGCTTTATGAATATTTTCAAATCGGTATTGTTTGGTTCACTTGTTTTATGTTATTCTGCTCAGGCACAAACATTAAGTACAAATAATAAGAAGGCGATAGACTTGTATGTTCAGGCTGATAATTATCGGGTGCGTGGGCAATATGATCAAGCTGTATCTTTGCTTCAACAAGCAATCGATAAGGATAAGAAATTTGAAGAGGCTTATCATCGGCTTGCTATTGTCTATCGAAGTATGGACAGATTATCATTTGCTACCGAAAATTTTGAAAAGGGTCTAGCGCTTGTTGATGGAGGAAAAAGAAATTCCTACTTATTTGAGCTGGCTGATATTTATCTTAAACAAGGAGATTATGCAAAAGCCGAAAATTACTGTAAGCTCTTTTTGGAGAAGGAGAAAATGGATAAACCGAAAATTGACAAGATTAAATTGTGGAGTAGGCAAGCAAATTATGCGATAGAAAATAAAGATGTTGTTTCTGATTTTATTATTGAACCATTACCTGATATAGTCAATAAATATCAACGGCAATATTTTCCGGTTGTAACCGGAGATGATTCTCAACTCATTTTTACAGCCCGCTTTGGTACCGCCCGAAACGATAATGAAGACATTGTAATTTCTACAAAACGTAGCGATGGAACCTGGGGCGAGCCGATTTCTATTTCTAACAACATCAATACAATTCAGCGCGAAGGTGCCTGTACTATTTCTGCCGATGGAAGACATTTAATTTTTACGGTGTGTGGTGCGATGGGGTGCGATCTGTATGAAAGTAGAAGGACTGGTAAGGATTGGTCGGTGCCAAAAAATTTGGGACCAAATATTAATAGCGCTGACTGGGATTCGCAGCCTACATTATCTGCCGATGGAAGGGAGCTGTATTTTGTATCTGATCGTAAGGGCGGAGTGGGCGGCTACGACATCTGGCATTCGCAACTTGAAGAGAGTGGATGGACAAAAGCAAAAAATCTTGGACCGACAATCAATACTGTGTTTGATGAAATTTCTCCTTATATACATGTCAACAATCAAGATCTCTATATAGTATCTAGTGGCTATCCTGGCTTTGGCGGGTATGACATTTACCGATCACAAAAAACAAAAGAGGGATGGCGATCTCCAATCAATTTAGGGAAACCTTTAAACGATCACCTTGATCAGTATTCGTTCATAGTATCAGGGGATGGTGCCATTGGTTATTATTCGCGCGCTGAAAACAAAAGTACAAGTCGGCTATTTAAAATCACGTTACCGGAAAATTTAATTACCCGTGCAAAAGGAAATGTGGTAAAAGGAATTGTGCAGAATGCAAACAGTAATAATCCTGTTGGTGCTTGGGTGGAGCTTTTTGATTTGAAAGAAAACAAAATGATTTCAAAAGTTAGAGCTGACTCGATAGATGGTGGATATTTAATGATACTTCCGGGTGGCTCTGAGTACGCCTTGTATGTAAGAAAGCCTGGGTATTTATTTCAAAGTCTGCATTTTAATTATGAGGAGTCCAAAGAATTAAAACCTGTGATAAAGAATATCAATCTTGTTCCTATTCAAAAAGATGCTTCGATTGTTCTTAACAATTTGTTTTTTGATGTCAATAAGTATGAATTGAAACCACAATCAATTACAGAGTTGAGCGAAGTAATTATTTTTCTTAATCAAAATCCTGCATTGAAAGTAGAGATAGGGGGTCATACTGATAACTCTGGTACCGAAGTTTATAATCAACAACTTTCAGAGAAGCGCGCTAATTCTGTTGCTGAATATTTAACGGCACATCAAATATCAAAGCAACGGATTATTATAAGAGGTTATGGTTCTAAAAATCCAATTGCACAAATGATTCTGATGAATAATCGTCAATTGAATAGAAGAATAGAATTCAAAATTCTTTCGAACTAAGATTTAATGCGAACTCTGGACTTCCGTGAGTTAGATAGTATTATTGAAACGGTTATTAATCACCCATGATGGGTTATAATCGTTCATTATTAATCGCCTTTAACGGAAAAATCATTTTTAGGTTAAGAACTTTCTTTTAAGTTTGTGGTCTATTGAAAATATTCAATCAACTTAAACCAAACAGTATGAAGAAAATTTTACTATTAAAGATTTTCTCCATGTTCATGATTTTTAGTAGCGTAGCATGGGCGCAAGATCGTACCATTACAGGAAAGGTGACCTCACTCGATGATGGTTCAGGCTTACCTGGAGTTAATGTGCTTTTAAAAGACACTGACACCGGTTCCATAACAGATGTTGATGGAAACTACCGTCTTAATATCCCAGCCGGAGGCGGTTCACTCATTTTTTCATTTGTTGGATTTGTTACTCAAGAAGTTTCAATAGGAAGTCGGTCTGTTATTGATATACAGATGGGTTCTGATGTCACGCAATTGTCAGAAGTTGTGGTAACAGGGTATGGTACACAGGAAAAAAGAACCCTAACCGGTTCAATTGCCTCATTGAAGGGGGATGTTCTACAGAATGTTCCTATTCAATCTGTGGATAGAGGTATTCAAGGGAGATTAGCGGGGGTTCAGGTTTCTGCTGCTTCTGGTCAGCCAGGCGGAGCGCTAAATGTTAGAGTTCGTGGTATCGGTTCAATTAACGCTTCTAATGATCCTTTATGGATTGTTGATGGAGTGCAACTAGGACGTTTTGGCCAGTCAACGCAAGGTTCATCAAATCCATTAGGCTCTATTAACCCAAATGATATTGAATCAGTTGAGGTTTTGAAAGACGCAGCATCTTCCGCTATTTATGGTGCGCAGGCTGCAAATGGTGTTATTTTAGTTACCACTAAAAAAGGTAAAAAAGGTAAAACTAAATTGGAAGTCAATGCTCAATTCGGTCAAGTGCAACCCTTGAACCTTTATAGTATGTTAAATGGCGTTGAATTTGCAACGCTTAAAGAGGAAGCATACAGAAATGCAGGCTTGTCTGTAGCAACAGCTCGCAATACTTTCGGAGATGCATCAGATCCCAATTTACAAACGCAGGATTGGGTAGATTTAATGTTTCACAATGGACAGCTAGGTACGTACGATGTTACCATGAGCGGTGGAGATGACAAAACCTCTTTTCTTTTCTCAGGCTCCTACCAATTTCAACAAGGTCAAATTATTCAAAGTGATTGGAAGCGCGGTACTGCGAGACTAAATATTACCCACAGACCAAATAGCAAACTTACAATCGGAGCAAATCTTTCGTTAGCCTATCAACGTACATTTGGTGCCATTGCAAATGGTAATTTCGTTAATGGACCATTTCAGGCTGCATTCACAGCTCAGCCTACATCTCCAGCATTTACCACAGAAGGTGGATATGCTCTTTATCCTACTCGCGCGCCAGGCTCACACTTATTTGGTTACAACATTAAGCAGGGTGTAGATGAAGAACTTAGACTTGGGCGGACCCCTCAAACAGTTTCAAGTTTTAACTTGGCCTATGAAATTATGACTGGGTTAACTTTGTCTGGTTTTGCCGGTGTGGATGCCTCTTTTGGATCGGATAGAAATGAAAGACCAGGTTCAATTCCGGTTTTTGCTGGCGGACAAATTTCAGCAACGGATAGAAGAACTATTTCTTATAATACCAATGCTACCTTGAATTTCAGTAAGAAAATAGCAGATATTCATCAAATCGGTGCATTAGTTGGTTTTGAATATCGTAAGGAAGAGCGTGGAGGTATTACTGCCTCCCAATTCACTTATCCAAACCCTGCATTAAGACTTCTTTCATCAGGAGCAACCGCTAGACCAGCTGGAGAATTCTTCTTTGACAATGCCCGGCAAGGTGTATTTGGTCAGCTAAAGTATGCTTTAAAAGATAGATATATAGCCGATGTTACAGTAAGAAGAGATGGCTCTTCACGTTTTGGAGCCAACAGCAAGTATGGTACCTTTTATGCAGGATCGATAGCCTATAGAATTACTGAAGAGAGCTTCATGGATGGAATTACTTGGTTGGATGACTTGAAAATTAGAGCGGCTTACGGAAAAGTTGGTAATTCTGAAATTGCTGATTACGATTGGTTTACTGCTTATGGAAGTCCAGGCGGAACAAATGCTGGCTATTTGGGTGGCTCAACACTTCGTTTAGCTCGGTTAGGAAATGACATAATCTCATGGGAAACTGAATTTCAAACAACTGCTGGGATTGACTTTGCTTTGTTTGGCAGTCGCTTGACTGGATCCGTTGAGTATTACAATAACCTTACTAAAGATCTTCTTTTCGATGTACCACTTGTAAATGATGCTGGAGTTAACTCAGTGAGAGGGAATAGTGGTGAGGTTGTAAATAAAGGCTTTGACATAGAATTAGGCGGTGTTGTGATGGATCGTGGTTCATTTAAGTGGCGTGTAACGGCAAACCTTAGTACGTTGAAAAATGAAGTGGTTTCTCTCCCTAATGGCCAAAAAAGAATTGGAAATGCGATTATTGTTGGCGAGCCAGTTTCTTTTAACTATTTATTTGAATTCGCAGGTATCAATCCAGCCAATGGAAAAGCTATGATTTATGATACCCTTGGAAATCTTTCGTATAACGGCCAGGCGCGTGATGCAGCTGTACGCGGATCTAACATACCAACTTATTTTGGTGGAGTTTCAAATAATTTCTCCTACAAAGGATTGAATTTGGAAGTGTTCTTCCAGTATCAAGGCGGTAATAAAGCATTCAATGGAGATTTGTACAACTTATATGCTTCTGGTTCTAGCGCGAATAATCAGTTGCAAAGCCAATTAGGAAGATGGCAGAACCCTGGCGATATAACTAATGTTGCCCGCCCATTTCAAGGTGGTGTAATAGACGGTTTTGATCAGCAATTTGGAACATTTGGTACTACACAATTTATGTCAGATGCATCCTATGTGCGCTTAAAGCAAGTCACACTATCCTACACACTCCCGAACAGTATAATTTCGAAGTTGAAATTAAGTAAAGTGAATGTGTTTGTTCAAGGCTTAAACCTATGGACGTATACTAAGTACCAAGGAATAGATCCAGAAGTTGTGAGTAGTAATAACAGTACCGGAGTGTCATCTTTTGGTGTTTACCCGGTTGCTAGACAATTCATGGGTGGTATTTCAATCGGACTCTAATTGGTTAATCAATTAAAGCAAAAATGAAAATGAAAATGAATTTAAGAAATATAGCTATTACCGGGTTGTTCGTATTGAGCTTTAATGCCTGCGACATCGAAACGGTAGACAAATCTGCTCTTTCTCCTGCGCTTGCACTTAATACAGCAGCAGGTGTTCAAAGTGCTTTACTTAGTGCTTACCGCACAGCCCATGAGTTCCCAATGTTTGGGCAACAAGTTAATTTGCACGGTGATGCGTTTGCTGACAATATTGAAATTGTAAACCGCACTGGTAGATATGAACAAGAGTGGGTAAATGGAATTGGTGTTTATGCCAATCGTTGGTTCACAGCTTATCGAGGTATTAATGATGCAAACTATGTGTTAGAATACCTTCCTAAACTTGAATTAGCAAAAGTACCATCTTCTGGAACCGTTACTTCTCAACAAGTCTTGGACCATTTGAGAGGTGAGGCTCTCTTCATTCGTTCTCTTTATTATATGGAATTGTTAAGGGTATACTCCTATGAACCAGGTAAAGAGGTTAACGGTTTTAACCTTGGGGTTATTTTGCGCGATAATCCTACGGAAGTAGTATCTGATGCCGATAAAAAAGAAAGAAGTACAAATCTTGAGTCATATCAATTTGTAGAGAAAGATCTTTTAGAAGCAATTAGCCTTTTACTACCAGCATCAGGAATTGGTGCAAATTGGCCTTCTTCTTTGGGAACAAATACATTTCCATTCCGTGCGACTAAGGGTGCTGCTCATGCTTTAATAGCTCGCTTGTATTTATATTGGGGTAAGTATCCAGAGGCCGACACAAATGCTACAACTGCATTAACTTTGGTTCCTACTGCTGCACCTGTAACAGGTGCTAATTACATTGCCTCATGGAGTGCTACAACACATCCCGAATCAATGTTTGAACTAGAGATCCGTGCAACAGATTGGAGTGGAGTGGATGGACCAAATAATTCTATGAATTCTGTAACTACTAATTTGCTAAGCGGTAGTCAATATGTTTTGGCAGCAAGTTCCGAACTTATTGCGGCACACGAAGCTGGAGATGTGAGATTAGGACTTTATGTAAACTCAGCGGCAACTTTAAATAAGCCACAATCACGCAAGTGGCCAGCAGAAAAGGGAGCATTTTTAGAGAACATTCCTGTTATTCGAAGGTCTGAAATGTATTTAATTCAAGCAGAAAGTCGTGCCCGCCAAAATAATGATGCAGGGGCGCAAACAGCAGTTAATACCATAAGAACTAACCGCGGCCTCACTGCAACTGCATTGACTGGCTCGTCTTTGATTTCATTAATATTGAATGAAAGAAGGGTAGAGTTTGCATTAGAAGGCCATCGCTTTTATGACTTGAAGCGACTTGGATTAGATATTCCTAAGCCAGCTGCGGCAGGGGTTCCAACTTTACCTGCATCTGATTTTCGAATGTTGCAACAACTCCCTACTGATCAGGTTCAGTTGAATCCTAGTATGAAACAAAATCCTGGTTACTAAATTAAATCTGAATAGACATGAAAATGAAAACGATTTATAAAATCTTTACGTTCGTGGCCTTGTTAGCTGTAGTTTCAGCTTGCTTTGATGACCCAGGAACTGATTTACTATTGGACAATGTAGCAGTTATAGAAATTAACGAAGCTACAACGGCCGGTGGCTTAGATGTAAGCAAATCATATAATCGGGTTACTGATGGTAAGCGTATTAAGGATTCAATTCGAGTTAACCTTGTGGGGCCACAATTAAGCACTCCAGTTACTGTTAACTTTGCGGTTGATCCATCAAGTACAGCAGTGGCAGGTACTCACTATGCCTTAATTACTGCCAGTTCAGTTACCATACCTGCCAATAGTAGTTTTGGTTTTATTTATTTTGAGGTAATTGATGATAACGTACTTCCTGGAGAAATCTGGAAATTAAAGATCAATTTGACAAGTTCAGACGCGAATACAACAATAAGTTCTAAATATGGAGTATTTACTCGTTCCATAAGAACGCTTTGTGCTTTTAACCGATCAAATTTCGTGGGTACTTATGATACAAATGAGCCAGGTTACGGAAATTATGATAATGTGGCAACTGCAGATCCTGCTGATGCTAACGGTATTATTATTAATAATTTCTGGGATTTTGGAGGTGTTGTGAAGTACACTTTTAATGCTTCAAGTACAGCGGTTACATTAGCTACTCAAGATGTAGTAATGGGAGGCTCCACCTATGTGGTTGCAGGTTCCTCACCAGCAACCTATGATGCCTGTACTTACTCCTTTGTGGTGCCCTATACCGTTAGGTTAAAGTCAACGAATGCGCTTCAGGATTCAAACACTCACACTTTTACGAAAAAATAAAAGTTAATTTTTTTAAAAAAGCCCTGACATTCTCAGGGCTTTTTTTGTTTTAAGGTAATATTGTAAACTTTTATGAGATATTTTGCCCTAATACTACTGTGTACATCAGCCAATCTGCTAGCTCAAACTAAAGAATCGGAGAAAATAGAGAATCTGGAAAAGTTGAAGGCGGAGTTCTCGAGCTCATTCGAACTGCAACAGAAAAAGGTGATTGATTATTCAAGGCAGAATAATATCCCCATTAAACAGTATTTGCCGGGAGGAAATCTAATTGAATTGGTCGATGTTGATTCTTTTGGCCAGCCTGTATATAGACAAACAACCAACAGTGGATTAGCGATTTCAACAAATGTTACGAAACTAAGAACCGGGGGAGGTTTAGGGTTAAACTTAACGGGTGAAGGGCTTCAAGTGGGTGTGTGGGATGGAGGACCAGTATATGATCATCTTGAATTTGTTGAAAGGATATTGACAAAGGAAAGTGGCACAGCATTAGATCACGCAACGCATGTTAGCGGTACAATATTGGGTAGTGGTATAAATACAAGCGCAAATGGAATGGCCCCTAGTGCAAAATTGCATTCGTTTGATTGGAATAATGACCGAGCCGAAATGATTTCCTTAGCCAAGCCAGACCAAACGGGAATATTGTTTTCAAACCATTCTTACGGAATAGTTCAAGGCTGGAATTGTTCAAATGGAAGTTGTAGTTGGACTGGAACCCCAAGTATAAGCGATAAAGAAGATTGGCGTTTTGGATTTTATACTTCGCTGGCTAAAGACATTGATCAGATTGCTTTTAACGCACCCTATTATTCTATCTTTTGGGCAGCAGGAAATGACCGTGATGATTATGCGACCACAGGAGCTGCTATTTATCCTCCAGATGGCAATCAAGGAAGTGGTTATGATTGCATAGGTCAAGAGGGTACAGCTAAAAATATTTTTACGATAGGTGCTTCAAGAAAGGTTCTCTCCTACACAGGTCCAGCTTCTGTAGAGATGAGCAGCTTTAGTGGCTGGGGACCAACAGATGACGGGAGAATTAAACCAGACTTAGTGGCGCCAGGGGTAAATATTTTTTCTACAGTGTTAGATAATAATTACGCGAACAATAGCGGCACTTCAATGGCCACACCAGGAGCTTTAGGATCCTTGCTGCTACTTCAGGAATTACATAGAGATTTAAATGGTGGTAAATTTATGCGCTCTGCAACCTTAAAAGCGTTGGCAATACATACCGCAAAAGAGGCTGGGCAATATCCTGGTCCGGATTATAGTTTTGGGTGGGGATTAATTGATGTGGAGGCCGCAGCAAAAGTGATATTAGATCAAGACAATCAAAACATAATTGTAAGTGAATTAGAATTAACAGAGAATCAAAATTATCAATTAGTTCTAACACCTCAGGCGAATACAAAAATAACAGCAACTATTGTGTGGACAGACCCTGCAGGAACACCTGTAGGGTCATCACTTGACCCTGTTGACTTGATGATTGTTAATGATTTAGATATGCGGATTGTTGATGAAGCAAACAACCAACAGTTTCCCTGGAAACTGAATCCAGAATTAGGGGCATTGGGTGAACCAGCTTATAAGGGCGATAATTTTAGAGATAATGTTGAAAAGATTGAATTTGAAAATCCCGAGCCACGTAATTATACTTTAACAATTAATCATAAAGGCACATTGACTGGTGGTAGTCAAAAATTTTCTTTGATCTTAACGTATACATCTACAATAGAACCACAAGTGCCTTACTATTGGGTTGGTGGGTCTGGAGAGTGGAATGATCCAAATCATTGGTCTTTAGTAAGTGGGGGAATAAGTGCCGGAGAAGTTCCTAAAGGAGATAATAAGGCAATTGTTGATGAGAATTCTTTCACTGTAGATAATGGAGTTATTTCGCTCTTAACTAACTCAAGTATTGGATCGTTGTCTTGGTTGAATAAATTACAAACAGGAATTAATTTAGACGGCAACACACTAACTATTAATGGGAACCTCATTATGAGTTCAAATAAGACTCAAATATTATCAGCTGGTAAAATATTTTTTACAAGCAACCTTAATGAAGAAAACAAAATAATAACGAATGCGAATGATTTTTCGGGTTCTGATCTAGAGATAAATGCGAGTGCAAAAATAGAAATGAGTGGAAGTCTAAAAACGCACTCAATCAAACTTTTATCAGGGTTTGTAGATATGACAGGATTTAAATTAGGAACAGAGTCGTTTCAAACAGGTAATGTTAGTAGCATAACTCTTTATTTAAATGATGCTACCCTTACAGATGTTATCGATCTGAATT
>CAWBCB010000108.1:0-9315 GCA_963787095.1 uncultured Cytophagales bacterium | reverse complement strand
TACAATTCCACTAGGCTTGTGCGTTAGCTGAACTTTTGTTTCCACTTTGTTTACATTCTGGCCACCAGCACCACCCGAACGTGAGGTTTGTATTTCTACATCGGCAGGATTCACTTCAATTTGAATGGTATCATCTACTTTCGGGTAAACAAAAACAGAAGCGAAGGAAGTATGTCTTCGTTGATTTGAATCGAAAGGTGAAATACGCACGAGACGATGAACACCAATTTCAGATTTTAATTTTCCATAGGCGAAAGGTCCTTCCACTTCCAACGTGGCTGATTTAATTCCAGCTACTTCTCCCGCTTGATAATCTATTTGCGAAACTTTGTAGCCACTCTTCTCGCCCCACATGATGTACATACGGTTAAGCATATCGGCCCAATCGTTACTCTCCGTGCCACCTGCACCTGGATTAATTTCAAGCACTGCGCTGAGTTGATCTTCTTCTTTGCTCAGCATTTTTTTAAACTCAAGCTCCTCTACTGATTTGGCAGTTTTGGCAAACTCTTTATCAAGTTCCTCTTCGGATACATCTCCTGCCTCATGAAACTCGTTGAGCACATCCAAATCCTCAACCATTTTACTTACTTGAGAAAAAGCATCCGTCCATATTTTTTTTGTACGAATGTTCTTTAAGATTACTTCTGCCTCCTTAGGTTTATTCCAGAAATCGGCTTGATGAGTAATTCGTTCTTCGTCTTCTATTTCTACAATTTTGCGGTCGTAGTCAAAGATACCGCCTGAGGGCGGCAACACGGGCTTTTAGGTCCTTTAGTTGTTCGATAGTCATACACTAAAAAATAAATTGTGTGCGAAGTTAACAGGATTGACTGAAATATGATACCAAATTTAAGGTTCAATCATATCGATAGTAGCGCGAACTTGGATCAATGGTTCTGAGCGACAAGCCCCGCAGCTTTTGGTAAGGACTTCGAATAAAACGAAGTGCAGCACCTGTAGCGGCTAAACTTAGCGAAGTAATTGCAACTCCCTCATCAATTCCACTTTGTCCTTTCACAAAAAAAAGCGTGTTGATTTGATCAATAGCGAAATATCCAACTCCAGCAATCATCAGCACAGTCCCTACCTTATTCAATCCACTTGGCTTCCGATGGCCTTTTGAATTAATCTTATAGATAGAAGAAAAAAGAATCGTGTCGTTTAACGTAATAATTGAAACGTCTGTAAACTGAACAGCAAGACCTTCTGCAAACTTATTATTCTTAAGTTTAAAACGCATGTAATCACCTTCTGTAAAGCGAGTAACTACGTCACCACGCTTTAGTAACACTAATTGTTTTTGCGCATTCAACGCTGCCGCTGAAATAGTAAGAACAAAGAGTAATAATACTCTTACAAAAAAATTCAATTCACTTTTCATTTACCGGCAAGAAACAAAAAAGCGAGCAATGCCCGCTTTTTGAATAAAGTTAAATTTTATAAATCCAATCAAAGGGATCGGGAGCGTTACCTCTTTTAATACTTTCCAGTTCCTTAAATACTCGATTAGCAAATTTTCTTTTCTCAATAGTTGGCAATGTATAGTCCTTTCCTTCAAAGCCAATTAACTCAATGTGAGCAATGGTTGCTGCTGTACCCGCACCAAAGGCTTCCTGTACTTTGTTTTGCTCGAGGGCAGCAACTAATTCTTTTACAGAAATTTTCCGCTCTTCAACAGTAATACCCCAACTGCGTGCTAATTCTAAAACGCTCTGTCGGGTAATTCCCGCTAAAATAGAATCACTTAAAGGGGGTGTTATCAAAACATCATCAATCACAAACATCACATTCATGGTTCCACTTTCTTCAATGTATTCATGTGTTTTGCCATCGGTCCAAATCAGCTGATGGTAGCCTTCATCTTGTGCCAACTTAGCCGGATAGATCGCCCCGCCATAGTTTCCGCCTGCTTTTGCATATCCCGTTCCACCTGCTACAGCGCGTGTATAATGAGTTTCAATTTTCACCTTTACGGGTGCCGAATAATACGGACCCGTTGGACTTAAGATTACCATAAACGTAAAATCCTCTGAAGGTCGAATTCCAATAAATTCATCCGCAGAAAACATAAATGGACGTATGTATAGCGAGCTGCCTTCTGCTTTTGGAATCCACCCGCGATCTAAGTCTATTAGTGTTGAAATACTTTCCATAAATAGATCTTCAGGAATCGTTGGCATACACAAACGCTCAGCAGAAATGTTCATCCGCTTCCAGTTCTCAAGAGGTCTGAAAATTAACGCTTCATTACCCGTTGTGGATGCATATGCCTTCATGCCTTCAAAAATAGATTGGCCATAATGCAATGCCGGTGTTGCCGGACTAATAGGCATATTCCCGTAAGGGATAATTCTAAAATTTTGCCATTCACCATTCTCGTAATCAGCTAAAAACATATGATCGGTGTAAACCTTGCCAAAAGGAAGGTTTGAAAAATCTGTGTTTGCAAGCCTTGATTTTGCTACCTGCGTTGTAGAAATTTTGAGTGTATCAACCATGATTACCTAATTAATTTGAATCGCAAAGGTAACATTAAAATGAAAAACCGACTAACATCTGTTAGGTCAAAAGTCTAGGAATGAGTTACATCCTTGGTTTCCAGGGAGTTTCTTCAGCTTTTAATTCGTTCGTCATGGCTCTGCACAGTACGAATAAATAATCAGATAGGCGATTCAGGTATTTTATAACCAACGGATTAATAGGTTCAGTCTGATTAAGAGCGATTGCCAAACGTTCTGCTCTTCGGCATACAGTTCTTGCGACATGCCCAAATGAAATTGCCTGATTGCCACCTGGCAAAACAAAAAAACGCATGGGTGCCAGATCCAACTCCATTTTATCAATTTGTTTTTCCAAAAACTCAATGTCCTTTTCTGCCAGCAACGGAATTTTAACTTTTGTACCTGGCTCTGTGGCTAGTGTTGAACCAACGGTAAAGAGTCGGTCTTGAATTTCGATTAAAATTTCCTTTCGGGATTGATTAACAGCTTGATCGCGCAAAACGCCTACCCATGAATTTAATTCATCAACCGTGCCATAGGTATCAATCCGTAAATCCGCTTTGGAAACTCGCTTGCCACCAAATAGCGAAGTGGTACCGTCATCACCCGTCTTTGTATAAATCTTCATGACTTAAAATTCAAGATTAATATTCAAAATACCGAAGTACTTAGAATATCTGATCCAAATTTTAATGAGCTTCTACAGGTTCGCCCCGGGTTACGTTTTCGTTTTTATGATCCCACTCAACCAAACCATCCTTTAATCGAATGATACGATGTGCATAGTGTGCAATGTCATCTTCATGGGTAACCATGATGATCGTATTTCCTTTATCATGTAACTCTTGAAAGAGGTTCATAATATCATAGGATGTTTTGGAATCTAAGTTACCGGTAGGTTCATCGGCCAAAATAATGGAAGGGTTGTTTACAAGGGCTCTGGCAATGGCAACGCGCTGGCGCTGGCCACCCGATAATTCATTCGGCTTATGATGATAGCGATCACCCAAACTAACACTTTCAAGCGCTGCAAGGGCCATTTCATCGCGCTCACTTTTGCTGTACCCAGCATAAATTAATGGCAACGCCACATTTTCAAGTGCAGAGGCACGAGGTAGAAGGTTAAACGTTTGAAACACAAACCCAATCTCTTTATTGCGAACCATCGCCAACTCGTTTTCAGTCATATCGCTCACCAGCTGGCTATTAAGAGAATACTCACCTGCTGTGGGTGTATCCAGACAACCGACAATATTCATAAGTGTAGATTTTCCTGAGCCCGATGGCCCCATAAACGCTACATATTCTCCCTTTTCAATTGAGATCGACACATCCTGAAGGGCGTTAACAATGTTATTACCCATTTTGTACACTTTCTTAATGTTGGTTGTCTTAATGATATTAGGCATAGTGTCTTTTTTTCTTAACGATGTGAAAACGAGTATTAAAGTTTATCCGTCCCCCTTTTTACTTGATATTCTAAATTAAGTTTCAAAAATCTTACTAAATGTTGGTTTTAGCAGGATAAGTGGACAAAAGTTTGGTAAATTCTTTTACTGAGACGTACTGAAAGCACATAAGTTACAGACATTTGTTCAATTCCTGATAAAGTCCAAACAAGTAGCAATCACATTATCATCCTTTAAAACCCGATTGTGCCCCAACCCATGGGTAGTTACCAGTTTCCCTTTTGGATATGCTTTTATTAACTCTTCAGCTTGAATAATGGAAACATCTTTATCATCTGCATCATGGATTAACAGGAGGTTAAGATCTGTAATTTCCTTAATGAAATGCATCGCAGTAAATTCTTCGAAAGGCTTTCCATATTTCTTATGAATCAATTTCTTGAATGCTGCACCGGTTTTCCATGATCCACCAATAGCATTTAAATAGGATTTTACAATTTCATCGGCTATGGTAGGACTGGCAATGTTAATAAGCTTCTTTACTGGCAAGCCCTGCATAATGGCATATAATGCAGCACCGCCACCAAATGAATGCGCAATAACAGCCACTGGCGCTCCCTTTATTTCAACGATTTTTTTAAGCACCTCTTCAAACTCGTATAGGGTTGTTTTCTTCCCCTCGGATCGACCATGAGCCGGACCGTCAAAACCAATTACCCTATAGCCGCTGTCCATCAAGGCCGGTATAAACTTTCGAAATTGGGTAGCCCTCCCTGCCCATCCATGAATCACCAAAACATAAGGGTTTGTAGAATCACCCCATTCATACCCTTGAATCCTTTGCTTCCAGTCAATGTCAAAGAAATGTGCAGAAGCCTCAAATTCCCTCTCTTTGTAGGGGGTTTTATATCTAAGCGGGGTAAAAAATATCTTCTCGAAATAATTTACTGCCAGTCTAGTGGAAACCCGTTCCAGCTTTGGAAAAACCCACCGAACCATCTTTAGCGGAAGAGGTATTTTGTTAGTTCTCAATTTTTCAATTAAAGTTTAAGTATCTAAAAAAAAGTACATGTTACTATGAGTAATTGAGATGTATAAAACCTTATTTTTGAGATGTTTAGTTAACCAGTTCATGAAAAAAACCCTAATTTCTTACTTCTTATTCATTGTGGCACTTGCCTTAAGCCAAAACGCACTTGCGCAACGTTTCTGGATTTCCGCCACGCCCTCCAATTGGAATAATACAGCAAACTGGTCTGCCTCTTCAGGCGGAGCAGGTGGCGCTTCAGTTCCCGGAGCCAGTGATTTAGTCACTTTCAACGCTTTAGGGCTTGGCAATTGTACACTTGATATCGCTGCGAATGTAGCAGGAATTACAATGAATGGATACACGGGAACTGTAAACATCAATGGATTTAATCTTACCACAACAGGAACGAACAACTTCGCAACGGGTACTATAAACAATGGTGGTGGTGCTGCTGCTGTAACACTTAACACAACTGGAACTACAACATTTAGTGGCACTACATTTGGAGCCAACGTAAATGGTTCAACAGGCAGAATATTTTTTAATGGTTCAACATTTAATGGAACTGTTAACGTCACAAAGACTGCCAACAATGTTGATTTAAGTACAGGAAATAATACATTTCAGGCTGCGGTAACTCTTACCAACAGTTCAACTAGCCAGTTAAGATTTGCAGGAACAAATCCTGATATTTTTAATGGAACACTTTCTTTAGTTAGTGGAAACTCAGGTGCATTAGAAATTGCATACACTGCAGCCGGCACACAATTCAATCAGAATGTTTCTGTCACTTATAATGCAACAGGTGCTATAACCTTTGGAGCGAATGGAGGAACTTCCACGCTAGCGGCAACGCGCACAATATCAGTGGCAGGCTTTGGAGCATCGGGTTGCGGAAATTTATCAATAGCAAGATTTACCCAATCCGGGGCAACTGCACAAACTATTAACTTAGGGGGTAACAATACCGCAACACTCACGCTTGGACCTGCTTCTACATTTGCCGGTTCAGTTACTTCGACAGTTCCTTCCATTATTTTTAACTCAAGCACTTTTCAAGCTGTAACCGTCACGAAGACTGGAACTCAAAACGATTCCTCGCGGGGAGGCAACACTTTTAATGGAATAATGACCGTAAACAATCAAGGTGGCGACTTTTTTATGGGTACGAATGCAGCCGATGCAGGAGATATCTGGAATGCTAATGCAATATTTAACAATACAGGTGGAAACAGAATCAGAATTGGAGAAGATAATGCAGGTAATCTCTTTCAGGCCAATGCTACCTTTACGAATACAAGTGTAACGGATGTTGCCAGTCGAATACAAATCTAGCAGATTTGGAACCTCCAGCACAACCTTTAATGGTACCACCACTTTTAACAATAGCGGCAACGCAAGTGATGTTCATATAAGTTATGATGCAGGAAGCAGTACTATATTTAATGGACCGGTATTTTTCAATTCCAATGCAAGTAATGGTGCTGATTTTTGGGTGGCTTACAATGGGGATGTTTCGTTCAATGGTAATGTAACCATCAATAGCTCAACAGACGGAGTGTTATTTGGTAATGGGGCAGGCTCTGTAAACATGTCGGCAGGAAACACAGTTTCAATAGGCGGTTCAGGATTTACCAATGGGCGGTTACTCCTTCGGAATTTTACTCAGGCAGGAAATTCTCCAATGACCTTGTCCTTGGCTGGCACTTCTATGCTTCAAGTCGGTCCAAACTCAGCCATTGGAGGGAACGCGAATTTTACATCACCACAATTATTATTGAACGGTGTAACATTTGGAGGAACATCAACATTGGAAAAAACCGGTGCTACTGACAATGCAAGTTCTGGAGGCAATGTGTTTAGTGGTTTAACTACTATTACCAATAGTGGCTCGGGATATATTCTGTTAGGTAATGGAAGTGCTGACCAATTCAATGGAGTTACTACCTTTAACAATACAGGTAGTTACAGGTTTTATTTTGGTCACAATCATAGCGGCCAGACAACAACATTTGCATGCAATTTAACCCTAAATACAAACAAATCAGGCGCATCCAACCAATGGTCTTATTTGATTGCTGAAAACGGAACATCTTCAATTTCATTTGGTGGAGCGGTAACTATTAACTGCGGTGGAAGTTTTAGAAGTGATTTCAGGTTATTTAACGGGGCCGGATCAACAGGAACATACAGCAGCACAACAAACATAAATATTTCAAATACTGATCCCTCCACAACAATTACAATGGGACAAAATGGAACCTCCACATACAATGGGAATATAACCGTTTCAAATACGGGTGGTTCAGCAGGTATTACTTTTAACAATGCTGTATCAGCAACTTCTACTCTCAATGGATCACTATCTATCACAGGAGGCTTCTCAAGTGGTTCCTTGAATTTATATCGCTTTACTCAAGTTGGAATTCTTGCCCACAACTTAGCCCTTACAAATGGTTCTATATTGCGAGTTGGCCCAGATTCATCTTTTGATGGGGACGTGACATTTAATTCTCCACAGATTTATTTGAATGGCGCAACGTATAAGCGCACAGCAACAATTGAAAAAACTGGTGCTGTAGATAATTATAGCTCTGGAGGAAATATTTTTCAGGGAGTAACATCGATTACAAATAGTGGTTCTGGAGAAATTTTCTTGGGTAACACAAATGGAGATTCCTTTGGAGATGTTACCACTTTTAATAACACGGGCAGTTATAGAATTAGAGTAGCATATAACCACAATGGACAAACGACAACTTTTGCTAACAATGTAATTTTCAATTCAAATAAAAGTGGCGGCACAGACCCGTGGTCTTTCTTTTTATGTGAGGGAACAAATACTTCTGCAATTTTTAATGGCGCGGTTGCATTAAACGTTGCAGGTACATTACGCAGTGATTTTCGATTTTTAAATGGAAGTGGATCTCAGGCAACTTTTAACGGACCTCTATCAATTAATATAACTAATACTGATCCATCCACCGTTGTGACCATGGGTCAAAATGGAACATCAACCTACAACGGAAATATTACAGTAACGAATACAGGTGGATCAGCAGGAATTAATTTCAATAATAGTACCTCAGCAAGCTCAACGCTAAATGGATCAATCTCAATAGTTAGTGGTTTTTCGAGCGGATCTTTGAACCTATACAGATTTAATCAAGTCGGTGCAATCAATCACAATCTTGCACTAACAAACGGAGCTGCTTTACGGGTTGGGCCTGATTCAGAATTTGACGGAAACGTTAACTTTCGTTGCCCCTCAACTTTATCTAAATGGATGCATTTATCAAGGCACTGGTAATTTTGAAAAGAACTGAAGCTACCAATGATGCAGGAACTGGTGGAAATATTTTTACAGGAGTAACCACTATCACTAATAGTGGCTCTGGCTATTTACTGTTAGGAAATGGAACACGTGATCAATTTTTAAGTACAACCACATTTAACAATACGGGTAGTTATAGAATTTACTTTGCTCACAATCATTCCGGACAAACAACAACCTTTGCATCTGATGTTACATCTAAATTCGAATAAATCATCTGGAACAGATCCTTATTCATTTTTAGTAGCGGAAGGTACTAACACTAGTGTTTCCTTTGGCGGGAACTGTTACTATAAATTGTGCAGGAACAATTCGAAGTGATCATCAATTTTTAAATGGAGCTGGGTCATCAGCTGTATTTAATGGTCCACTTCAATATTAACTTAACTAACTCGAATCCCTCCACAACCATTAATATGGGAATTAATGGAACCTCAACAGTATAACGGAAATATTGCAGTTGTAAATAATGGTGGAGCTTCAGGGAATAACTTTTAATAATGGAGCTAGTTCAAGTTCAATCTTGAATGGGGCTATCACATCAGGTGTCATTTTCAAGTGGGTCTCTAAATCTGTATAGGTTTACTCAAGTTGGTGTTATACCAGAGAATATTTACTTTAACAAATGGAGTCAATACTTCGACTTGGTCCAAACTCAAGTTTTGATGGCAACGTGAATTTTGTTGCACCTCGTCTTTATCTAAATGGAGCAACCTATAATGGATCAGCTTATTTAGAAAAAAATGGAACAGGTGATGATGTTGGTAATGGCGGAAATATCTTTAATGGAATAACCACTTTAGTTGACTCAGGTAGTGGTTACTTGATGACAGCCAATTCTTCTCCTGATATTTTTAATGGCGCCCTTACTGTTACAAACTCCGGAAGCAATTGGATATTTCTGGCTCACAATGTTGCTGGTAATCAATTCAACAATAATATTACGGTTAACAATACAGGAAGTGCCAATGGAATTTTGTTTTCTAACAATGCAAGCGGTGCCGCAACCTTTACTAACGGAACCATAACCGTTGGCGG
>CAWBCB010000107.1:0-51056 GCA_963787095.1 uncultured Cytophagales bacterium | reverse complement strand
AGACGACGAACGGTAATTCATCGTCAATAGAGGGACAATATGGAAGCTACAGCCAGCAGCGAAGGCTACGAGATTCACCACGAGAACACGACTTATCAGGCGGTTGTATGTCACCGATGCGGCGCGAAAATGTTTCCCGCGGAATTGCTTGAAGCGCACATGGACCGTCATCAACTTAGAGACATGTACTTAGAAGGCGAACTCAAAAAACTTCAGTACGCCATGAATCGGATGCGCGCTCTTCGGCATGGAGAGCGAGGTCGAGGTCAACTGGACCAAGCTCTTGCCCGGTGTGCAGTACAACGAGTTTGGGATGGTGATCCCGTTCACGCGCTGGAAGAACGCGAAGTACGCGTACAACGGCCCGTTCTTGTTACGCCGATTATTTTCGTCGACAAAGAGCTGATCTCGTTTGGCGGTGAGGTGGTGGTGCACGGCTTCCCCAAGCGCATCGAAAAGATGCTCATTTCGGACACTTCGTACGCTGTGCTCGATAACGCGTGGCCCAGCGATTATGCACGCACTTCGATCGCGGACAGCCCCACCGTGGTGACCGCAGAAGCGCGCGAGACCATCACGCACTTGCTGCAGCAACCGAGCGTGTCGCAGAAGGCCGATGGCTCATGGAGCCGTCGGGTTTCTGGTGGAACCTGGACACCGCGGCGCTCACCGACAGCACGATGAAGGGCGAGATCATTCGGTATCTCTTGCCCGGCGTGCCCGACGGTACGCGCCCGTTCGAGGGCGACGGGACCAGCGATTTTGCAGCCGGAGCTGCGTATCGCATGGAGACTGACTGGACCCTTACGCTCCCGAAAGACCTCGAGAAAGACTGGTCTCCGTGGAATGAGTCCGGCGTCCCCGCCGTCACGCCCGGAGCGAAAGAGTGAGCTCACCGATGAGCGAAGTAGACCGCGACGAGGCTCATCGCGTCGGCCAAGCAAGCACCCCGCAAGATCGCCATCGTGGGCGGTGGTGTAGGCGCCATCACCGCGGCGTGGAGCTTGGCCACCTCGGACACGCCCGTAGACATCACGGTCTATCAAATGGGCTGGAGATTAGGCGGCAAAGGCGCTTCGGGCCGCAACCTTGACCCGGCCTATTCGGCGCGCATCGAAGAGCACGGCGTGCACGTCTGGAGTGGGCTCTACGAGAACGCATTTCGCGCGATGCGTGAGGCCTACGAGACGCTTGGACGCGCCCCCGATGCGCCGCTCGCGGGGACCTTCGACGCGTTCTTGCCCCACGACATCATCGTGCTCGATGAGCTTCTGGAAGGGCGAGTGGCTGCCTTGGGTCGTGCGCTTGCCCACCAACGCGCAGCTCCCGGGCAACGCAGACGCCGCGCTCTTGCCCTCGCTGTGGGCATTCGCAACCGAGGCCGTGCGATTTATCACTGGGATTATCCAGGGGCTCTTTGATCCCACGGGCACCGCCCTCGCGGACAAGACGGGTACCCCCACGACGCGCATTGACCAAGGCCACCAGAGCGCTCTGTTGACCCTCGTCGAGCGCATCGCGACGCAGCTGGCGCTCGTGGTCACCGAGGCCCTCTTGCCCGTGTGGCGCATCGTGCTGGTCCTCGTCCACGAGGCGCTTGAGCTTCTTCTGGAAGATCGTTGAGCCCAACCTCGACGACACCGGCGTCAGGCGCGCGTGGATCATGGTGAACTTCGCGTTTGCCAACCTCCGCGGAGCCGTCGTAGACAACGTCTTCGAGCACGGTTTTGATGGCCTCGACGAGCAGGACTATCGCGCTTGGCTTGCAAAATACGCGGCCGATGACAACAATCTCATGCTCGATTCGCCGTGGGCGTACTTCATGTACGACGCTGAGTTTGCCTACGTCGACGGCGACACGAACAAGCCCGACATCGGCGCTGGGGTCTCTCTTCGCACGCTCATTCGTATGGCGTTTACCTGGAAAGGTGCGCTCATCTGGAAGATGCAAGCGGGCATGGGAGACACGGTGTTCGCGCCGTTTTATCTCGCGCTCAAGAAGCTCGGCGTAAAGTTCGAGTTCTTTCGACGAGTCAAATCCCTGCATTTGGGCGGTCTCGACGGGTGCACCGTCACGTCCATGGAGGTCGAGCTTCAGGCGATCACCAAGGGCGAGTACGACCCGCTGGTGACCGTCAAGGGCCTCCCCTGTCGGCCAAGCGCCCCGTCAACCAGGGTTCCCAGGTAATTCTGAAAATCCAATATATGATCGGAACTTCCATAACCTGACGGAGCATCCCCATAATCTCTAATCTCTGTATAGGTATATGAACTTACGGCATCATCGTTCTGACTGTTGCTCGTGGTCTGGTAGGGTGCAGGAGTGATATTTACATTAAATCCATTTGACCCCGGGGATGCGGAGTTGGTTGTTACTTTGTAGGCAATGGTTATGGTGCCCGATGAATTTGAAGCGATGCTGCTTATCTGGATGGCTGTATATGTCCCTGACTGATAACTCCAGCTAAATAATCCCGATGAAGTTCCCCCGATGGCGGCCAGTGGATCTCCGGTTTCGGGCTCTCCGTTTGATAGCGTGATGGTCAATGTAATGTACTGATCACTATATACTTCCAGGTTATCACTCCCCGTGTTGCCTATTACAAAACTCACCTGCCCCTGTCCTCCCGCTTCTGAAGGCCACAGCGGTGATGGACTGATCATGCCACTGCTTACATATGGGTTGTAGTTTCCTTCCGGGTTCTGTGCCTTTAGCAATACCGTAGCTGTAACCAGAAAAAATATAACTATTATTCTATTCATATTCCTCATTTTTTTAACCTTCTATTGCTGGAAATAGTCTATTTTCTCCGAATCAACATTATTGCTGATCCTTACCTCCCCACCTCCACCAGATACTATCTGGGAAGTTATTGTATAGATGCCCCGGGTACTGCCCGGATTAAAGGTGACCCTGAACCCAAATGTCGTATACCCTCGTGCTGGTATTACGGATGTGCTGGTGAATATATGGTTATTCGCATCCGAACTATAACTCCATACATTATTGTTCAATGCAACCGTTCCCAGTAAACTCAATGACCCATTGTAGCCATCTGTCAGTATCCATCTCGGATCTTTCGGGATATACACCGTTATGGTCCCGCTGGTATTTACATTATTTACCTCTGATATTCTTACCACAAGATCAAAAGCTGTCAGCCCGTGCATGATGTTCGGAGATACTACCAAAGTAGGGGTTATATCGGCCGGACATGCATTTATCGTAACACTTACTCCTGTCCCGCTACTGTAACATCCATCTGCATTCTGATAAAAAATATAATACATGCCTGTACCCGCTGAGCTAGGAGTAGTAACATTTATTCCCAGGGGATTATTGGTTGTCTTATACAATAGTGAGCCACCCGTTGGTGTGGTACTGCTTACCAACGAGGTCAGGTCTATGCTGGTTGAAGGGCACGTATTTACAACTGCTGTGCTTGTGACAACCGGTGCAGGCGGGGATGCGGGTAAAGGATTTATATTAAAACTGGTGACTGATGTGCATCCCGGATCCAAAGTTGTATTCCGCACCGTGATAGAGTATGATGTATTTGGAGTTAACCCGCTGAATATGTTATTATTTGACCAGGTAAGGCCCGCATTTATACTGTATTCAAAGCCTACCCCGAGTGGTGATGTTATTTGAATTGTCCCGGTAGGAGAATTACAGGTTGGATGTGTCAAGGTTGCAACCGGAGGTGAAGGAGTGACAGAACTGGTCGATATTACTGATGATCTGGAACTTTCATTTCCAGCAGAATCAATGGCAGAAACTGAATATGCATACGAATTACAAAGACTAATTGTATTGTCTGTATAAGATACAGAAACACTCGTTCCAAGAAGACTTCCCTCCCTGTAAATGCGGTATCCGGTCACGCCTAAATTATCTGTGGAAGCGTTCCATGCGATGCTGATTGATCCCGGTATCGTGCTGGTAACATGCAATCCGTCTGGAACAGTAGGTGGTGTGGTGTCTGCCGAACCTGAAGATCCATCCCAGCCAGCTATTCTTGCCAACATCCACCATAAAGCTTTTGAAATTCTTAATGCACCTTTTTCTCCAAAATGATAGCCGGCATCTTCAACTACTCCCGCAAAATTTTCCAAATTTTCCGGATTTATTATAGGGAATGTATGGGAAGCTGAGGCATTGTCTGTCCAGGTTGTGGTACTTAAAACACCGGCATCGTTGTAACTCAGAATGTCGGCAAAATCAAATAAATAAGCATCAGTCTTACTATTTACTTTATTTCTGATAAATTCATATTTTAAATATTGCTGGTAACCACTTTCGCTTATAGCAAAATCTGAAGTATTATCAATTGGACCAGTGGTATATAAAACTTTTGTTTGCAGGTTATTTGCAACGCAATAATCAATGTATTGCTGCACAGCATTAAGATAAGTGTTCATGTTTACCCGGTTTCCAGTCAGAATGCTATCTCCTGCATCAAGTCCCCAAATCTTATTGCCATCTGCACCACCTTCAGATGAGCCGGCCCATCTGGTATGAAAAACAGGATCATAACTTCCGGAAGGCGGATTTGTCCATGAAGCATCCCAACACCAGGCAAAACCAATAACAGATAGGTTTAGTCCATTTGAATTAGAATAAGTAAGACTTGATTTCGTACGCTGTATTGCCAATGGACTGGTAAAGAAATCTTCCTCGCCATAATTGTACATCCAGCCTGAGGCATTATTCACATCACCCCAGGTTGCCCCACTATGCGCAAATGACTGGTTGTGCTTGCTTCTGGTGTACCAATTTCAGTTATATTAGCCTGAAATCTCGAATCCAGATTCTGAAGATATAAACATCCATATCTATATGCTGCTGAATGAGATTCACCAGGAAATGAAACCCACATTTTTTTTACTTCATTGATATAATACTCCGGAATCTGGTCATATTTATCAACAACTGTATGATCTGCAATAACTACCTGACTCACTGCACTATTCAGGGGAAATAAAAGATTAAATAATAAGAAAATATAAAATATATAATTTTTCATTTCGACCATGTTACACCGGCATTAATACGATTATTATTATATATTATCCTGAAGCCTTAAACGATTTAAAATTTTAGAACTGCTGATAATATTCCTTTAACAAAATATGTAACCTTTCTATTAAAATTTTGTTCAAAAATATTTTTGCAAATTAGTACAATAGTCAATAATTAGTTATTTTTTTAGATGAGATGGGACAATCCTTTGGTAAACGAATAAAAAGCAGTGGACTACTTTTTTAATTTAGCCCCTAATAACCAAGCTCAATAAACCCTGATTCTTTTTTAGACGAGGCTATCAATAAAAAAATCATATTTAAGTTTCCTGTATTTTTTTAATAATATCAGATTGTTGCAAAAAAAAACCGCCAACTTTTTTAAAAAATTGGCGGGCTATTTAAAATATAAATTTACTAGTTCTTTTTTTCAGTTATCATATCTACAATTATAAAATAAAGTACTTAATATGCCATTCGTTTCCCAAAGTTGCCTTAACCTTTTGAGATAGTCATTGAACTATACTTTTACTGAGTCTCCATTCTTATAGGAAAGCCAAACAAAGATGAGTTTATGATAGAAATCCTATAGGTCTTAAGATTTTGACTCTTTTTCCTTAATGAGTGAAATTGTTTCCCATTTCAAGAATATTTGTAACAAAACTATTTGCAACTTGCCAGAAAATAGTGAATCTATTTATTTTTGTCATATTTATACATTGAAGAGAGAATATTTTTGAAGGGAGACTCCTCTTATTTAAAAGTGCTTTTTGATACCAACTTTTTGAATTTCTGTCACTTGATCCATCTCTTTAATCTTAACACTCATCAAGACAGAATTCACTCATTTTTCTCTAAACTTCCTTTTCTAGTCTATATTTTCTTCTAAATTCGTGATAGCATGTTTCAAACATCTTTTATGTGTTTCCATTTTGCTATTCCTACATTTTGGTCTAATTTTTCTTAAAATTTTTTCATAAAAATTCTTCTGAGTCTTCATTGATATGAAGGATCACATCGGTACCGCGTGTACTTTTTTCATCTGAGCTTAGTTCAAATTCGGTAGAACCATCGCACTCCCAGCGTGCGCCTTCAGTTCCTTCCTTAAATGATTTTGAAACTACTTCTACTTTTCCTGCCACCATAAAAGCTGAGTAGAATCCTAATCCAAACTTTCCGATGATGTCTTTTGCATCCCCTTTATCCTTAAACTTTTCAACAAACTCAGCGGCACCAGAGAAGGCAATCTGATTAATGTATTTTTTTATTTCTTCGCCTGTCATTCCAAGACCTTTGTCACTTACCGTGATGGTCTTGTTTTTCTTATCGAAGGAAACTTCAATCTTAAGATCACCGAGCTCTCCGTTAAACTCGCCCAACGCGGCTAACTTTTTCAGTTTTTGAGTCGCATCTACTGCATTACTCACCAACTCCCGAAGGAATATTTCGTGGTCTGAATACAGGAATTTTTTAATGATCGGAAAAATGTTCTCGGTATGGATGGAGATAGAGCCTTTTTCTGCAACGGTTGCCATATTTTTTGTCAGATTAGTATAAAAAGTATTATTCGGAGGGGCATAGTCAAATCATGTTCCAAATCTGAATGGGTGACAGGTTGGCAGGAAAGCGAGATTTTCTATAGATGACTACCTATACTTTGGAACGTGCTTGCTGAGAAAAGCATCTACGGTTTTATTCCATTGATTTATTAGATCGCCTCGTTTTTTGTTGAGATCGGTATTGATCGCATTGAACTTATTAACAGCTGCATTATAATCTTTGCCTGCTTGATTGTATTTGTTAACATCCTCTTGAGTTCGATCGTTTGGTCGCTTGGCATCAAACGCTTTTTTTATTTTTTCAAAATTCTCCTTCTTCAAAAAGAAATCAATTTGATCTGGTACTTTACTTGTTGCCTCTTGTTGATAGAAAGCAAGTAGTTGCTGGCACGAGTTTTTTAAAGTTGCGTCATAATTGTGTAAACCAATTTGAACCAGTTTTTTCATACCCTCAGAGGAACTAGCAGCCAACGCATTTTTCGTTTGCTCCATTGCATTTACATCGGCTTTCTCATAAGCACTCATTAAATATGCTTCGTCTTTATAGCTTTTAAAGAAAACAAGGTAAACTTGGTTGTAATAGGAATAAACTTTTCCGGATGTTTCTAATTTTTTAGAAAGGTTACTTTCGTTTTCGATGATTTTAATATTGTATTGTTTGGCAAACAAGTCATGTTGCTCTATTACCCGATCATAACTTATATCCATTTTGTCATTTGCCCGCTCTTTTGCTAGCAGATACGCTTCCATAGCATCATATGATTGCTCGGCTATTTCTTCCAGATCAACAATTTTTCCATAGTCTTCAAGTAAGACAAGGTGTGATAATTTGAAATAAGCCGCTACGCTATCACGCAATTGATGGTCACCCTTAAAAGGACGCATTTTTCTGACGGTACGTTCAGCTTCTTTTACGGTGGATATTAACTCTTGTCGTTTTTTATCAACTTTTCTAGCGCTTTTACCATGTGAAGCTGCACTCATGTAACTCATCATGTCTTTTGACATTTCATTAAACTGAATTCCAATACTGTTCAAATAAGCTCCTGGGTCATTCGCTTCCTGAGCTTTTAAAATAGTAGCTAGGAGGATGAGACTGATGAGAGTGTAAGTATGCTTCACTATTATTTTAGTTTGAGTTTTGATAATGAAATATAATCAAGAAGAATTCGATACGCTTCTTCAATATAGGGACTGTGTTGAATTTCTCTCAAAACCTCTTCCCGCGTTTCTTTCCTATGGCTATCAATCGACAAAAGCGAATCGTCAAAGTGAGTCATCTGAACCCTATAAAGATTGCTATGATCTGAATTCGATACGCTTTGAAATAGGGTATCTAAGGTTTGGTTGTATTGGTTGAATTTCTTGAGTGCAAGGGGGATGGGTTGCGAAAAGATAGATTCTGCTTGTTTGATGTTTTCAAAAGATTTGGAAGTAATTACTCTCGTTTCACTTTTTGTTTTTAATTCCTTTATTGGAAAGGGTGCCAACGGAGTATAGTATGCTTTTTTTATAACCGAGTCAGCCGCGAGTGCATTTTTAAAATCCATTTCACGCTCAATCAAGGGATCAAGTATATCAGGAAGGATGATGTCTGGAACCACGCCCTTTCTTTGTAAACTCTTGCCAGTAACCCGATAAATGCGATCGTTAGTCACTTTTAGAAATCCAGCCTTTGCGCGTGAATTTTTGTCGATTGGCATTACTACCTGGCCGGTTGCTTTTCCATACGTTAGCTTTCCCACTATGATTGCTCTATTCAAATCCTGTAGAACAGCACTTACAAGTTCTGATGCTGAGGCACTCAATCCATTCACTAGAATCAAAAGAGGGCCATCGTAAATAGTACCTCTGTTAATGTCTTTAAGGGTAACAACTGGTTGTCCTGTTTCCTGAATTAAAGCAAGAGGACCGGCATCAATAAAAATACCTGCTAATGCAAGCGCCTCGTAAAGAGATCCACCACCATTTAAGCGCAGATCTAAGATAAGACCTTCAATTTTTTCTTTCTTAAGTTTAATCAGTTCACGGGCAACATCATCTGCACAGCCCTTATTATTTTGATCTTCAAACTGCGTATAAAAACCGGGTAATGATATATATGCAATTGTTTTCTCTCCTTTCAAAAGAAAACTTTTAAGATTGTTTTCATTTAGCTCAATTTTTGTTTTGACGAGTGATGTAGTTTTAATCTGGCCAGTTACTTTTTTAACGGTGAGAGTAACTTCATTTCTATTGGATGAATTTAAATCTCGCACTAATTCTTCCAAATCATAAAGCATTATGTCGACAGGCGCTCCTGAGCCCCATTTTATGTCAATAAGAATGTCCCCTAAGTTTAATTCATTCGATAGCCAAGCTGAGCCTCCAGGGAATAATCTTGAAATTTTTATTTGTCCATATCGATCTTCCTCTATCTCTATACCAAAGGAAAGCCCAGTAGCGGCAAGCGATAAATTAAAATCTTCATGTTCTGATTCTGTGAAATACTCCGTGTGAGGATCGTATGAGTGTGCCACCGCCTTCAGGAAAGCAGTTTCAATTGTTTTTTCAAACCCTCCTTGTGGAGTGAGGAGTCGCGCAATTGCACCTTGTTCTTTTGCCTTTACAATTTCACGTGCCGAAGTTTCAAGTTTTTTGAATTCATCGAGGCTTAATTTATCAAGTGCAGTATCTGAATTTCGACTCATCCAGACTAGTATTTGTAGTTTTAGCAATCCTTTCCAGTATTCCTCTAGCACTTTCTGATTAGCGGGTAATAGGGATGCTTTTGTAATTGCGAAGCTTAGCGATTCATTTTTAGAGTAGTCAAGAGGTGACTTTAGATATGAGGTGATAATGAGGCTGGAGGCTTCTAATTTCTTTCTAAGTAGAACCGCAACTTTATCTATAAATATGCAATTGTTATCCTTTAAGGCATCGTCCACTTGCGTTTTATATATCTCCAATGGAAGAATATCTTCGACTGTGAGAAAACGCTTTCCAGGATCTAGTAGATAGAAGAATTCATCAAAGACGCGTTCTGACCAAACATCATTTATTGTGGGGGGTTGAATATGGTAGCTGTTGAGGGCATCGACAAGCTGCCTGGCCTTATTGCATGGCATTAGGCTAGTTTGGCCGCTGCAAAAACCATTGACCAGAGCAAGACAAGTAAAAGCAAATCCATACTTTCGCACCATCTGTAGACTTACCAAAGTCAATAAATATTGCTATTTATTTTTGATGATACCAATAGTTGAAGAAAAATTATTCTCCCGCTAAAGCGGATGTATTCTGCTGCTCTATTTCAATTTGTTCACCGTTCTTATTCAAGAAATGAAACTCAGTAATACCGAGCGAGCTGTCTCTGACCAGCGTCAACCATTTTTTGTATCTGAAAAAGAACTTAACTCGTTTGGAGATAATTCCTTTGGTATAGTAGGCAAATAAAAACGGATGAAGCGCTAACACTAAATCAGTTTCATTTTGTTTTATAAACAGATGTTCAATGTGTTGTTCTATCTGATCGGTGATTAGAATACTTGCCATGATGTTTCCCGTTCCATTACAGGTTGGGCAAACTTCTTTGGTGGCGATATTCATTTGCGGACGCACACGCTCGCGCGTAATCTGCATTAACCCAAACTTTGAAAGCGGAAGTACGGTATGCTTGGCACGATCCAATTCCATTTGATCTTTCATGGTTTGAAAGATCACTTTCTTGTTTTCGGCACTGCGCATGTCAATGAAGTCGACTACGATAATGCCACCCATGTCGCGCAAGCGAAGTTGGCGAGCAATTTCTTTGGCCGCTTCAATATTTACCGACATGGCGGTAGTCTCCTGGTTCTCTTCCCGGTTCGACTTGTTGCCGCTGTTTACGTCAATCACGTGCAGGGCTTCGGTGTGTTCGATAATCAGATATCCACCTCCGCGCAAGCTTACGGTTTGACCGAACGCTGACTTTATTTGTTTCTCAATTCCGTAATGCTCAAATATCTTGGCTTTACCGGTGTACAGTTTCGTTATTTTCTCCTTGTCTGGGGCATTAGTACGAATGTAGTTCTTAACCTCCTCGTAAATCTTCTTATCGTCCACATGCACATTGTCGAATGACTCGTTGAGTACATCGCGCAGTACAGAAGACGTTTTACTTAGCTCACCAATGATTTTATCGCGCGGGTTTCCTTCCACCATGCGGGCTATTCCATCCTCCCAGGTTTTCACCAGGTTACGAAGGTCTTTATCCAACTCGGCTACTTCTTTGCCTTCGGCAACCGTGCGGATAATAACACCAAAGTTTTCGGGTTTAATAGATTGTATCAGGCGCTGAAGGCGCTTGCGCTCATCACTGCTGGAGATGCGCTTGGATACGTTAACGCCAGAGCCAAAAGGTACGAGTACCAGGTATCGGCCGGCAATGGAGATCTCACACGAAAGTCGCGGGCCTTTGGTGGAAATAGGTTCTTTAACCACCTGTACCGGTATAAGCTGGTTGCGAGAAAGTTGCTGGCCTATTTTGCCATGCTTATCAATATCTTTCTCCAATTGGAATTTATCCAACCGACCACCGGTAATCTTCTTAGCGCGAACGAGTTTTGTGAATTTTTGTAATGATCCAAACTGGGCTCCTAAGTCCAGGTAGTGAAGGAATGCATCCTTTTCGTACCCAATATCTATAAACCCTGCGTTTAGCCCCTGTACCACCTTTTTTACAGTGCCCAGGTAAATATCACCAACTACAAACTTGCCTCCTCCCAGATCTTCGTGGAACTCAACAAGCTGTTTGTCTTTAAGAAGTGCTATGCGACATCCGTCCTGAGCTGCACTAATGATTAGTTCGTTACTCAAAACTTAAAAATTTACCTCACCCAGCCCTCTCCACAGGAGAGGGAGAAATGAGTTGATGTTAAAAATTATTTCTTCTTATGTCTGTTCTTTCTCAAGCGCTTCTTACGCTTGTGAGTAGCCATTTTGTGCTTCTTTCTTTTCTTACCACTTGGCATAATGTTTTTTGGTTTTGCCCCAATGTGATTCAGGACGGGTTTAAAAAAATTTATTCTAAATCTTTCAGATATGAATCTACCGTGGCTAACACGGCCGGATCCTTATCCAACTTTTTTACGCGTTCAAATTGCTGCTTCGCTTGTTCTTTATTTCCTTTATTGAGATAAGCAACTCCTAACAATAAAAGACCTTGTACATGGTCTGGGTTTACCGATTTTAAATTTTCAAGATGCTCAACAGCCCGGTCATTCTGGCCAGATTGTATAGAGAGCATTCCCATATTATAAAGGGCAAACTCATTTTTAGGATCTTCAGCCAACACCTCACGCATCATGGTTATGCCTTGCATGGGTGCCTTAGAACTCAGGTAAGTCATAGCCATTTTGGTTTTGACTTCCAGGTTTTTTGGGTCGGCTTCTAATACCTTACCAAGCCATTCGCGGCTTTTCACTGCCAGTTGCTCCTGCTTAGCGGGTTCCATGGCAAAGGTGTAGGCTTCATAATAACTGTTGCCAGTCTTTAGGAAACTTTCGGGGGTGTTAAAGAACGTTGCAGCTTTCTCCGCGAACCAGGCAGCACTATCAAATTGGCCTGATTGTGTGTACAGGGTTCTCAAAGAGTCGGCAAAGATAGCATTTTTTTGATTCGTGGCATCCTGAAGGTACTGGGCACGAACCGTTTTAATATTAGTTGAAAGAGTTGCCGGAACCTCACTATGGCCAGCGGTTGAGTTAGTTTGAACTTCACCATCCTCTTTTAATTGGCTTTCATTTTCTACCACCGCTTTGGGCAAAAGAAAGATCAACCACACCACCAGTGCGCCAACTACAACTAAAATGATTCGGGTTTTTAACATTTAATTATCGCTTGTTCAATCAGCCAATTTGCCAATAGTTAATTTTTAAATTGACTCATTTGCATGTGGGCGAATAGGTCAATTATTTTTCAGCTAACTCTTTTACTTTGTCGCTGTTCTTAATCTTGTTGATGAAAATCTTGGCTGGCTTAAAGCTGGGGATGTAATGCTCTTCAATAATGATAGCCGTGTTGCGCGAAATGTTGCGAGCAATTTTCTTCTTTCGTTTCTTATTAATAAAGCTACCGAAACCACGCACGTAAATATTTTGGCCACTGGCCATGTTCGATTTTACTATGTTGAAAAATGCCTCCACCGATGCCGATACATCAGCTTTATCGATTCCGGTTTTTTCTGCAATTTGGTTGATTACGTCTGCTTTAGTCACGATGTGTTTATTTATAGATATTAAAAATTCAGGGCTGCAAATTTAACCGCAGTTTGTTCATTCGCAAAATGAATTTACTGATTATCACACAGATGTGAACTTTATTACGACCAAAAAAGAAAGACACAGGTGGAATGAATTGATTTTTAGGACATTCGTGGCGGAATTTTTATAAAATGGACAACGGACTCTTCTCAAAAAAAATAATTGACTGGTACGAACAAAATAAAAGAATACTGCCCTGGCGAACCACTAAAGACCCATACAAGATCTGGCTTTCGGAAATAATTTTGCAACAGACCCGAATTGCTCAGGGCTTGCCTTACTATCAAACCTTTGTAAAAAATTTTCCTACTGTAAAATCATTGGCTTCAGCCAAACCGGACAAAGTACTTCGGCTTTGGCAAGGCCTTGGGTATTATAGTCGCGCCCGCAACTTGCATGCTTGCGCGAAACAGATTGTGAAAACGTTGAATGGAAAATTTCCTTCTTCCTTTGAAGAATTAAAAAAACTTCCGGGCATTGGAGATTATACAGCAGCTGCTATAGCCTCCATTTCATTTCGCGAACCGGTTGCTGTTGTTGATGGAAATGTGTTTCGTGTGTTGGCGCGTGTGTTTGGTATCGATAAAGACATTGCCAGCAGCGAAGGCAAGAAATATTTTTTTAAGAAAGCGAATGAACTGATACCAACCGACACACCGGATATTTTTAATCAGGCGGTGATGGAGTTTGGGGCGTTGCATTGCACACCACAAACTCCAAAATGCGAAAGCTGCCCTTTTGAAAGAAGTTGCATAGCCAATGCAAAGGATTTGCAAAAACTATTGCCTGTAAAGACTCCAAAGCTAAAAATAAAAAAACGGTATTTTAATTATGTTGTCATTAACCATCACGGCAAGCTGCTAATGCGGAAGCGAGCGGCAGGTGATATTTGGAACGGACTCTATGATTTTTATCTGATTGAAACCAAAAGGAGCATAAAGCCACAGGTCTTACTTAAACAAGAAGAGAAAATGGATAACCTTGTGATTGAAGATGTGAGCATGTTGTATAAACACATACTTTCTCATCAACATTTGATTACTCGTTTTATAATGTGTTCGGTTAAATCGCTTGAAAATTTACAACCCTTATTCAATAAAAACTCTTTGAAGTTTTATTCGATTTCGCAAGTGGAAAAACTCCCCAAACCTATTTTGGTGAATCGTTTTTTGAAGGAATCGGGCTATTTAGACTAGCCGCTAATTTTTAATAATTTTGTGCAGAGTATTTTTGCTCGCTTATCAAATTTGTAATCAAAATCATATTCATATGGCAGGCGTAAACAAAGTAATATTGGTTGGTAACTTAGGAAAAGACCCTGAAGTGAGAAGCCTTGAGAACGGTGCGATGGTGGCTAACTTTACTATGGCTACCTCCGAAACGTACAAAGACAAGACTACCGGTGAGAAAAAAGTAATCACCGAATGGCATAACATCGTGCTGTGGCGTGGACTTGCAGAGATTGCCTCAAAGTATTTGCATAAAGGCGATCAGGTTTATATTGAAGGAAAATTGCGCACGCGCAGCTGGGAAAAAGAAGGGGTTACGCGCTACACAACAGAAGTAGTGGGAGATAACATGACTTTATTAGGATCAAAACCTGGTGGAAGCGGAGATCGCCCAACGCAACAACCCTACTCACAAGCAAATGATGATACGAAAGGCGGAGACAATTCTACTGACGACCTCCCTTTCTAATGTTATTATCTCGATCAGAAAATTTGCGCCTCCTAAATAACCGTGTGTTAACAGGAGGCGCGATACTTTTTTTTGTTGTTCTTTTTGTTTCAGCTTGCACTAAAGATTATCAGCCTAAACCTAAAGGCTACAATAGGCTTGTGTTGCCTAAGCAAGAATATCAAGCATCACCAGATAGTTTGCCGTATGCGTTTGAGTATTCGAAGCATGCACGCTTGTTGCGCGATTCATCGTGGGTAAGTGAGCGCTATTGGATTGAAATTTATTATCCCGAACTGAAGGCAAATCTTCACATAACCTATAAGAAATTAAATCATAAAGATGATTTCTTAAAAGAGTTGCTGAATGATGCGTATAAACTCACCAGCAAACAGCAGATAAAAGCTTCGGCTATTGATGAAATTATTACGGTAACACCCAGTGGAAAGACTGCGGTAATTGCAGAGATTGCAGGCGAAGTACCCAGTCAATTTCAATTTACTATGACCGACTCGTCAAGAAATTTTTTACGAGGAGCCCTTTACTTTAATACGAAAGTGCAGAATGATTCGCTGGCACCGGCTATTGATTTTATGAAGAAAGAAACTCTTCATTTTATTAACTCAGTAGAGTGGAAAAATAATTGATTAGCATAATCTGCCAATATCGAGGAGGGGGAAAATTTGCTGCGCCACATGATAGTACAATTGGTGTGGGTGCAGGTTTTTATTGGTTTGCTGGCTTTTTCTTACTGTTTATTATTGCTGGTGTCTTGAAAGCATTTTGGGATGATGACCAATGGCGTGGGAAAGTGATTCGTTTTTCAGGAAAGAGTAAAAAATAGAATGATTGTTTCTTTTAAGTCAAATCAGTTACTTCTTCAATTAGAACTCTCAATTCTGTTTAGTAAATTTGGAGTATGCTTTCAAAAGAAAAAATACTTCAGTCAATCAAGGAGTTGCCAGACCAATTTTCAACGGAGGAATTATTTGAACGAATAATACTTTTACAGAAAGTTGAATTAGGATTGGAACAATCTAATAATGGAGATGTTCTTACCACTCCACAAGCAAAAGAAAAACTTAAAAAATGGCTACTGAAGTAAGATGGACGTTATCTGCTTTAGATGATATTGAAAATATTGCAGAGTTTATAGCCAGGGATTCCATTCACTTCGCGTCCATTCAAATAGAGAAATTTTTTCTCAGATCAGAAATCCTTGAAACTTACCCGTTAGCGGGTAGAGTTGTCCCCGAATTGGGTAAGGATTCCATTCGTGAACTCATAGAAGGAAATTACAGAATTATTTATAGCATCGTTTCTGAGTCAAGAGTTGACATAATCACAGTTCATCAAAGCCAAAGATTGATCTCTAACAATCCGATCTTTAGAGAGAATGGCTAATTTCTTCGACACTTCTCTTGAATTTATAAAAGGCGTTGGTCCGCAACGAGCTGCATTACTTCAAAAGGAACTGAAGCTTTCTACCTTTGGTGATCTTATTCAATACTATCCGTTTCGGCATGAAGACCGCACTCAGTTTTATAAAGTAAACGAGGTAAATGATGCAATGCTCCCAATAGCTATCGGGATTCAACTCAAAGGAAAAATTACTGACTTTGAATTGATTGGTGTTGGATTTAAAAAAAGACTCGTTGGCTATTTCGAAGACGAGACAGGTGAGTTGGAATTAGTATGGTTTCAGGGAATCAATTGGGTAACAAAAAAAATAAAACCCAACACGTTGTATGTTGTGTTCGGTAAACCGAATCGGTTTGGAAACAAATTTTCAATTGCTCATCCTGAGATTGAACCCCTCACTCCAGGCAATGAGCGCGGTGGATTTCTTCAGCCTGTTTATAACGTTACAGAAAAACTAAAGGCGCGGTACATCGATAGCAAACTTATCGCGAAGCTTGTTCACGAAGTATTAAAAATTTCGCAGAGTCATATTCGTGAGACTTTGCCAACTTCGATTTTACAAAAACACAACTTGCTTGCTAAAAAGGAAGCCTTACTCGCCATTCATTTTCCGCAAAGTCATGAGCAGCTTGCAGCCGCGCAAGGCCGATTAAAGTTTGAAGAACTTTTTTATATTCAGTTGCGCCTTATTAAAATGAAACTGGTGCGACAGGAAAAATTCCGAGGCATCGTTTTTAATGATACGGCCATCCTCACTCGATTTTATAAAGAGCACCTTCCGTTCGATCTCACCGAAGCCCAGAAGCGTGTGATTCGAGAAATCTACACCGACATGAAAAGCGGCAAGCAGATGAATCGTTTGCTGCAAGGTGATGTGGGGAGTGGAAAAACAATTGTTGCTTTTATCTGCATGTTGCTGGTAGTGGGTAGCGGAGCGCAGGCAACCTTAATGGCACCCACCGAAATTCTAGCTCAGCAACATTATGCAAACCTGAAAAAATTTGCTGACGCGATGGGTATTTCTATCGCCTTACTTACCGGCTCAGTAAAGAAAAGTCTGCGTAAGCCTATTCATGAAGCACTTGAAAATGGTTCACTAAAAATATTGGTGGGCACACATGCTTTACTGGAAGAAGGCGTGAAGTTTAATCAATTGGGGTTAGCCATTGTGGATGAGCAACATCGTTTTGGTGTAGCGCAGCGGTCAAAACTCTGGCAAAAAAATTCTGACTTCTATCCGCATGTGTTGGTGATGACGGCCACGCCTATTCCGCGCACGTTAGCCATGACCTTATATGGTGATTTAGAAATTTCTGTAATTGATGAATTACCAAAAGGAAGGAAGCCCATTAAAACCAGCCATCGTTTTGACTCTCATCGATTGCAGGTAAATGGATTTTTAAGAACACAAATAGATGCCGGCCGGCAAGTGTATGCTGTGTATCCTCTAATTGAAGAATCAGAAAAGTTAGATCTAAAACATCTGATGGATGGTTATGAAAGTATTAGTCGTGCTTTTCCGGATGTGGCAATAAGCATTGTGCATGGCAAGATGAAAGCAGAAGCTAAAGATTATGAGATGGCTCGCTTTGTAAAAGGGGAAACCAAAATTATGGTGGCCACTACTGTTATTGAAGTGGGTGTGGATGTTCCCAATGCATCCGTAATGGTAATTGAAAGTGCAGAGCGTTTTGGATTATCACAATTGCATCAATTGCGGGGCCGCGTGGGCCGCGGAGCCGAACAATCCTATTGCATTTTAATGAGTGGCAATAAACTGAGTTCAGATTCAAAAGTCAGAATTCAAACCATGGTAAAAACCAACAATGGGTTTGAGATTTCGGAAACCGATTTGAAACTGCGCGGTCCTGGTGATTTGATGGGAACGCAACAAAGCGGAGCCCTTGATTTGCTGATTGCTGACTTGGGTAAGGATGGTGACATACTAAAACAAGCTCGGGAGGAAGCACAACTTATCTTAGAAAATGATCCTACTTTAGACAAACCAGAAAGTAGAACGATTCGCTTGCAAATCGAATCCATGAAAAAGACCGCTGTTAATTGGAGTAGGATTAGTTAGTTTTTAAGCGTGTATTACAAGATTGGAAATATTTTTGGTTACAAAAAGCCTATAAGAATCATGTAAGAAAGAGTTAGCTTTTGTTAACTTTAACCTCCTAAACCCTTAATTATGAGAGGATTTCTACTGACGATAGGCTGTTTTTCTATTCTGGCCGTTCAGGCTCAAACCGTTTCCATTAAAAATGTAGAATTAGCCGGTGAAAAAATCATTGTGCATTATGACCTGGAAGACGGTAATCCCAATAATGAGTATAAACTAGATTTATATGCTTCTAATGATAATTATGCCACTCCTCTAACTAAAGTAAAGGGTGATGTCGGTTTAGAAGTAAAGCCAGGGGCAGACCGAAAAATTGAATGGAACATTCGCGAGGAACTTGGTGGTTATAAGGGGAAAATTGCTCTTGAAATAAGAGGCAAGGTTTACATTCCATTCGTAAAAATTCAAAATTTTGATGCGGATAAATCTTATAAGCGTGGCAATAGTTACAACATCGCCTGGAAGCCCGGCAGCAATAATGCTATCAATATTGATTTATATAAAGGAGGTCAGCGTGTAGCTGGTGAATCAAACCTTCAAAATAATGGAAGTCACACTTTCTATATTCCTACTCATGCTAAGAAGGGTGGTGATTATCGATTGAAAATCACAGATACGAAAAACTCAGAAGACGTCCTTTATACGTCTGAGTTTATGGTAAAGCCTAAAATTCCACTTTTATTAAAGCTATTGCCTGTATTGGCTGTTGGAGGAGCTGTAGCTGTATTAGTTGGAAGCGGTGGTGGTGGTGAGCCAGGTGGTTCAACTGGAGATTCAGTAATTCCGGATGTTCCAGGATTACCAACTGGTAACTAAATATTTTATTATCCAATTGTGAATATAGAATCATGAAATACATTTTACTTTTTATTGGGATAATTCTAGGAAGCGGTTCTTTTGCTCAAAATAATTGGACTGCAACCAATGGGCCTTTTGGTGGTAATGTCGCAAGCCTTAAGAGAACTAGTACAGGAACTTTGTTTGCAATAGTAAACCAGCAACTATATGAGTCCACTAACAATGGAGATGCTTGGAACATTAAGACAACTGTTACACCATCAACTTTATATATAAATGATCTTATAGAGGATTCCGGAAAATTATATGGCGTGTATTATTCTCAGCTTTATGTCTCAGCTGATGGTGGCACTAACTGGACTGTGACGGCAACCAATTTATTTCAGGGTGCGTCATACATTAAAAAAGTTGGCCCGGATGGAGTCTTTGTAGTTTGGGGTTATAACGGTGTATATGTTTCAATTGACAAAGGAACTAATTGGATTCAGATTTCAGATAAAAGTTGGTCAGGAAGACCAGGTCTTTGGGCAAATTCAGCTGGTGATATTTATTATGGAATTCAAGGCGGAAGTCTACTGAAACATGCTTATAAAGGGTTAACTACAGATTGGAAGGCTGCTAATTTTTTAACCGTCCACAACGTTCCGAATGATGGTGTTAGCACAATGACTATCGACCCAGCTGGGAGAATTTATGTGGCCTACTTTAATGATGTATTTAAATCAACAGACAATGGAGCAAATTTCACTTCAATTAAGTCTTCATTATCTCCCTTAACCTATTTTGATGGTTACCTGGAAACATCGCCTGACAATTCAATCCATTTCTTTTCTTCAGGTAATAAAATATATAAATCAACAAATCAAGGAACAACTTGGACTTCGTCAAATGGGCCTACGTTTGATTTCGGGTCAACTGTAAATTCCGTAGTTTTTTCATCAGCTTCTGTTTATTTCACAGGCTCGACCAGTGATGGTGTTTTTAGAACAGATAATAGCGGTACTTCCTGGCAACAAAAAAGTGCAGGCATGAAGGGTAACAGTTTTACAGGGATTGTAGTAGCCAACTCAACTCCTGCAAGAATTATAACAGTTAAATCAGGAAGCCGTAGTTATACCTCATCAACTGACCAAGGCGCTACGTGGAGCACCACCTCTTTAAATGAATATGTTACTGGCATACTAAAATTAAGTGATGGAACAATAATTATTTATGGTTCGAAAGTATTTCGCTCCACAAATAACGGAGTGAGTTTTACAAATGATGGCACGTACTATTCACATTCTAAAATTATTGAAGCTAGCAATGGTGATCTTTATGGTTTTAGTTATGGTATAGTTTCAAAGTCAACAAATAAGGGCTCAACTTGGACAAATCTTGCGATCACTGGATTGCCAACCACATTTCAAGCTTACTATGCAGCCATTGATGATTCTAATAATATAATGTGTTATGCTTATGATGGAACTGCTACAAATAAGACCTTTAAGATTGTTGGAACAACAATAACAGAAGTAGTAACGCCATCAACCTATTACAATAATGTATTTTGCCTTAATAATAAGTTCTATTTAGCTGAAAATTCTCAATTCCATTACTCGTCTGATCTTGGCTCAAATTGGACAACAGTAGGTTTTTCAGGAAGTGCAATTTTCCCATTGAAGAATGCATCTTACTCGGGTGTGGCAGTTAGTAAGAATGGATCGTTATCGGTTTCGCAAGACAATGGAGGTACTTGGAACAATAGTAATTTACCATCAAGTTCATCCTATATTACTGGTATAGCTACCGATGCCGCTGGAGATTTCTTTGCAACAGCATATAACTCACCCGTACTTAAATATACCGATGAATTGTTGGTTGATCCTGCTACCCTGCCACCCTATATTAATTTTAATTGGCAGCCCTTAAATGGACCCTACGGAGGGAGCGTATCTAGAATAAAAGCCCACACAGATGGTTCAACATTATTTGCAATAGGAAATGGCTATAATGTTTGGAAGTATAGTGCCGGTGCGTGGACTAGGTTAGATCCAATTCCAGGTGTTACTACCATTTTTGATGTTGAAATAGATAATAGTGGTAATGTTTATATTATTTCGGTTAACGGCAGCCCACAAAAAATTTACAAATCAACCGATAAAGGAGTTACGTGGAATCCACTTGCAAGCACCGGATTTCCAGCATCAAGTTCTGCTATTAGACGGTTAGATATATTGTCGGATAACTCAATAATTGCCTACGGAAATTTTGGAGGATTAGGACGAATTTACAAATCAAGCAATGGTGGAGTTTCTTTTACAGAAAAATTTGTAAGCGCATTTAATACAAACTATGCAGGAAATACTTCAAATTCTAGAATTCCTATTGAGAGTGCGAACGGTGTTTTAGCAACGGTTGGAACGAGTATAGTAACTGTAAATGGAGTACAACAACAACAATATGCAGAAGGCCTTTTGGTTTCCTTGAATAAAGGAGATACATGGGCCGCAAAGCCCTTCCCATCGATTGTTGGTCCAACTGGTTTTGTTGGAAGCATGGCTTTTGATGGAACAACTATGCTAGCTACAGTTATTATTGATTCAAGTATTCCAAATTGGGTTACACAACTTGCCAAATCAACAGACAATGGAACTACATGGACAATAATTCCTACTCCCGGGCCTAATACTAACTTAAGCTATGGTAAGAGATTTGTAGTTCTGCCTAATGGCGAGTATCTATTAACATTACAAAACCCATTTTTTGATTGTTATCGATCAACAGATAAAGGAGCAAATTGGACATTGGTTGGAAACTATGGAGACATTTTTGCAGCAGCTGATTTCCAGGGTACAACCGCTTATTTGCAAGGAAGCACGAAGGGAGTTCAAAAAACTACTGATGGGGGATTAACTATTACGCCAGTATCAGGTGGAATGCCAATCAATACAGCTTATGATATCACCCTGCTAAACGGGAAAGATTTATTGGTTGGAGCTACAAGTCCCTATCACTCCAGTGACTTTGGTCAAAACTTTACCTTAGCTTCTTCACAAGTTGCAAATACCTTCTTGAAAGTAAACGATGGTGTTATAGCCTATGGCAGTAAACAACTTCAGAAATCAACGGATGGAGGAAAAACATATACTCCTATTGGGGATAATCGATATTTCTCATTTTTAACCACTAATAAGGCCGGTACAGAATACTATGCTTATTCTGGAAGTGAGATCCCAGGAACAACGGTCGCTTATGGATTATTTTTCTCAACTGATTTACTTACCTGGACATCCGTGCCGTTATCAGGGCTACCCAATCCAGATAATTTTTATATATATGATATGGTTATTGACGACAATAGAATAGCCTATGCAATCATTGCCGATAATCAAACAGGAGAGGCAAAAGTTTACAAAGTAGTATTTGGCTCAGCCACTGATATTTCCAAGATAGTTGGAACAGAAAATCCTTATTCAATAACATATTTCAATAATAAGATTTATATATATGATGGTAATGGGGTTATCTATAAGTCATCTGATGGAGATACGTGGACCTCTGCAACTGCACCAACTGGTGGCGCCTTAATTGTTACCAATAATTATCTTTTTGTAACAGGAAATTCGAGTACATCCCTTTGGCTATCCAGAGATGATGGTAATTCATGGCAAAATGTTGGAGATGTTCCCACAAATGGAGTAAACTTTAGAGACATAGTTGTTAATGAATACGATGGATATGCGTATGCGACATTGTCGGGTAGTGTTGTTCGGAAGAGTGGAAATAAGGTTATCCCGAATGATAATCAAAAACCCCAAGTAGCATCACTTTCTCCGGCTTTAAATGCTGTTGATGTGGGAGTAAGGCCAACATTAACTATAACACTTAATGAGGCTGTATCTTCTGTTGCAGGAAAGAAAATCAGAATTTTTGACTTAGCGGCACCAGCCGTTCCAGTTGAAGTGATTGATATCTCCGCAGCAACACAAAATCTAAAATCATGGTCCTTTACACCTACACAAGATTTATCCTATCTAAAGACTTATTTTATAATTATCGATGCCGGTTCATTTGCTGATATTTTCGGTAACACCTTCAATGGGATAACAACTCAGGATACATGGAAATTCACTATAAGAGAACAACCAGATGTAACAAAACCGACAATTACTTCGCTCACCCCAGACCTTGAACTTACGAAAGGCACAGCAAAAAAAATTGACATTAATGTAACGGATAACAAAAACCTTCCCACAGATAAAGCAAAAATTTATTATCGCGGAATTACAACAGTTGACACAGAATCATTCACACCCGCTTCGATGGTAGTGTTAACTGGTGGTGGAACAACCTCGTCTAATTTTACGGTTACGGCTCAAGAAGCCTGGTATGATGCCATGGGGCTTGAGTTTTACATAGAGGTTGAAGATGCATCGGGGAATAAACAGCAGTATCCTGAAACAGGGTATGCGTATTCTTATATCACATACCCTTCAGCTGATAACCCAATTATTCCCTCAGAGCGCTTTAGTTTTGGAGGCTTAGCTAATAACTATCGCATGATTTCTTTTCCCTATACAATGCAAGATGGTCAGTTGTTAACCATCTTGAATGAGTTTGGAAATTTAGACAACACTAAGTGGAGGATCTTCACGTATGATGCTGTGAATTCAAAATTCATTGAAAATCCATCAAGCATTGAAAGAAATAGAGGGTATTGGATAAATGCTAAAAGCAAGCCTGGGGATATTAAAATAGAGGGTGCGGCTACACCAAAATTCAATAGGGCAAAGTTTGATAAAATAACTTTAAAGCCTGGGTGGAATCAAATTGGAAATCCGTACCCGGTTGAGATTTCATGGGATGATACTAAAGCTGGAAATGCTAATGTGGGATCTCTAAAAATATTTGATGGATCAACTTATACAAACCAGGTAAACCTACTTCCTTTTCAAGGCGGATTTGTAAAAAACAGTGGAACATCAGACATAACATTAGCTGTAAGATTTAAAGGCATAACAACAGGCGGACGCATTGCATCCAGTAGGTTAGGCTCTGATCTATCACAGCCTAATTGGGAGGTTCCAATTTCTGCCATTAACAATGAGATTGAAAACACGATGGGTGGAGTAGGCATGCATGAAAAAGCAAGCATAGATTGGGATGAGTTCGATGATGTGAACCCACCCCGCTTTTTTGACTATGCAGAACTTTCCTTCCCTTCAAAGACAGATGTTAAAAATTTCATAGCTAAAGATATGATCCCCACACAGGCAGAACATATCTGGGATTTTACTGTGGATGCATCTGATGGAGTAACTGAACTTAAATGGGACAATACCTCCATTACCGGAGATAAAGATTTGATTTTGTTTGACCTTACTCAACAGAAACTAATCGACATGAAGGAAGTAGGGGTGTATTCTTTTAATTCCAAGCAAGGCAATGAATTTCAAATTCATTTTGGAAATGATTTGCAAGGTAAAATAAAACCTACTAAGATAAGTTTAAGCAGGCCATATCCTAACCCAACAAGTACTTCCGCAACCATCGGATTTACAATACCTGAAAACAAATTCTCGTACCAAGTTCAATTGGAAGTATATAATTCAATGGGACAACGAATTGCCCAGCTATTGAATGAAAATTTTAGCCCAGGATTCTACACCTCTGTGTGGGAAACAGATAATAATAAGAACGGACTTTATATTTACCGATTGACGGTAGTTGAAAAAGGCGTTCAAAAAACACTTACTGAAAGGATTATCATTAATCGATAAAAACATGAAAACAAAGAATTGGATTTTGATTGTACCTTTTATCTTAATGAGCTTTTGGTCACAAGCTCAAACTGTTTCTGCTCGCAGCAATGAATTTGAAGTTGATTTTAGCGGGACAAAGCAATTTGTAAACAGCACTATTCCAGTTATCAATTGGGCAACCCCAATCCCTGAGACAAGTTTTGTTCAGGATAATAAGTTTAAGATAAAAGCTGAAATCGCTTCAACATCTCCGCTTAAAAGTATTACAATCTCGATTAAAGAAACGGTGGCGACAGCAAGCAGAGGAATGCTTTCTATACAACCTGAAGGCACTGAGCGATATAATTCAATTGTTGAAAAATCACTCACGTTAATGGATGGCGAAAATTTGATAGAAATCGTGGCTGAAAATATAGAAGGACTGAAAACAATTAGTTATAGAAAAGTGCACGTTGGAAGTGCGTCTTTAGCTGATGCAACAAAATTAAATCGCACAGATTATGCATTGATCTTCGCTACTGATAATTATGATAATTGGTCCGATCTTGTCAATCCAGTATTTGATTCGCGTACCATCGCAGAAGAACTAAGAAAGACCTATGGCTTTAAAGTTGAGATGATTGAAAATGCAACCCAATCGGCAATTTTGAGAAAGATTAGAGAGTATGGAGAGAAAAAATATCAACCATTAGATCAATTATTTATTTTCTTTGCTGGCCATGGCACCTATGACCAAACCTTTGGCGAAGGATTTGTGGTTACGAAAGAATCATTATTAAATGATGAAGCCAAAACGACTTATCTATCTCACAATCGTCTGCGCTCCATTACAAACAACATTCCTTGCGAACATATATTTCTAGGAATGGATGTTTGCTTTGGAGGAACCTTTGATCAGGCATTAGCCTCTTCACGTGGTGCAGACGATGAAGTGTATAAGGAGCAAAATCAAACTGAATTTATTACCCGCAAGCTCACCTATAAAACCCGCAAGTTTTTAACATCGGGCGGAAAAACCTATGTTAGTGATGGGATACCGGGCAAGCATTCTCCCTTTGCCAAAAATTTTATTGACGCTTTAAGGTCGCGTGGAGGCAGGGACGGTATTTTAACATTGCCGGAAATTGTCTCTTATGTTGAAAAATTGAAAATTCAACCTCGCTTTGGTGAGTTTGGTGACAATGCACCGGGCAGTGATTTTATTTTTGTTGCCCGATAATTTTAATTATAACAAACAGGTAACTAATGAAGGTGAGTTTGGCTCACCTTTTTTATTCCTATTGTTTCAACTAAATTTAGAAGATTGTTTTCTATGAGATTTCTTTTCATTGTATTCAGTCTATGGGCTTTGTCTTCTCAGTTGCAAGCGCAAACAGGTGCTTACTACCTATCACATTATACTCCTCCGGATGATCAGATAGATTTTCGAAGTGTTGACATTGTACAAGACGAACAAGGCGAAATCTATTTTGCCAACAAAGGTGGCGTGCTTGAGTTTGATGGAAGAAACTGGCGATTTGTTTCCGTGCCGGGAGCTGTTTACGGACTTTCTACCGTTGGAACTCACGTGTATCAGGCGGGCCTTTCGGGAATTGGAAAACTGGGGTCAAAGAATGAGACTCCTCGTGTGTATCAAAAGATAGGGGATGGAAATTATTTCTCTTCCATCACGATGGAGCAAAATGTTTTTTTCTGTGCAAAAGATATAATCTCCATTTATGAGATTTCGAAAAATGAATTGGTAAACTCAATCAAGCCAGACAGCAGTCAAGGTTCATTTCAAGGAATTTATAATGTGAATAATACTGTTTATGTGCGCACAACCAAGCGTGGGTTGTTGAAAGTAGAAGATTCGAAATTAGTTGCTTCTGATATTACACCTGGTAATCTGATTTTCTCAACACCATCCGCCAACGGAAAGAAGTTTTTGGTAGGTATGGATAATCATCAAGTTTATATTCATGAGAATAACACCTTCCGGGAGATTATTATTAAAGATCAGGCATTGCTAACCAGAAATGTGTTGGTAGATGGAGTTTGGGTAAATGATGATCTTATTGCATTAGGAACATTACGCGGTGGAGTAATCTTTATTAATCCTAATACAGGAGAGACAGAACAATTTATTAACTATCAGAATGGCCTTCCGGATAATCAGGTATTTTGTTTGATGACAGACAAAAGACAGGGTGTGTGGGTAGCGCATGAATATGGATTTACGCGGATTGCACCTAATATTCCTTTTCGATCATTCGACCACTATCCGGGCTTGGCAGGAAATTTATTGTGTGCTCAAACATTTCAAGGCAAAGTATACGTAGGTACAACACTAGGACTTTATCAATTAGTTGAGAATGCGCAAGAGCCAGTAGTTGTTAATGCTTCACGACCTGAAGGAAAAAGTGGAAGAAGGGCATCCTCTAAAATTAACGAAGCAAAGAAGGACAGCACAAAATCCGCTATGGATTATAAATTTTTGAAAGTTGTGGGGATCGATGGCAAAATAACTCAACTAGTGGATGTTATGGGTAAGTTGCTTGCTTCGGGGCTTAGTGGAATTTACGAAGTAGATGGTGTTAAGTCAAAACTTGTTTTACAAGAACCGGTTCGCTCTGTATTCTTCTCTCCGTCTCTTCAACAGCTGGTAATAGGAACGTATGAAGAGAGGGTAAAAACTCTTGTTTCGGTGAAGGATGTTTGGCGTGAAACAAATTTAATTGATTCGCTCCATGATTTTATTAGTCACTCTTTTGAAGATAGACTTGAAAACATCTGGCTTTGTGGGCGAAAAAATATTTATAAAATTGAAACCGTAGATGGTGACATCACTGAGTTAATATCATATCAGATAGTAAATCCATCGCGTGATGAAACCGTAGGCTTAGCCTATGGTTCAGATGTTTACATTGCAGCCTCCGGGCAGTTCAGTCGTTATGATAATAAGAGCACTTCCTTTGTTAAGTATGATTCACTGCCTGGCTTGCGTAAGTATTTTGCCTCAGCTGGATATTTTTGGTTTCATGATGGTGCAAAGTGGCGAACGGTTGATAGAAAATTGCAATCACTAAAATTGGATTGGCTTGGCCTGTTTCCAAACCTGAGATATTTGGCTCCAAATAATTTAGGTGATGGTTTATGGGTGATCACCGCAAAAAACGAGTTATACAAATTCACAAATGAAACAAGTGAGTCTGATCCAACAAACTATCCACTCTTTTTGAGGGCGGTGAGTGGACAGGAGATAACTTTAGAAAAGAGAATTGAAATTATTCAGAATGAAGGTCAAATTACGTTTGAGTTTATCCAACCCGACTATGTGGGTAGTAACACAACTCAATTTCGTTACCAAGTCAAAGGAACTCAAACCCCTTGGTCGGCATGGTCATCATCCAACAATGTTATTTCCCTTTCATTTTTACAACCGGGAAAGTATGAACTAGTTGTTCAATCTCGGGATTTACTTGGGAAGGAAGCTAATGCAGATCAAATTAAATTTGTTGTGCTGGCACCTTACTGGCAACGGTGGTGGTTTTATGCGCTTGAGGTTTTTGTATTTAGCTTTTTTGTGACTTTATCGCTTCGGTTGGCAAGAGCCAATGCCCGCTATCGTTACATAAGTCAAATACTCTCGTTGATTACAGTGGTTATGCTGATTCAGTTTTTAGAGACCGTAATCAGTTCTTTATTTGGATCTCGTACTTCACCAGTCATTGATTTTGCTATTCAAGTAGTTGTTGCGTTAATGGTATTTCCCGTTGAGTATTTCGCACGTGATGCAATGGCTAAATATTCGCAAGGAAAATACCGCATTAGAAGAATTTGGGACAAAGAAAAATAGACTCTCTTTTTGATAGTTGGATCAATTGAGATTTTAGTACCTTCACTTAATCTGAAACCCTATTTTATGAAATATCTCATATCAGCATTTACGTTATCACTTTTATTAGGTAGCTGCGCACCCAAAGAATCTGTTAAAAAAACATTGGCTGAACAAAATCCCGCAGCCGAAGGATTTAATGTTGCTGACTCTGATCCTGCTGCCATTCAATTGGCCGATAGCATTATGCACGCCATGGGGGGAAGAGAAAATTGGGATAAAACCCGTTTCATTTCCTGGAATTTTTTCGGACGAAGAGATTTAATTTGGGATAAACAAACTGGCCGGGTTCGAATTGAGAGCGCGCCTGACAGCACAATCTATTTGGTAAATGAAAAAACGGGTACAGGAAGAGTAAGAATTAAAGGAACAGAAATCACAGAGCCGGATAGCTTGAAAAAACTTTTAGATAAAGCAAAAGCAATTTGGATCAATGACTCTTATTGGTTGATAATGCCTTATAAAATAAAAGATTCAGGAGTTACCATTAAATATATGGGCGAAGATACGTTGGGTGGCAATCGGTATAATTCTCTCATCCTAACGTTTAAAGAAGTAGGAGTAACACCTCAAAATATGTATAAACTATATGTTGATAAGAGAGAGAAGTTAGTTCGTTACTGGGCCTATTATCCTAATGTGGCAGAGGAAGGGAAAATGGGCTTTGTAAGGCCATGGGATAATTATCAGAATTACGGAGGCGTCTTGATGTCTGCCGACCGAACAGATGGAGCCGGGCCTAAAAACCTGAAGGTAGATCAATCACTTCCTGATGCATTATTTTCTGAATTCTAAAAATATTTTCTATGCTTTTGAATCTTGAAACCGTTCCGCATTTCTATAAAAATTATGTAAAGCAAGTTGAAGAAAGTGATTTGCTACAGGCACTTCGCATTTCCGGGCATCGGGCACTGGAATTGGTTCATGCAATCCCACAAAACAAACTTGACTTTAGATATGCGCCCGATAAATGGACCGTGCGTGAATTACTATGTCATGTAATTGATGCCGAACGGATCTTTGCTTATCGCGCATTACGCTTTGCACGGAATGATAAAACCCCTTTGGCTGGTTTCGAAGAAAACGATTATGCTCCGCAGGCAAACGCATCGGGAAGAAGCATTGAAAAGATTACAGCTGAAATGGCGCATCTCAGGTCATCAACTATTGATTTATTTGAAGGCTTTACGCCTGAAATGCTTACGCGAAAAGGAACTTCCAATAAAAATGAATTATCAGTTGTTGCTTTAGGTTTTATTATTGCCGGCCACGAAACTCATCATTGCCATATCTTGAAAGAGCGGTATCTTGCCTGATGAATGAGGGTTTTTGTTAGTATCACTTCTATTTTACTGATTAGCTGGGCTTGCTCGCCACGCGTTGGTATTATCAAAGAAATAAATCGCACCCAACTTGAGTTGAAGGATCACACGGGTTTTGCACTTTACGATCTTTCTGCGAAGAAGTATTTGATTGAGTACAATGCGGAGAAATATTTCACACCGGCATCAAACACAAAAATATTTACATTCTACACATCCCTAAAATTGTTGGGCGATTCCGCCACAGCACTAAAATATATTTATAAAGGAGATTCATTGGTTTTTTGGGGCATGGCCGATCCATCATTTTTATATTCACGAACGTTCAACAATGACCGAGTATTTAATTTCTTAAAGCAGTCGTCAGAAAAGTTGTTTTATTCGACTACAAATTTTAAGACAAATTCGCTTGGCCCGGGGTGGGCGTGGGACGATTATCCTTTTGATTACTCAGCTGAGAGATCACCGTTTCCCATGTTTGGGAACCTGATTGCAATTGAAAAGAGCTTTACTGAATTTTCAATAGCACCTCGTTTCTTCATGCAACATTTTACAGTGGCCACCGATCTGCGCAAGCAAGAGGAAATCATTCGCGACCTTGATAATAATCAGCTTACTTTTTTCCCGGGCGTAGTACAAAACACAAATTGGGAAGTGCCGTATCATTATAGTAGTGATCTGATTGCTGATTTATTAAGTGATACACTACACCGAGACGTAAAAGAAATTTTCTTCCCACTTCCGTGGAATGCGCAAACGTTGAAAAGTATTCCTATCGATAGTTTGTACAGTGTGATGATGAAGGACAGCGATAATTTTATTGCAGAACAGTTACTGCTTCAGTGTGCCGGTGTGCTAAGTGATACATTGAAGCCAGAAATAGCAATTGAATATGCAAAGAAGAATTTACTTGCTGATTTGCCTGATGAACCCAGTTGGGTGGATGGCTCAGGACTCTCGCGTTATAATTTGTTTACGCCTCGTTCGATTGTGAAGCTTTGGGAGAAAATTTATTCAGAAGTTCCACAAAAGCGATTATTTGAACTGTTGGCGGTAGGCGGTAAGCAAGGCACCATAAAAAACTGGTATCGAAAAGACCCACCTTTTATTTTTGGGAAGACAGGCACGCTTAGTAACAATCATGCGTTAAGTGGTTACCTGGTAACGCGATCGGGCAGGGTTTTAATCTTTAGCATGATGAATAATAACTACCTTGCCAGCACAAATGAAGTGCGAAAACGAATGGAGAAAATTTTGTTTATAATTCATGAAAAATATTAATCTGAAAAATAAGAGGATGAGAAAGAGTGTATTTGTTTTAATGGTGTCTTTAGTATCTGTGAGTGGGTTCAGCCAAACTATGGATATGCTCGATATAAAAATCGGGCAGATGATTTTAATAGGAATGCCAAAAGCTGAAGTGGATGAGAAAGTGTTGGAAGAAGTGCGGAAAGGAAAGGTAGGCGCATTGATCTTTTTTGAAAAGAATATTCCAAACAAACCGAATGCATTTGCCAGTGTAAAAAGCATGACGTGGACATATCAAAAAGCCGCTTCAATTCCTTTATTTATATGCATTGATCAGGAAGGTGGTAAAGTAAATCGGCTTAAAGAAAAATATGGATTTACTAAATCTGTTACAGCAGGAGCACTGGGTAAATCAAAGTCATTGGATTCCGTGCGCTTTTATGCCGATGCTACTGCGGCTACATTAGCGGGGTTGGGGTTTAATGTAAACTTTGCCCCGGTTGTTGACCTGGCCATCAATAAAGACAATACCGTGATTGCGAAACCGGAACGCGCTTATTCCGCTAATGCCGACACCGTTGCTATGATGGCAAAAGAAGTAATCAAAATGCATCGAAAGTATGGAGTACTTACTTCACCAAAACATTTTCCCGGCCACGGAAGCTCAAAGGAGGATACGCACTTTGGCGTGGCAGATGTTACAAACAGTTGGACGGAACAAGAACTGTTGCCTTATAAATTATTGATTGATTCAGGATATGTAGATGCTGTTATGACTTCGCACATCGTTAATAAAAAGCTGGATGCAAAAGGATATCCGGGCACGCTGTCAAAGGACATTCTGGATGGAATTTTAAGAAAGCGCCTTGGGTTTAATGGAGTAGTGTTTTCAGACGACATGCAGATGCATGCGATTTCAAAAAACTTTGGATTAGAAGAGACCATCAAACTAGCCATCAATGCGGGTGTGGATATCATGTGTTTCTCTAATAACATTCCCGGAAGTGATGAGCGCACGGTTGATAAAGTACACGCGATTATTAAAAAGATGGTGAGTACCGGAGAAATAAAACCTGAGCGTATCGATGAATCTTTTCAGCGGATTATTCAATTAAAAAGTCGCATCGGCAATCGCGATGTAGCTGCGTATAAAGCAGAGATTACAAAACTACAGAATCAATTGGCACAAGCTGAAGCGGTTAAGAAGGAACTGGTTGAAGTTAAAAAGGAAGAGCCTGTTGTTGAAACTTCATCTGAACCTTCCTCAAAGAAAAAGAAGAAATCTAAAAAGAATTAATACGCAATGCCATGAACAAAAACGTAATCATTGGTATACTCAGCTATTGCATGCCAGCATTGAGTAATTTTTACTTTTGTACAAAAATCTCAAAAATAGACGATGTGGCTGCTACCTGCGAAAAGGAAAAAGAACTCTGGAACAAATTGTAAAAGAGCAAGAAACTAGAGCGACCGAATTTCAAGAATGCTGACCAGGAAAGGCACCAGGCATTGGTGCAGCGGGCAATTGCGGAAGCGCAAATAGAAGAGTTAAAGAAAAAGAAATAATGGTTTTCTCACTTTCTCAAGCGACAACCAATGAAGTACCTATTGTAATAAGCGTGCCCCATTGCGGTGTTGCTTTTCCTGAAGAACTAAAAGATCAATACAAATCCAAGCTAATAAAAGCACCAGACGATACGGACTGGTTTGTTCACCTACTTTATGATTTTGCTCCTACTCTTGGGGTGACCATGATCTCAGCTAACTATAGTCGTTGGGTAATTGATTTAAATCGCGATCCACACAGCAAGCCGTTGTATACTGACGGAAGAATTATTACGGCTCTTTGCCCCGCAACAACTTTTTTGGGTGAGAAGCTTTACAAGGATGAACGTGAAGAAGTAGACCTTTTGGAAGTAAAGCGGAGAGTAGAGTTGTATTATCAACCGTATCATCATCAGATTGAACAATTGCTTCAGCAGTGTAAAAAGAAATTCGGTAAAGTGCTTTTGTGGGATTGCCATTCTATCCGTCAGGTTGTATCCACTATTCAGAAAGATAAATTTCCAGATTTGATTTTAGGGGATGCAGATGGAACTTCAGCTTCGCCAGGTCTGATTGAAACAGCTTTAGGCGTGCTGGATCATGGAGAATATTCTGTCCATCACAATCATCCCTTTAAGGGCGGCTACATTACACGGCATTTTGGGAAGCCAGCTGAAAATCAACATGCCCTGCAGCTAGAGATGACCAAAGTGAATTACATGGATGATACTGAGTTGAAATATGATAAGGCAAGAGCAGATAAAATGAGAGTTTTATTGAAGCGAGTGTTTGAGAAATTGATAGAGCAGTTAAGTTGAATCTCTCAACCCCTTCCCCCTCCCCTGCCTTTGCCGAAACGGCTTCGTGCAGGCTGGCCTAGGGAGAGGGGTGTCCGAGGAACGAGGACGGAGTGAGGATTGAAAAAAAGATCATGCGAAAATCGAAAGGTCAGATCGATAATAAAATTGAAGTTTGGTCTCGCGATAAAACTCCAGATGCAATTCTTGGATTTGCCCGCGAAATGAGAAAAGACCCTACTGAGGCAGAAGCACTTTTGTGGGAATCTTTGAGGGGAAGGAGACTGAACAAATTAAAGTTCAGAAGACAGCAGCCCATTAAGGGGTACATCCTTGATTTTTATTGTGAGGAACTTAGACTAGGTGTTGAGGTGGATGGAGAAATTCATTTGAAGGAAGATCAAAAAAAGTATGATCGTTTACGAACTGATTTCCTTGCAGAGTATGGGATTAAAATAATTAGGTTTACGAACGATCAGGTTATTGGTAAAATGAAAGAAGTATTGAATTCAATAAAAGAGGAGGCAGGAAGTCCCTCACCCCTTCCCCTCTCCCTGGGGAGAGGGGTGTCCGAAGGACGGGGTGAGGGACTAAAATTCTTTCACTTCAATTCTCTTCTTCAAAAAGAAGGCTGGCTATCTCCAGCGTATGTTGGTGTGGATGAAAAGGGGTGCATTGGTTATTTGTCAAATCAACCACCAAACGAAGCTATTGCACTGGAATCAGTTCAAGGATTTGCTATTGCCCGGTTTTCAAAATGCACATTCACATGCCTTTCAGTATGCGATGGCCGGACTTGCAGAAAATCATGCAATTGGAACTCAAGATGATTTTTGGACATGGCGTGAAGCCATGTATCAATGCGCACTTTCGGTTGACCCTGATCAGGCAGAAGCAATTGCTGCCATGTTGTATGCAGAAATGGTTCGTGTGGGTTATACCCACGTGGCTGAATTTCATTATTTACATCACGATAAAAATGGAAATCGGTATGCCAACCATGCAGAGATGGGTTCGCGGATGGTGGCTGCTGCTCAACGAGCTGGAATAAAAATCACCTTGATTCCGGTATTTTATCAGCAAGGAGGTTTTGGCTTGCCACCTCAAGAAAGACAAAAGAGGTTTATCTCGAAATCAGTTGAAGATTATTTTAATTTACTGGGGGCATCCAAAATAGTTGTTGAAAATAATGAGAATGCATCATTGGGATTTAGCGTCCACTCACTTCGTGCCGTTGATTTAGGAGACATTAAAACCACATTTAACAACGCGCCTAATCACTTACCGTTTCATCTTCACGTTGCCGAACAGAAAAAAGAAATTGCAGATTGTCTTGCCCATTGTGGTAAGCGACCCATGCAATGGCTTTTAGAAAACATGGAGGTTAATGAACGATTTAACTTGGTTCACTCCACACATTTGGATGATGATGAACTCGCATCATTAGCAAAGTCCGGAGCAACCGTTGTGTTATGTCCATCTACGGAAGGAAATTTGGGCGATGGGATTTTTAGAATGAAAGAATATGTAAGATTGGGCGGACGTTGGTGTATTGGCACGGATAGTCACATTGGCCTAAGCCCAATGGAGGAGTTTCGAATGATTGATTACCGACAACGATTGGTAACAAATCAGCGCAACACCTTTGAAGGTGATGCGGCTTCTTACATGATCAATGAAGAAGTAACAACAGGAAGAAATGCCATGGGGCTGAAAACTGAAAACCATTTTGAAATAGGTAGGCCTTTTGATGCGGTAGTTTATAATTCAGGGTCGCACCTGCTTGCCGAGACATCGGAAAAGAACAGACTTGCCACAATACTTTATACTTCCGACTCCAGTCGGATTGTTGGTACAATTATTAATGGGAAGTGGGTGGTAAAAAATCAACATCACGTTCAAGGCCATCCAATCAAAACTGCGTTTTCACAGGCGATGAGAAAATTAAAGAATCGATAGTTCTAATTTTTCCTGCATTGTAACAGAATAGCATCAGTAAACTTTCTATCGTTTTTCAAAACATCAAAAAATTCACCTATGAATTTATTTATACCATTAAAGTCGATGGGAGTCAAATAGGATTGATGGTCTTTGATTAGGGTCACAATATCAGATTCATTTTTAAGATATTCCGAACGAACATACTGAACTAAAGATTCATTGCGACAATATCCACGATATAATCTTTCCTTAACTGAACTAATAGAAAGAGCATCGTTTACTGTTGCATAAGGGGCATCCACTAATCCAGTCATATCAAAGTCATACGCTAACGGAATATTCCCCGCCCGCGCCTGAATCACCTTCATGTTATGCTGCCCATAAGACGACCAATCGGTATTACCAATCATGTATTGAAACAGATCAAGAACGATAGCAGCAGTATCATTCAATTGTAAAGGGTGAATTCTTTTTTCAACAACTTTGCCATCAAAGCGATGTGCAATCAAATCATCATCTTCAATTAGAAAACCGATAACGGAATATATTTTTGGCTTTTTTCCACTTGTATCGGTGAGTGTAATATCAGCTAGCCTTGTATGAAAATAATAAGGAGTGATAGGCTCAAGTAGCTTATAGCATAAATATTCTTTCAGAATTAAGTCTCTTCCGGATTTAATTGTTTGACAGGGCAAAACCAATTTGAAACTTTTATTTCCTTCAAAGATTGTTTTCTCAGAATCCTTTTTTTTCATCTTGAGTCTCAGAGGAGGAAAAAAACAATTTCTCCTCCTAAAGTTTCCGCGTGCCCTCATTTCCATTGGAATGGAATCCCAGGAATCTTTGACTTTAAATTTCATGGAAGAATGAAAAAACACTGAGTCGATTTTACTTCTCTTCACCGCTCTAATGGAAAAATTCAACTGTAAGGCTAAAGGATCTTGCTGTTGAAAAATTGGGAGGACATCTGTCTTTTGTGAATAAGCAGCGATGCCATACCCACAAAGTAGCGCTATGGCATAGAGTCTTTTCAAAATTTAATAGTAATAGATCTTGATAACAACCCTGTTTTTTACCAGATCGATTTCTTCAATGGTGGTTTTACGAATATCAAGCCCTGTCTTCTCTCGTAAGTCGGCTAGCAATGTTGCGTGTTGATCGGGCTTTATGTTTTCCATTATATCGTACTCAACCAATTTCATTTTTTGATTGCGCATGAGCACATTTCCATCTACAGCAAACACTCCCGCTGCAATCACAGCATTGATGCTCATGATCTCGAGGTAGCTTCCTTTCATAATGGAGTTGATCAGGCCAACTGCCATAATAATAAATAAGTAAGTCATGTCTTTGATCGTAATGGTTTCGGTTCGAAACCGAAGCAAGGAAAAGGCGGCCAGCAAGCCGAAGGCACTCCCAATGGAATTAAATGCTTTTGCTTTCTCCAACATAAAGGAGAGCAGAAACACCATAAAGTTGAGCAGGAAGAATGTGAAGAAGGAGTCCTTCTTGTGATAGGTGTGGTAATAGACAAACCGAATTAACACAACCATAAAAACGGTGTTGATAAGCAATCGGTAAAAGAAGTACTCTGAAAAGATGATTTGATCCTCCATGTGATAAATATAAAAAGAAACTACTGGATTTGAATCGATCTTTTTGTGCTACTGGTCTAATTCCATCAGATTGGGCAGTCTCCCTAAAATTGACCAGCAAAGTGAGGATGTACAGTAAATGCTTATTAAATTAGGGGATGCGGAATTGATTTCCTTGCATAGCACTGTTGACGAATTGTAGTTAATTAAACGAAAATGAATATTAACTATGGCCTACTCCGAGAAACTTGCTAATAGAATTCGGGAACGGTTTTCCGAACTCCGTAACGTTGTTGAAAAAGAAATGATGGGGGGACTCACGTTTATGTACAATGGTAAAATGTGCGTAGGCATTATTAAAGATGAGTTGATGTGCCGCATTGACCCTGCCTTGCATGAAGAGGCAGTCGAAAAAACAGGGTGTCGCACAATGGATTTTACTAAACGACCCATGATTGGCTACGTGCTGATTGATGAAAGCGGGATGAAGTCAAAAAAGGATTTTGACTATTGGATAAATCTTTCCCTGGATTTTAATAAAAAAGCAAAGGCAAGCAAGAAGAAAAAGTAATCTGTTGCACGCAAAGCCCTCAAGAACTCAAAAGGATATTTGAATTCTCTAATTGGATATGTAGCTACGGTAAGAAGAATTTACTTCTTCTTACCAAAATCTGGATGGGGTGGTGGAGCCGGAACAGCACGAGGATCTTCTTTTATTAAATCCTGCAAGTGTTTAACAGCTGCTTCCAATTGTGTGTCCTTTCCCATGAATGTTGCATGCGGCAAATTATCCACCTCAATATCAGGAACTAAACCATGCCCTTCGATTAGCCATTTACGTTCTGGCCCATAAACTCCCGTCATAGGTGCGCGGGCAAGCCCCCCATCGGTAAGCTGGTTTTGAGAACCCAACCAAATCTCACCTCCCCAGGTTCGGGTTCCAATTACTTTTCCTAGACCTAATCGTCTGAATCCATCTGCGAAAGCTTCACCATCAGAAGCAGTATTTTCATTCACAAGCACAACCATATGCCCACGAAAAGCATATTGCATATTCCATGTTGGTTCGCCACTACGACCTTTAAAATAGAACCATGCTTTGCGCATCAGTTTCTCAAGAATAAAGCTGTCGATGTTACCTCCACGATTTGAACGAACATCAATGATTAACCCCGCTCTGTTGAACACAGGATAAAACTCCCGATACCATTGTGAAATATCATTGCTACCCATCGCGCGCAAGTGCACATAACCAATTTGACCTTTGCCTAATTTCTCAGTTTCAAGTCTGCGCGTATATTCCCAATCGGAATAGCGGAGATTACTTTCACCGCGTGCAGGAGTTACAATTACGTCACGTTTTCCAGTGCTACCAGCCACACTCAATCGAACTTGCTTGTTCGCTTCATTTCGCAACAGCGCGTTTATATCTGTTACGGATAAAGTTGCAACCCCATTCACATGCGTGATGATATCGCCCTCCGAAATTGAAACCTCAGGGTTTGCTAACGGAGAAATTTGATTGGGGTAATCAGGATCGGCTTGATAGATGTAATCAATTCGGTATCCACCCTTATCATCCTGGCGGGTGAATCGCGCACCTAAAGTTGCAATTTCAATGTTATCGGGTCCTTCACGCAAATCGCCACCACGCACACTTGTATGAAGAGCTTCCAACTCACCAACAAACCGCCCGATTAAATCGGAGAGTTCACTGCGTGTTGTAACGCGATCAACTAATGGTAAATATTGTTTGTACATCGCGTTCCAATCTACGCCATGCATATTTGTATCATAAAAGTAATCGCGCTCCATGCGCCATGCATCTGTGAAGAGTTGCTTCCAATCTTCTTTCGGATCCATTGAAAAAGTCCAATTCTTTAAATCAATTTTTGCATCATTTAATTTTGAAATCGGTGAAGAAGAAGCTTCGGTAACGTAGTATTCTCTGTTTTTAGTGATTAGTAATTTTTTTCCATTGCCGGAAAGTTCATAGTTGTTTACTTCCTCGAGTAGTGTAACAGGTTTAGAATCTTCATTCGAAATTTTTAACCCCATGAGATGGCGCTTGGCATCTAAGCCCGTGCTGCTCGACAGGAAGAAAAGAGTTTTGTCATTCACCGAAAGGTTAAAATAATTTCCTGCCGGGATAGGTACTTCCTGAATGCGTTGTTGAATACCATCTGCATCAATGGTAACGACAATAGAGCCTTCTTTCTTAGAATTTTTTTCAGCGGTCAGTTCATCGGCTGGTTTGAAGGGCGAACGAGTTCCTTTGCGCAAAGCGATTTGATAAATTTTTTCTTGCTTGTCGAAGTAAGGCTCTGGTTGTCTGCTTCCCCATGGGGCTCCAACAAGAGATTGAAAATTACGATCGGAAATAAAATAGATCCATTCCCCATCAGCACTCCAGCAAGGACTCGTACTATTCGCCCGATCTGTAGTTAAGGCTACATAACTGCCTTTTAAAACATCATATAAATGGATTTGCATAAATGTATTGGCCGCACGTTGCGTAAACGCCAACCACTTGCTATCAGGCGACCAAGCGACTTCTCCAACTCCTTCCTGATTAGTAGAAATTCTTTTCTGGACTTTAGTTTCAGTATTAAACACCCAACGCTCATCACTATTGTCAGAATACGTAATCCACTTTCCATCTGGAGAAGGAACCGGATCAAAGCGCAGGATTTTACCATCGTTCGTTAATGAGGTATGACTACCCATACCGGAAGCTGGGATTTTTACCAACTCAAATTCTCCCGATTCATCAGAGAGTGTAACTAAGTCTTTACTAGTTAAAAAATTTGCATCGCGGTAACGCACGCCTTCCTTGCGGGAAGCTTGAACAAAGCGACTTCCGTTAACGGGAGCAACAAAAATTCTTCCACGTGCCGTAATGATTACTTTTTCTCCTGTCGGATCGATATGAATAGAGGTGGTGTATTGTTGTGGATTCTTCACCCATTTTTCGCGCAATTGATCAAGGTCGGTAGCAAGCGAAATGTTTACCAGTTGATCCTTGTTGGCAGTAATATCATATAACCAAACATCGGCACCCGTGTGGTACACAATTTTTCCATTCGAGAGCGAAGCATAGCGCACATCAAATGTTTTTTGTTGAGTATGCTGTTTCAAATCTTTTCCATCTTCCGTCATTGACCAGATGTTCATAATCCGATCGCGATCCGTGATAAAATACACACGACCGTTCCACCACATGGGATGATGACTTTCGCCTGCATAATCAGTGGTGAGTTTTATTGCCTCTGCTGCACCCTCTGTATATTTCCAAACTTGCCGCGCGGTGCCCCCTTTGTATCGTTTGGTAACATTTCTATGATACGAAGGACGCACGAAGTAAACCGTTTTGCCGGATGCATCATAGGTAGCTTCGCTAGCTTGCTCCAACGGCACGCGGGTGCGTGTATTGGTTAACGTATTTATTTTAACAAGTTGAAGTTGAGGTAAAGTAGAATAATGACTTGTGGTATAAACCAATTCATTATTATTGATCCAGGTTGTAGCGATGGATGATTCACCCTCGAACGTCCAACGTTTAGGCAGTCCTCCTGTTACGGCCATGGTATAAAGTTCTTCGGAGCCCTCGTAAGTAGCTGTGAATGCGACTATTTTTCCATCGGGTGAAATGGTTGGATACGACTCTTCGCCAGGATGTGATGTAATTCGCTGAGCGAGTCCGCCCGTGATAGGAACAATCCACAAGTCACTTTCAGCAGCAAAAATGATGCGATCGCTACTAATGGTTGGATATTGATAATACCCCTTAACACCTTGTGCAATTGCAAAGGTTGTTGAAAGAGTTAACAGGGCGGAAAAGAAGATTTTATTCATAATGATATATTAAGGCAATCAAAATTGAAAATAGGAGAATTGATCGGATGTTTAAAACTCCTTTTACAGGAAGTCAGAATTTAGGGTGAGAGGTTATTAAAGTTTATTGTTTTGCTATCGCACCACAATTCGCTCACCCAACTGCATTACCTTGTAGGGCTGCTTTACTTTCCTGGCTTCTCTTTCAAACTCTTTTGGATCGGCCGTGTTGAATTTAAACAAATCATAATGATGCGGGATGACCAACTTCGTCTGAATTTCCTTTCCTAATCGGGCGGCTTCTTCACAGTTTAGATTTCCGGCTACACCGCGCGCGGGGTCATTTCCATTGATGGGAAGAAAAGCAACATCCACTTTAAATGGGTTAAGGATATCAACAATATCATCATACCATAAAGTATCGCCACTGTGGTAAACAGAAAATTTTCCGAACCGAACTACATAGCCCATAAACTTGCACTGGCCTTGTTCATCGCGCTCAATTTCGTTGTGCGCAGCGGGCACCCCGTGAAAAGTAAATTCGGCAACAGTTTTTTCTTCGCCATCTTTCAGGCCGATTGGAAAATTGGATTCACATTTTAACCGATCAACAATAAAATTTCGATTAGCTTCAGGGATTACAAATTGGATGTTCTTATTTTTTTGAAAGAGAGGAATTAAAGTTTCAGCATCCAAGTGATCGGTGTGATTATGACTTGATGTCACGATGTCAATGCAGTCAAGTAATTCAGGACTGATCACCAACTCACTCACGCGCTCATGAGGCTTGTTGGTAGTCGCGTATTTTTTTGAAAGCGAATCAGATAGATAGGGATCAAACAGTAAGCATTTTTTATTCCACTGTATCAGAAATCCACTTTGCCCAAGCCACCAAATATCCATTGAATCGACATTGCCCTTTTGCTTTGCAAGTCGAATTTCGTTGGCTAGTGATTCACCTTGATGGAGTGGTTTAATTAACATAACTGGATACTAGATTCTCGATACTAGATTTTAATAGAGTACTTGATCAAATATCTGAAACAACTTCTCCAGAATCAAACATCAAGAATCCAGTATCTATTTTAAACTAGCCCTAACTTTCTTCGCACCCTTCACCATGTTCGCCAACTTTTGTCTCGATGCCCAACGCGCTGTTTGACTCAAGCCACAATCGGGAGCAACGGCCAATTTTTCTGCGGGCACGTATTTCAAGCATTTATTGATTCGCTGCACAACATCTTCTTCCGTTTCGATGTAATAATTCTTTACGTCCACTATCCCCACAGCCACATCCATCTTCTCGGCAAACGTGGCGAGCAATTCAACCTCAGCAAATTCGCGATTAGCCATTTCAATATGCACTTCATTTACATCGAGATTTAAAAAATCAGGCAGCATGGGCGCAAGGCTTCTATATCCCACAGGACGACCTTTAAAATTTCCAAAACATAAATGAGTAGAAAGCCGGCACTTACCCACTACACTTTTTACGGTGCGATTAAAAATATCGACAAATCGTTTTGTGTCTTCTTTGTAGGCATAGCAACTCATGGAAGGTTCATCCACTGTAATTTCCGTACAACCAGCTGCCACTAAATCTTCCAATTCTTTTTTAACAAAAGGCAACAACGCTTCTGTTATAGCATAACGGTCTTTATACTTTTCGTTGGGAAGTAATCGTCCACTTAGAGTATATGGCCCAGGAATACTTGCTTTCAACACCGGACCTTTAGGTGCTAATTTTTTTAAACGTATAAATTCTTTTACTGCACCCAATCCATCGGGTGCGGTTAGTGTATCGATAATTGAGTTTTTTCCCCGCTGGTCATGCGCGGCCGGACCAAACTTTCTAAGTTCATCTGTATTTTCTTTAATGCCTTTAATGAATCCGTAAAAGGAAAGATTAAAATCCAATCGCGTTTGTTCGCCATCGGTAATCACATCTAATCCTGCAGTTACCTGATCGTGAATAGCAGCTATTACTGCATCTTCAATCAATTCTTCCCGATCGGCATTGCCAAACTCGCTTAGATGTTTAACGGAAAACTCAAGCCAGCCCGGAAACGGATAACTACCAATAACCGTGGTGCGAATAGGAATAGGTTGCATTATTTTTTTGGTTTACCTATGTGTTGATACAATTTTGCTAAACGATGAGCATGTTCATCATAAGCGCTTTCAAAAAGTTCAATTGCCTTTTCTTTGCCCACCACATTAGCGGCTGTTAATACTTTGGGTGGCTGACCTGCTGCTGTGAGCAGTCTTGCAACTTCAGCTTTGATACAATTGATAAGTAGTGTGCCACCAATTGTTGAGCCGGGTGCTACCGGAGTATCTAATCCTGGAATCTTAATCATGGAATCGCCAACTGGCGCACCTGTGTCTAAAATCAAATCTGAAAAATCACTTAGCTTTTTTCCATCACTGCGTTTGCTTTCACTTTTGTCAGAATGCTTTTGGGTAAGAATCGAAACCACTTTTATTTTCTTCTGTTGGAAGAGTTCGGCCATTTCAACAGGAACAATGTTAGTTCCGCTCGATGAAATAATCAACGCGCAATCGGTTGACTCCACATCGAAATTTCGTAGGATACGCTCTGCAAATCCTGAAACATTTTCCAAAAACATAGCTTGTCGTTGCCCGTTGGCACCCACTACCAGATTATGAAACGTAAGTGATAACTCAACTATTGGATTGAATCCCGGAAAGGAACCATAGCGAGGCCACATCTCTTCTACCATAATGCGACTGTGGCCGGAACCAAACACATGCACCATTCTGCCGGCCAGAATTGTTTCTGCAAACCACGAAGCTGCACGACCAATTTGTAATTCCTGATCGGCTACACGGTCAGTAATTTTTTTGCTTAATGAAATATATTCCTGAATTACATTCATACAGATGTTTTTGAAAGTGCAAACCCAGCCGCACCTAACGCTCCGGCAAGATCAGAAAATTGGGCGAGTTGCAAGGGAGTTATCTTTCCACCCGGTCGCCATTCAAATTGTGCACGGTATTCGTTGAGTGGTTTCAATAATGCCTCATTTGCTTTTGAAACACCACCTCCAAGGATTATCAACTCAGGAGAAATAATATTTACAAACGAAGCAATAGCAGCCGCCAATTTTCTAACAGAGGCTAACCATACATCCGTTGCAAATGAATCCCCTTCTTCATAGGCTTTTACTAAATCCCAGGTGGTTTCAAATTTTCCATTCGAACGTTGCTTAATTGAAAGATTGCCAATGGCATCTTCCAAACTACCAGGCATATTCGTTACATCTTTATCTATTGCCATGGCATCAACTGTTGCATGCCCCATATGACCCGCCATTTGATTCATACCTTGATATAATTGACCGTTAATTAAAATGCCACCGCCCACCCCCGTGCCGAGCGTTAACATGATTACATGTTTTAAATTTTTAGCGATCCCAAATTGTGCTTCGGCCATCAATGCAGCGTGTGCATCGTTGAGTACATAAATACGATTACCAGAAAGGTTTGACCAATCAAAATTTTCTAATCCCGGCAAACGACCCGGCATAAATTCAATACATGTGTTTGTTGCGTTAGCCAATCCCGGTGCTGAAAGTCCGATCGCAGCAATTTTATGTTGTGAGTGATGTTTAAATTCTTTTATAATCCGAATCACTTCACCTTTCCAATGTTGGTCGTTATGCTCTTGCGTGTCTTCGCGAATCTCTTTTAGAATTGCCCCATCAGCTTTCACTAAAATAGCTTTGATGTGTGTGCATCCTAAGTCTATGCCAATGGCTAACTTTTCCATTTGATTAATATTGACCTTCACTTACTTCCCAACCACCATCTACTGCTAACACTTGTCCGGTCGTAAACTTCGATTGATCGGACATAAAAAATACAGCTGCGCCATCCAAGTCTGTTGTGACTCCTATGCGTCCACCATCCAAGGGCTGCTTCGTTTTGATAAAGGATACAATTGCTTCATCATTGGCAGCGCGTTGTGCCATGGGAGTTTCCACTAACGCGGGAGCCAATACATTGAATCTAATGTTGTTGGGGGCATAATAGGCTGCAATTGATTTTGTAAATCCAATAACGGCTGCCTTCGATGCGGCATAGGCGTGTGTAACAAAATGTTTTGGTGAAGGAGAATAACCCAACACTGAACCCATGTTAAGAACGGTGCCCGCTGTTTTTCTTTTCAAAAATGTTTGTGCTGCTGCGCGATTCGAGAGCATGAGCGAAGTAAGATTGAGATCGAGCGTTTTACTCCATCCCTCTACCGTAAGCTTATGTAAAGGACCATCGCCATGCTTTCGGCCACTGCCACCGGCTACATGATAAAGTCCATCAAAACCACCAAAGTTTTTAATGCAGGTATTGATTGCGTTTTGTGCAGTTAATTCATTACACGCATCACCAGCAAGTGCAATCCCGTTTTCTTTGAGAGCAAGGTTTGCTTCTTTGACACTCACCTCGCTTCGGCCAACTACTACAACGCGTGTGCCCGAACCCCAGGGCCTTACCGCTTGAAGGGAATTGCGCGGGTGGTTTTTCCGGTTAAAATCGCTATCGCGCCAGGCCCCATAAGGCCCAAGACCTCGGGCCTGTGCGCATCCATTCCGCCGGTGGTGCCAAAGGCGGGCAGGATCAGCCGGGCCCTGTCGCACAGAAAACACGCCAAGCGCTGCCCCGCAAGGCGGATTTTCGGGTGGTAATGCCCCGAGATTTCCCCCAGGGCCCCGATCTGGGCGATATGACGAAAAACAAGCGAGCCCAGGCGAAAATCGCCGTGATGTTCGCCACCCAAGGCAACTGGCGCAGGGTCATGGTTGCCGGTGATCCAGATCCAGCGCCGGCCGGCCATCATCCGCAACACCCATAGCCGTGACGGTTCGGGCAGGTTGGCGGCCGCGAGATCATCGAAACTGTCGCCAAGGCAAACGACCACCAGCGGATCAACTGCCGCAATTTCGGCATCAAGCCGCAACAGGGTTTCTTCGACCTCATAGGGCGGCAGAAGTGTGCCACCAAGTCGTGCGATACGCTCGGACCGGCCAAGATGCAGAATTCGAGATCGCCAGCAGCCGTTCCGCTTCCCAGTAAAGCGCGCCGCTTGGTCGGGCCAAAAGCCCGGCACCACAAAGATCGACCCTGTAGTCACCCATCAGTCACGGCCCTGTCCGGCCCAGCGCGGCCTCTGCCATCAGGCGTTGGGCCGCCTCGTCCAAAAGTCGCTCGCGGGCAGAACCCACGACCGGAACCTTGCCGATCTCGAGCATCAGCGGCGCTGCGAATGGTGTTACCCGGTCAAGCCGGCACAAATCGATCCGGCCTGCAATGCGGATCAGCATCCCTTCGATCCGCGCAAAATCGACGAGGCCGCGCATCGCCTCCTCGCGGGTGATGTGCAACATCAGATGATCAGGATCGAAGCGACGCAACGTGTCATAAAGGATATCGGTCGAGAAGGTCGCCTGCCGACCGGATTTGCGCTTGCCTGGATGGTTGCGCTCGATCAGGCCGGCGACAAGGGCCACGTTGCGAAAAGTGCGTTTCATCACCGCATTGCCTGCCAGCCAATCCTCAAGCCCGAGGCGCAGTCGATCAAGATCAAGCAAGGCCGCCACATCGCGCACGGCATCCAACCCCCAGATCAGTGTGCGCGTAATCGGTGGCGACAAAGCCCAGGGGATTGCAGGCCCGCTTCCTCCATCCGTTTGGTCAAAAGCAAACCAAGACGTCTGCTGGGCGTTGCGTCCGGCAAATCCGTAAAGGCAAAGGTATTCCTGGCCTTCTACCGCAAAGCTTTCAGCCAAAAGACGATCCTGACGCGGCAGGGCTGACACATCGCGCTGAAGCGCAAGCCATTCGGCGGTATGGGCGGGAAGGTCGGGCCAGCTTCCTGCGCCAGAATACGAAGCATCCGTGCGCAAAGTTCCGTCGAGGTTGAGAATTTGGTTCCCGAAAACACCGCAACACGCGGCTTGCGGCCTGCATCACGGCTGACCTCGACCGTCAGTTCGCGCAACCCCTCATAGCGCACCACCTCGCCGCCGATCAGAAGGTGTCGCCGGGGGTAAGTGTCGCGGCAAATGCCTCTTCGACCTCGCCCAGGGGCGCCCGCCAAAGCGGGACTTCAACCGGACCTTCAACGTCTCGGTATCGGTGATCGTGCCGATATTCATGCGGATCATCTGTGCCGCGCGCGGATCGCGCAAGGACCATAGTCCGTCCCGCAGCATCAGCCGCTGCCACCTGTCATAGGCCCTGCAGCGCATAGCCGCCCGTGGCGCAGAAATCCAGGCAGGCGTCAAATTCGGCGCGCGACAGGGTGGCATAGGGACCGGCCTGTGTGACCTCGGCAAAAAGCGCATCGGCATCGAAAGGCGCCGGCACAGGCGGCGATCAGGATGTGCTGGCAAAGCACGTCGCGAGGGCCGGGGCCGCGCGGCGTCGCCGTCAAGGTCATGGGCCCTGACCGCCTCAAGCGCCGCGTGACATTCGACCACTTCCCAGCGGTTGGCCGGGACCAGATCAGCGCCTTGGACGGCGCGTTGTAGCGATGGTTGGCGCGCCCGATCCGCTGCACCAGCCGCTTGACGTTCTTGGGCGCGCCCACCTGAATGACCAGATCGACATCGCCCCAGTCGATCCCCAGATCGAGACGATGCCGGTGCAGACGATGGCGCGCAGATCGCCGCGACCATCGCCGCTTCAACCCTTTCGCGCGCTTCGCGGGCGAGCGATGCCGTGATGGATGCCGATGGGCAGGCTTTCGTCATTGGCCAGCCAGAGATCGCGAAAGAACAACTCGGCCTGCGCGCGGGTGTTGTGGAAGATCAGCGTCGTGCGGTGGCGGCGAACCTCCTCCAGCACGGCGGGGATCGCGTAGCGTCCGCCGCCGCCGGCCCAGGGTGGCGGCGCTCGGTCTCCAGCATCGCGATGTCGGGGTCGGGGCCCGGATCGGCGTTCATGATCTCGCAGGGATCGGGGTGTCGGGCCAGGAAGCGGGCAATGGCTGCGGGGTCTTCGACCGTTGCCGACAGGCCGACGCGCCGCAGGCCCGGGGCACAGGGTCTGCAAGCGGCGAAAGACACAGCATCAACTGATCGCCGCGCTTGCTTTCCGCTAGCGCATGGATCTCATCCACGACCACCCGCGAAAGCCCGGCGAACATCTGCGGGGCGTCCTCATAGCTGAGCAAGAGCGCCAGGCTTTCGGGCGTGGTCAGCAGGATATGCGGCGGGTCGGCGCGCTGGCGCGCCGCTTGGGTGTAGCACTGGTGTCGCCGGTGCGATCCTCGACGCGGATCGGCAGCGCCATCTCGGCGATGGGCGTGGTCAGGTTGCGGCGGATATCGGCGGCCAGCGCCTTGAGCGGCGAGATGTAAAGCGTGTGAAGACCCTTGCTGGCCGCCCTCGGCCAGTTCCACCAGCGATGGCAGGAACCCCGCCAGCGTCTTGCCGCCGCCGGTCGGGCGCCATAGCAGCTGCGCAGGATCGCCGCGGCGCGGTCCAGCAGTGCCTGCTGATGCGGATGGATCTGCCAACCGCGTGCGGCAAACCATTGATCGAAAGACGCGGGCAGGGGGCCATGCCGGCCAGCCTAGAACGAACCGCGCGCGCGGCGAAAGGATCAGGCAGCGATCGCGCCCGGACGTGGCCAGAGCCTCTAAACGCTGCGTGGCGGCGTCAGATGCGCCCCGGCGAGTGCGGTATCAAGTGCGGTTTCGACATCCTTGACCAGGATCGCGCCTGCGTTCTCGCCTGGCAAGGCCGTTGGCAACCAAAGAGGCCGGATCGCGCATGCAGGCATGTTGCGGCCAAAGGTCGCTTCCAGCAAGTCGGCCAGCCGCCCTTCATCGATGCCCTGCGCTTCGGCCCAGTCCAGCCGCGCTGCGCGTCATCGCCGTAGTCGACGCGGCACAGACAAGTCGTTCAACACCTTGGCCGCCATGCCGTGCCAAAGCTACCCATGCGGTGAACGTCCTGCCCATCACGTCGAAAAGCGGGTCTGAACTTCGCAATCTCTTGCGGATCGCCGCCAAGCATAAGCGAAGGCTGTTCGCCTCCGCCATGCGGGCACTTCCGACGAACGGCGCGTCGATCAAGCGAATTCGGTCGAAATACGGGCGCGCAGTGCGCGGACATAGCGCGGCGACAAGGGTCGCTGAAATGATGATCGTCTCAAGATCAGGGGCTTGCGCGCGAAAGCCGCGCTCCTCAAAAAGAAGGCCTCGGTTTCCTGCAATGTCGCCCGGGATCAGGATCAGCACGCGCAGCCCCGGACGGGTCATCCGCGCTCGGCGTCGCGACGCCGCAGGATGCGACGCCAAAAGCCCTGCGCTTCGAACCCGCACTTCGCAAGCCGCGTCAGAAACGGCGCGGCAGCCCGGGTCGAGCCTGCGATTCCGAAGCGATACGTCAGTGAATGATCGTCTCTTCTTTGACGAACATGTTCGCCCAGGCGCGGTCGATCAGGTCAGGCGTCATCTGATAAGGAATGCCCTCGAAATCGCAGATCGCGATCATCTGGTCGATCAGGAAGACCGGCTGGTAGTTCGCATAGATGTTGTCGATCGTCGGATATTTCACCTTCAACAGGTGCAACATAGCCTTTTCGTTCAGCGGCATCTTCTTTTTCTTGGCGACCATCGCGAAGATTTTCAGGAAGTTTTCCTGGTTCGGCCCGTCGATCTTGATCTTGAAGAAGATCCGGCGAAGTGCGGCTTTGTCGAAGATTTCGTTCGGGTGGAAGTTGGTCGAAAAGATCACCAGCGTGTCAAACGGCACCTCGAACTTCTCACCCGATTGCAGCGCCAGAATATCCTTGGATTCCTCAAGCGGCACGATCCAGCGGTTGACCAGCTTCTGCGGCGGTTCGGCCTGACGACCAAGGTCGTCGACGATGAAAACGCCACCGGTGGCCTTCAGCTGCAAGGGCGCCGTATAGGTGCGCGCGGTCGGGTTGTAGGTGAGATCCAGCATGTCGAGCGACAATTCACATGCCACCAGCCTTGCGCTGTGGTTCGCCTTGGCAGCACTGTCCCCCCGTCCACGCCGGCGCGGGCCACGACCACGGCGACGGCGCCGCGCGCCAACCGCAACGGCCCGAAGCGTCAGCCCGACGGCAGCGTCTTCCTGCCCAAGCCGGCGCAGCGTCAGCTGGCCATCCGCACTTTGACGGTCACCGAGGACGCCGACCTGCCGAAGGCCGTCGAACTCGCGGGCAAGGTCGTGATGGACCCGAACGCCGGCGGCAAGGTGCAGCCCCGACGCCGGCCGCCTCGAACCCGGCGCCGCGCGGCCTGCCCGGTGCGGGCCAAGCCGTGCGCAAGGGCGAGGTGCTGGCCTACGTGCTGCCGACCACCGGTGCCATCGAGCGCTCGAACCAGCTGGCGCAGCAGGCCGAGCTGCGTGCCGCACGCGCACTGGCCGACAAGCGCGTGGCGCGGCTGAAGGAACTGGCCGACACCGTGCCGCGCAAGGACATCGAGGCCGCCGAAGTCGAAGCTGGCCAGCCTGACCGAGCGTATGGCGGCCATCGGCAGCGGCCTGTCGAACCGCGACGCGCTGGTGGCACCGGTCTCCGGCGTCATCGCATCGGCACACGCCGTGGCCGGCCAGGTGGTGGACGCGCGCGAACTGATCTTCGAAGTCGTCGACCCGAACCGGCTGCGCATCGAGGCGCTGGCCTATGACATGGCGCAGTCGCAGAACGTGGCCGGTGCATCGCTGGGCCTGGGCGACCAACGGGTGCCGCTGAAGTTCATCGGTGCCGCCAGGAGCCTGCGTGAGCAGGCCCTGCCCTTGACCTTCTCGGGCGACGCCAAGGCCCTGAGCCAGCTGGCCATCGGACAGCCGGTGAAGGTGTTCGTCCAGTCGCGCCAACGGGTCCGGGGCTTGTCGGTTCCGGTGGCATCGCTGCTGAAGAACCCGGCCAACCAGACCATCGTGTGGGTCAACAGGCGCCCGAACGGTTCGAGCCACGTGTGGTTACCTTCGAGCCGCTGGACGGCGTGTCGGTGGCAGTGACCTCCGGCCTGAAGGCGGGCGAGCGTGTTGCCACCCAGGGCGCGTCGTTGATCAACCAGGTCCGGTGACGCCCGATGTTCAAGTGGCTCCTCGACAACAGCCTGTCCAACCGCCTGCTGGTCCTCATCGCCAGCATCGTGTTGATGGCCTACGGCGCATTCACCCTGTCGCGCACACCGGTGGATGTCTTTCCCGATCTCAACAAGCCCACGGTCACCCTCATGACCGAGGCCGGCGGCATGGCCGTGGA